>NZ_JAJEJT010000001.1:2225538-2543472 GCF_021390645.1 Paraburkholderia flagellata
AAAACGGCACGCCAAGGCGTGCCGTTGTTCATCGAGCCTGCGGAAGAACCGCTTACTGCCCCGCCACCGTCATCCGCTCGATCAGCACCGAGCCGGTTTGACGCGTGCCGCGCGCGAGCGTATCCGCGCCCACGGCGACGATGTGGTGGAACATCTCCTGCAGCGTCGAAGCCACCGTGATTTCCTCCACCGGGTACTGGATCTTGCCGTTCTCCACCCAGAAGCCCGACGCGCCGCGCGAATAATCGCCCGTCACGAAGTTCACGCCCTGCCCCATCAGTTCGGTCAGCAAGAGGCCCGTGCCGAGCTTCCTGAGCATCTCTTCGAAGTCATCCTCCGGCTGCGTGAGCGAACTCTGGAACTGCAGGTTGTGCGAACCGCCGGCGTTGCCCGTGGTCTGCATGCCGAGCTTGCGCGCCGAATACGACGAGAGGAAATAGCCCTGCACGATGCCGTCCTTCACGACTTCGCGTCGCTGGGTGCGCACGCCCTCTTCGTCGAACGGCGCGCTGCCGGCCGCGCGCGGCACATGCGGGTCCTCGACGATCTGGATGTGCGGCGCGAACACCGGCTTGCCAAGGCTGTCGACGAGGAACGACGTCTTGCGATACAGCGCGCCGCCGCTCACGGCCTGCACGAATGCGCCGAGCAGGCCCGCGGCGAGCGGCGCCTCGAACAGCACGGGCACCTTGCGCGTGTCGAGGCTGCGCGCGTTCAGGCGCGAGAGCGCACGCTCGGCCGCATAGCGCCCAACGGCTTCGGGCGAGGCCAGCTCGGCCGCGCTGCGCCGCGAGGTGTACCAGTCGTCGCGCTGCATGTTGCGGCCAACGCCGGCGATGGGCGCACACGAAACGTAGTGGCGCGAGTACGGATAGCCGTGAATGAAGCCGCCCGAGGTGGCGAGCACGAACTGCGAATGCTGCGCCGACACGCTCGCGCCTTCGGAGTTCTTCACGCGCGGATCGACGGCGAACGCCGCATCTTCGGCGCGGCGCGCGATTTCCACGGCCTCGTCAGCCGAGAGATTCCACGGGTGGTAAAGGTCGAGGTCGCGCGGCGCGGTTTCGAGCAACTCGCGCTCGGCGAGGCCCGCGCAGTCGTCGTCGGCGGTGAAGCGCGCGATGTTGTACGCGGCCGCCACCGTGTCCTTGAGCGCCTGCGGCGAAAAGTCGGAGGTGCTCGCGTTGCCGCGCTTGTTGCCGATATAGACGGTCACGCCGACCATCTTGTCGCGGTTGTGCTCGATGGTCTCGACCTCGCCGCGGCGCACCGAGACGGACAAGCCGTCGCCTTCGGAGATCTCGGTCGCGGCGTCGCTCGCGCCGAGCGCGCTGGCGTGCCGAAGGATATCGGACGCGATCTCCTTCAGCTCGTCCTGGGTGTGCGGGAAAAAGCGTTGCCGGGCTTCGATGTCTGCCATTGTCGTTACGGTCCGGTTCTGGGCCGATGCGGCCCGCTGATGTCGTGTTTCGCTGGTGTCGATTCGGGTGCTTCGGAACGCGCAGCGTTCGGAAAGCGCATCCCGCGATCATAGCAAGGTATGTGAACACGCATCACAGGCGCTTTCGGCGCCTCGCGCTTCTCATCCGCCGTCGCACCGGTTCGCCCCAACCTTCGCGCGGGCATCCGGCCGCAGGCACCGCCTTCCAGCCCGAGCGCGCGAGCCGAGCACGCTACAATACGCCCCATGAAACGCAAAACCCGCATTCAACCGATGAACGACGCTGTCGCCGAACCGGACGACAACGGCTACGATCGCCCGAGCAAATCGCAGCTCAAGCGCGACATGGAAGCGCTCCAGGAACTCGGCCAGGCCCTCGTGGATCTGCCCAAGGACGCGCTCAAGCGCATGCCGATGACGGAAGACCTCGCGGACGCCGTCCACGAGTGCCGCCGCATCACCGACCACGAAGGCAAGCGCCGCCAGCTCCAGTACGTGGGCCGCATGATGCGCGGCCTGACCGAAGCCGAAGTCGCCGCGCTGCGCACGAAGCTCGACGAGCACCGTGGCGTCAACAAGGCCGCCACGGCGCGCCTGCACTGGATCGAGCGCACGCGCGACAAGCTGCTCGCGGACGACGCCGCACTCACCGAATTCATCCGCCAGTACCCCGCCGCGGACCCGCAGGAAGGCCGCACGCTGATCCGCAACGCGCGCCGCGAGCAGGAGCAAAGCCGGCCGCCTAAGTCCTTCCGCGAGCTGTTCCAATGGATCAAGGACACGAGCACGCAAGGCGCCGGAGGAGCCGACGACGAGCGCGCCGACGAGGACCGCGAAGATGACGAAGCCTGAGCGCAGCCACCCGGACGAACTCGTGATCGGCCTCGTATCGGTCAGCGACCGCGCGACGAGCGGCGTCTACGAGGACAAGGGCATTCCGTCGCTGATGGAGTGGCTCGGCAGCGTGCTGAAAACGCCGTGGCGTGCTGAAACGCGCCTGATCCACGACGACGCGGCGACGATCTCCGCCACGCTCACGGCGCTCGTGGACGGTCTGGGCTGCGACCTCGTGCTGACCACGGGCGGCACCGGCCCCGCGCGCCGCGATGTGACGCCCGAGGCGACGCTCGCCGTGGCGACGAAAGAAATGCCGGGCTTTGGCGAGCAGATGCGCCAGATCAGCCTGAATTTCGTGCCGACGGCCATTCTGTCGCGCCAGGTCGCCGTGATCCGCGAAAACGACGACCACGCAGCGCTCATCATCAATCTGCCGGGGCAGCCGAAGTCGATCAAGGAAACGCTGGAAGGCCTGCGCGACGATCAGGGCGCCGTGAAGGTGCCGGGCATTTTTGCTGCGGTGCCGTATTGCATCGACCTGATCGGCGGCCCGTATATCGAAACCGACCCGAACGTCGTCGCGGCGTTCCGGCCCAAGAACGCGCAGCGAGCGCCGCGCGCGTAATACTCAACCTTCTACGATATTGCACGACGCACCGACGACGGCACGAAGCCGCCGCCGCGGCGTTGCTTGCGCGATCGGATCAAAGCGCCGGACCAGCCTCGCCCGACGCCATGTCGGGTACGATTCCCGGCGCCGCAACGAGGAAGTGCTCGCGGTAGTACTTGAGTTCGTCGATCGACTCGTGGATGTCGGCAAGCGCCGTGTGCATCGCGCGCTTCTGGAAGCCCTTGTAGATGGTCGGCTGCCAGCGGCGGCACAGTTCCTTGAGCGTGCTCACGTCGAGGTTGCGGTAGTGGAAAAAGCGCTCGAGCGTGGGCATCCAGCGCGCCATGAAGCGGCGGTCCTGACAGATCGAGTTGCCGCACATCGGCGACTTGCCCGGCGGCACGTACTGCGAGAGGAATGCCATGATCTGCTCGGTCGCGGTTTGTTCCGTGACGGTCGAGGCGCGCACGCGCTCGGTGAGGCCCGAGCGGCCGTGCGTGTTGCGGTTCCACTCATCCATGCGGTCGAGCATCGACTCCGGCTGGTGGATGGCCAGCACGGGGCCTTCCACGAGTTTGTCGAGCGTCGAGTTCGTCACCACCACGGCGATCTCGATGATGCGGTCGTTGTCGGGATCGAGCCCCGTCATTTCCATATCGAGCCAGATCAGGTTCATGTCGGTGCGCTCGATGAGCGGCGCGCCGGCAGCGGTAATGTCAGTCATGAAGGCAACCCGGAGAGCGTTGGAGGCGCGGCGCGTGCGCGGCATCGACAGGATGCGATGCCCGGCCGGCGAACATATAATTGTCGCATAGATACCACGGACTTCCTGGATGCCTAATCTGTCCCCCTCCCCTGCGCTGTACTTCAGCGTGCTCTTCGTCGTGGCCGTGCTCGCCATGGTCGCGACCAAGCTCTGGCTCGCGTCGCGCCAGATCCGCTTCGTGGCCGCCCATCGGGGTGCCGTGCCCGCGCAGTTCACCGCGACCATCCCGCTCGCCGCGCACCAGCGCGCCGCCGACTACACGGTCGCGCGCACGCGCCTCGGCATGGTCGAGATCGTGCTCGGCGCCGTGGTGCTGATCGCGCTCACGCTGCTCGGCGGCGTGCAGGTGCTTGATCTCGGCATTTCGGATGCTATCGGGCGCGACTATGTCGGCCAGATCGCGCTCGTCGGGGCCGTGCTCGCGATTTCCGGCATCGTCGAGTTGCCGCTCGACTACTACCGCCAGTTCGTGGTCGAAGAGCGCTTCGGCTTTAACCGCATGACGAAGCGCATCTTCATCATGGACCGCATCAAGGGGCTGCTGATTGGCGCTGCGTTCGGCATTCCGCTTCTGTTCGTCGTGCTCTGGCTCATGAAGCAGGCGGGCAGCCTCTGGTGGCTCTGGACGTGGGCCGTATGGGTCGCCTTCCAGATGCTCGTGCTGGTGCTCTACCCCACCTTCATCGCGCCGCTTTTCAACAAGTTCGAACCGCTGCGCGACGAAGCCCTGCGCTCGCGCATCGAGGCGCTCATGCAGCGCTGCGGCTTCGCAGCCAAGGGCCTCTTCGTGATGGACGGCAGCCGCCGCTCCGCGCACGGCAACGCCTATTTCACGGGCTTTGGCGCCGCCAAGCGAATCGTGTTCTTCGACACGCTGCTCGCACGCCTCTCCGGCAGCGAGATCGAGGCCGTGCTTGCGCACGAACTCGGGCACTTCAAGCGCCGTCACGTGATCAAGCGCATGGTCGTCACGTTCGCGATCAGCCTCGCGCTGCTCGCCCTGCTCGGCTGGCTCTCGCAGCGCGTGTGGTTCTATGAAGGCCTCGGCGTGCGGCCGTCGCTCCTCGGCGGCAACGAGGGGCTCGCGCTCGTGCTGTTCTTCCTCGCCGTGCCCGTGTTCCTGTTCTTCGTCACGCCGCTTGGCAGCCTCTCGTCGCGCAAGCATGAATTCGAAGCCGACGCGTTCGCCGCCACGCAAACCGACGCGCAGCATCTCGTCAACGCGCTCGTGAAACTCTACGAGGACAACGCGTCGACGCTCACGCCCGACCCGCTCTATACCGCGTTCTACTACTCGCATCCGCCGGCTTCGCAGCGGATCGACCGACTGCTCGCGCACGCATGAACCGGCGCGCAACGAAAGCCGCCGGCAGTACGAAAGCCGCAGACGCCACGCTGCACGGCGTGGTGATCGCCGCCCACGGGCGCCATTATCTCGTCGCGCCCGACGGCGGCGGCGCGCACCTGCAATGCTTCCCGCGCGGCAAGAAGAGCGAGGTGGCGGTCGGTGACCGTGTCGAATATCAGTCGACTTCCGCCGATCAGGGCGTGATCGTCGCGATCGGCGAGCGGCGCAACCTGCTCTACCGTTCCGACCAGTTCAAGTCGAAGCTCTTCGCGGCGAACCTCGATCAGTTGCTGATCGTGCTCGCCACCGAGCCGCACTTCAGCGAGGACCTGCTCGGGCGCGCGCTCGTGGCCGCCGAGGCCAACGACCTCAAGCCGCTCATCGTCCTCAACAAGACCGACGTGGAGGCTGCGCTGCCGCTCGCTCGCCAGCGGCTCGAACGGTATCGCGCGCTGGGCTATACGGTGCTGGAGCTTTCGGTGAAGGGCCGCCCCGAGGAGGCGCGTGCGGCGCTCGCCGAGCATCTGCACGGCCATCAAACGATCCTGCTCGGCCAGTCGGGCATGGGCAAGTCGACGCTCGTGAACCTGTTGATTCCCGATGCCGAAGCCGCCACGCGCGAGATCTCGACGGCGCTCAACAGCGGCCGCCACACCACGACGTTCACGCGGCTCTACACGCTGCCTGATGGTGGATCGCAAAACGGCGGCGCGCTGATCGACTCGCCGGGCTTCCAGGAATTCGGCCTCTATCACCTCACCGAAGGCAAGCTGGAGCGCGCGTTCCCCGAGTTCCGGCCGCTGCTCGCGCACTGCCGCTTCTACAACTGCCATCATCTGCACGAGCCGGGCTGCGCAATTCTGGAAGCCGTCGACGACGGCCGCATCGCGCCGGAGCGCCAGGCGCTCTACGCGCAGCTCATGCACGAGATCAGCCAGGTCGTGCGCTAACTCGCCGCCTGCCCCTGCGCCCCATGATCAAGCTCGTACGCGCGCCGAATCTGCTGATCGCCCAGCACTGGATGAACATCCTCGCGACGGCGGGCGTGCCCTGCGAGTTGCACAACCGCTACCTGAGCGGCGCGATGGGCGAGATTCCAGCGGAGCAATGCGCGCCTGAACTGTGGCTCGTGGACGAACGCGACGAGAAGCTCGCCCGGCGTTTGATCGACGAGGCGGTGAACGGCCCGCCGCCCGGCTCGCCCACCTGGCGCTGCGCGCGCTGCGGCGAGGTGCTCGAGGCGCAATTCACCGTCTGCTGGAATTGCGGACGCGATCGCGACGTGCGCGACGAGTGACGTAAGCACTGCCCCAAATGCAAATGGGCCGCTTTTAGCGGCCCATTTGCATGTTTGCGGCGTGGCGATCCGGCGCTCAGAGCCAGACGGCGATAGTCAGCATGAGCAGCAGGATCATCCACAGGATCACGGCGCGCCACACGAGGCCCACCGCCGATTGCAGCGTGCGCGGCGTGCAGTCGTCGCCAACCGTGTACGGACCGCCCTCGCCCGGCTGCGCGAGCACCTCGACGCTGGACTGCTCTGCGAGCGGCCCCGAAAGGCGAGCGCCGAGCGCGCCGCTGCCGGTCGCGAGCAGCACGCCTTCGTTGGTATCGGGCCACTGGTTCGTGTGGTTGCGCCAGGCGTAAATCGCGTCCTCGAAGTTGCCGACGATCGCAAAGCCCAGCGATGTCAGCCGCGCCGGCACCCAGTCGATCACGAAGAACACATGCTGCGCGAAGTTCGAGAACGCCTCGGTGCGGTCTTCCGCCGGACGCGCCCACTCGCGCGCGAGATATTCGGCGATGCGGTACAGCACGGCGCCCGCGGGCCCGATCGGCACGAGAAACCAGAAGAACACGCCGAACACGTGCCGATGCGACGCGATCACCGCATGAATGAGCGTGTGGCGCACGATCTCGCTCACAGGCATGTCCACGGCGTCGATGCCGGTCCATTCGTGGAGAATTTCGCGCGCGCGCGGCACGTCGTCGTTGTTCAGCGCGAGATGGATGTCGGTGAAATAGTGGCTGAACTGGCGAAAGCCGAGCGTGAAGTACACCACCACCACGTTCCACAGGAACGCCAGTACGAAGCTGATGTGGTACAGGACGTAGTAGACGAGCGCCGTGGCGAGCGTCCACGGCAGCACGACCACGAGCCACGCGATGAGGCCGTGCTTCTGCTTGCCGGCGTCGAAGCCGTGAGCGGCCCATTCCGCATTGAGGCGCACGAGCGCCATGACCGGATTATTGGGCGACAGCGCCCGCACCTGTTCGATGACGAGGGCCAGCAATACGGAAAAGAAGGTCATGCGACGCGCCGTGCAGATCGAGTTGCGAAAGGGTTTTAGAAAGTGTTGCAACGATATCACAGGGCCAGATGTGCCTGACCATCGCCGGCAAATCGGGCGGCAATCTCGCAACAGTGCGCGACGGCTGCGCTTGCGCGCGCCGCCAGACGTGTTACGCGAGCAGGAAGCGGTAGAAGTTGCGCAGCATGCCCGCCGTCGCCCCCCAGATGAAGTGCGAGGAACCTACGCCCAAAGCGACAGCGCGTTCTGGCGCATCACGGTCTGGCGAATGGCGGTCCGGATACGGCATCGCGTAAAAGCGCCGCTCGCCACCTTCCCAACGGAACACGCGCACCTGGTGGTGCACCGGGTTCATGAGGAAGCTGAGCGGCACCTCGAAGATACTCGCCACTTCGAGCGAATCGGCGGCCAGGCTGAACGGCTCATGCACGAGACCGACCACGGGCGTGACCTTGAAGCCGGTGCCAGTGAGGTAATCGGGCAATGCGCCGAGCACCTCGACACGCGCGGGGTCGAGGTTCACTTCCTCGTGTGCCTCGCGCAGCGCGGCGGCGATCGGCGTGGGGTCGGAAGGCTCGCGGCTTCCGCCGGGAAAGCTCACCTGCCCCGCGTGATTACTGAGGTTGTCGGCGCGCTGCGTGAGCAGCACGGTCAGGCCTTCCGGACGGATCGCGATGGGCATGAGCACGGCGGCCTCGCGTGGATCGCGCATCTCGGCGAGACGGGCTTCCTGCGGCTCGGGATCCCACGGCAAGCGCTGCTCGAAGCGCGCGCGTAAGCCGGCGGCGGTCAGGCGTTCCGCGGCGATCTGCGGAAGGTTCGCGCCGGTCGATTCGATCGGCAGGCTTTCGGGTTCAAATACTGGGCGGATCAACGGGCGTCTCGGATTACACGTACACGAGATTATTTTGCGGCCAAAAAGAAAAAAGCACCCCGGAGGGTGCTTCTTTCTTACAGCTTTTACGCCTGGTCGGCCGGAGCAGCTGCGCGGTCTTTCGACACCAGCTTTTCCTTGATACGTGCCTTCTTGCCCGACAGGTTGCGCAGGTAGTACAGCTTCGCGCGACGCACGTCGCCGCGACGCTTCACCACGATGCTGGCCAAGAGCGGCGAGTACGTCTGGAACGTACGCTCGACGCCTTCGCCCGACGAGATCTTGCGCACGATGAACGACGAGTTCAGGCCGCGGTTACGCTTCGCGATCACGACGCCTTCGTATGCCTGAACGCGCTTGCGGTTACCTTCAACCACGTTCACGTTGACGATCACCGTGTCGCCGGGGGCGAATTCGGGGATGGTCTTCTCGCCCAGCACGCGCTGGATTTCTTCCTGCTCGAGTTTTTCAATCAGATTCATGGATTGACTCCGTATGCCATCTTGTCGGCGTTCGTACCTGTGCAGGATGACCCGCAACTACGGCCCCGATAGAGGATGGATTTACATCTGGCGCCGTTCACGCATGAAGCGGCACCGCCTTTTGCGCCCCTTGCTGAGCACGCCCGAAGCCTTACGCTTCGCTCGAGCCCTTCGCGAGACTAGCGAGCCACACCTCGTCGGCACGGCTCAACATCTTGTTCTTTCTGGCCCGCTCGATCAGATCGGGCCGCTTGTTCCACGTGTTGCGCAACGCCTCGCGGCGACGCCACAACTCGATTTCCGCATGATGGCCGCCAAGCAGCACATCGGGCACACGCACGCCGTCGTATTCCTCAGGGCGCGTGTAATGCGGACAGTCGAGCAAACCGTCGACGAAGCTGTCCTGCACCGCCGAAAGCGCGTCGTTAAGCACGCCCGGCAGGTTGCGCACCACGGCGTCCATCAAGGCCATCGCGGGCAATTCGCCCCCCGAGAGCACGAAGTCGCCGAGGCTCACTTCTTCGTCCACGCAGCGGTCGACGAGACGCTGGTCGATCGCCTCATAGCGGCCGCACAACATCACGAGACCCGGCTCCTGCGCGAACTGCATGACGCGTTCGTGCGTGAGCGGCTTGCCTTGCGGCGACATCAGCAGCACTCGCGGAGCGCTCACGCCGGCTTGCGCCTGCGCATCCTTCGCCGCGCCGATCGCCGCTTCGAGCGGCTTGGCCAGCATGACCATGCCGGGGCCGCCGCCGTAGGGGCGGTCATCGATCGTGCGATAGTTGTCGGTCGTGAAATCACGCGGATTCCACGTGCGCAACGTGTAACGCTGCTGCTTCGCCGCCCGGCTGGTAATGCCCCAGTCGGTCAGGGCGCGGAACATCTCGGGAAAGAGCGTGACGACATCAAACTGCATCGCTCTCTCCGTTCAGCGAAATTGAATCAAGGCGCGGTATTGCCGTGTTGCTTAGTAATCGGCTTCCCAGTCGACGACGATACGCTTCGCCGCCAGGTCCACCGTCTTCACGAACACGCCCACAAACGGGATCAGGCGCTCGCCGGCGACCGGCTTGCCATCCTTGTCGGTGGACGGGTACGTGACACGCAACACCGATTGCGCGCCATTGTCGATCAGGTCGGCGACCTTGCCGAGCTCGACACCCGCCTCGTTGGCGACGTCGAGGCCGATCAGGTCGACCCAGTAATATTCATCGGCTGCGGGCGCCGGGAATTCGGCCCGGCTCACGTACACGCGCGCACCGCGCAACAGCAGCGCGGCATCGCGGTCGGCCAGACCCGTAAGCTCGCCAACGACGCTGTCACCATGAACCTTGGCGCTCACGCGCACCGCGGAATGACGCTCGCGGTGCCCCAGACCCTCGCGGCCCTTGAGAAGCCACCAGCGTTTAGCGGAAAGCAGCGCGCGGCCGTCTTGCGCATGCGGCGCGATCTTCAGCCAGCCCTTGAGGCCATAGGCGTCGATCACGGCGCCGACTTCAACGGCGTCGGCCGGCCAGCTCGCTTCAGTTTCGGCGCGCAGGCCCTCGGTTGCGGACGCAGCTTTCGCGGCGCCCTCGCGCGCAGGCTTGCGCACGAACGCACCAAACGAAGGCGCGCCACGGGCTGCAGCCTTGCCAGCGCCGCCGGTCGCAGCGCTTGTTGCAACTTCGGGCGCCCCGCCTTCCGACGCGTCGTTCGCCTCTACGGCAGATTTAGCGTCATGCGCGGACATCGGCACCCCTTGCGACCAGCTTGATATCGCACACGCAGCTTATGCAGCGCGTACGCGGGTAAAACACAGACAACAGACTGAAAGACGCTTAAAAACTTAAGCAGCCGGCGCAGCGGCGGCGGTCTTTTGCGCTTCCTTCACGAGGCGCTCGACAGCCGGCGACATTTGCGCGCCGTTTTCCTTCCAGTACGTCACGCGATCTTGAGCGATACGCAGCGTTTCACCCTTGGTGGCGACCGGGTTGTAGAAGCCCACGCGCTCGATGAAACGGCCGTCGCGACGGTTGCGCGAATCGGTTGCGACGATGTTGTAGAACGGGCGCTTCTTCGAGCCGCCGCGTGCCAGACGGATGATGACCATACTAAAATCCTTGAAAACCGGGGGTTCGGGACTACTGAAACATGCGATTATAGCCCGAAACCGGAGGCATAACAAACACTTAACGGGAAAATCCACGCTGACGCTGAGAAAGCGACAGGACACAGCGGTCAAACTGCGGCTCGTGCCCACAGTGGACGGGCCCTGGAGCGAATTGTGGCGATTTTCGGACGACTCGTGCAATGGCTGCGTCGCGCTTGCTGCGGCAGCGTGGGTGACAACTCCCTTTTCCCGGTGTCGTGTGCGTCAGCCGGACACATCGCGGCAGCGTGGCTCGCCTTTGCCGCCGCCCCGCTCGCTGCGCCGCTTGCTCACGGGGCCCTTCCCATCGAGCGCATCAAGCTGCCACCGGGCTTCCACATCGAGGTGCTCTCCGCCGACGTTCCCGGCGCACGCGAAATGACGCTCTCGGGCAACGGCACCTTATATGTCGGGAGTATGGACAGCGACGTCTACGCACTGGAACTCAAGGACGGCAAGGCGCAAAAGCGCCATATCGTGGCCTCCGGGCTGACGATGCCAGTGGGCGTGGCCTGGCGCAACGGCGCATTGTACGTCTCCGCGGTTTCGTCGATCGTGCGGCTCGACGACATCGACCGTCATCTCGACGATCCGCCCAAGGCCGTAGTCGTCACGGATTCGCTGCCCGGAGAGCGCCACCACGGCTGGAAGTTCATCGCCTTCGGCCCCGATGGCAAGCTCTACGTGCCGCAAGGCGCGCCGTGCAACGTCTGTCTGCCGGCAAGCGACCCGCAGCGCGTGCATTTCGCGATGATCGGCCGCATGGACCCCGACGGCTCGCACTACGAGACCATCGCGCGCGGCGTGCGCAACACGGTCGGCTTCGCCTGGCATCCGCAGACGCACGAACTCTGGTTCACCGACAATGGCCGCGACATGCTCGGCGACGACGTTCCCGACGACAAGCTCAATCGCCTCGCGCACGTGGGCGACGACTTCGGCTTTCCCTATTGCCATGGCGGCAATGTCGCCGACCCCGAGTTCGGCGCAGGGCATCCGTGCGGCGGCTTCACGCCCCCGGTCGCGAAACTCGGCGCACACGTGGCGTCGCTCGGCATGCGCTTCTACACCGGCCCGATGTTCCCGGCCGACTACAAGAACAGCATTTTTATCGCCGAGCATGGCTCATGGAACCGCAGCAAGAAAGTCGGCTACCGCGTGGTGCGCGTGAGCGCCAACCCCGACGGCACGAACGCACGCCAGGAAGTGTTCGCGCAGGGCTGGCTGAATTCAGACGAGACCCAATGGGGCCGCCCCGCCGACGTGCTGCCGCTGCCCGACGGCTCGCTCCTTATCAGCGACGACTACGCGGGCGCGATCTATCGCGTGACTTACGCCAAACCGTGACGCGAGCGCCACGTTAAAGCGGCTGGCGTGTTGCCGGGCATAAGCGTGCGCTTGTGCTGCAAGCCGGGCGTGCGGCATACAATGCCCGGCGGCCCATGTGCGATGACGTGATGCGCCCATGACGGCCAAACGTCCACGTTTCGCCCAGCCCATGCCCAACGAAAATAACCCCTCACGCTTTCGCTCCAAGACGCTCACCGCCGCCCTCGCGTTCCTGTTTGGCAGCCTCGGCGCACATCGCTTCTATCTGTACGGCCCGCGCGACGTGTGGGGCTGGGCGCATCTGCTCGGCACGCTCATCGGCATCCCGGGCGTGATGCTGCTCGTCGCAACCGAACGCGCCTCGATTCCCGGCTGGGTGCTCGCCGTGATCGGTGCGGTGTCGGTCATCTCGGCGTTTCTCGCGGCGATCGTCTATGGGCTGCGCCCCGACGCCAAATGGGACGCGCAGTTCAACGCAGCGTTCGCGGAGAAAGGCCGCACAAGCCGCTCGGGTTGGACCGTGATCTTCGTCGTGATCTTTTCGCTGCTGATTGGCGCCTTCCTGCTGATGACGGGACTCGCACTCTCGTTCCAGACGTATTTCGAGTCGCAGGTCGAGGCAGCAAAGGCGATTTCGCAGTAACTCGCAGTAACGCCTCGCCCAATCAGAACAAGTCGAGTTGCGGCTTCTCACGCACGGTCTTCGACTGCACGAACGCCGACATATCCAGAATGCCGTGGCGCCGCTCATTGAGCCCGAGGCGCCGCACAGCATTGTGAAAGCGCTGCTTGAGCAGGTCGGCCCAAAGCCCCGTGCCCTTCATGCGCTGCGAAAACGCCGACTCGTAGTCCTTGCCGCCGCGCATGTCGCGCACGCGGCTCATCACGCGCTCGGCGCGCTGCGGGAAGTGCGCCGCCAGCCAGTCCTGAAAGAGCGGCGCGACCTCCCACGGCAGGCGCAGCACGATATAGCTCGCACTCGTTGCACCGGCCTCGGCGCAGGCTTCGAGCACGCGCTCCATGTCGGGCTCGGTCACGAACGGAATGACAGGCGCGATGCTCACGCCCACCGGCACGCCGGCTTCGGCCAGCGTGCGAATGGTGCGCAGGCGCCGCGCAGGTGTCGCCGCACGTGGTTCGAGCGAGCGGGCGATATCGGCGTCGAGCGTGGTGATCGTGATGGCTGCCATGAACTGCTGGCGCGCGGCCATCGGCGCGAGCAAGTCGAGATCGCGCTCGATCAGCGAGGACTTCGTAATGGCCGCGAACGGATGCTGACGCTCGGCCAGCACCTCGACCACACGCCGCGTGATGCGCATGTCGCGCTCCACCGGTTGCCAGGCGTCGGTGTTCACGCCCAGCGCGATCGGCTCGGGCTCGTACGACGGCTTCGCGATCTCGCGCGCGAGCAGCTCTGCGGCATTCACCTTCGCGTAGATACGACTTTCGAAATCGAGCCCCGGCGAGAGACCGAGATAGCTGTGCGTGGGCCGCGCGAAGCAATAGATGCAGCCATGCTCGCAACCGCGATAAGGATTGAGCGAGACGTTGAACGGAATGTCTGGCGACTGGTTGTGCGTGAGGATGCTTTTCGCACGCTCTTCGAAGACTTCGGTGCGCAGCCTGGGCTCGCTGGTTTGGTCTGCCTGGTCGCCTTGCTCCTCCCCGCCTTCGCCCGTCTGATGCCAACCATCGTCGAACGCTTCGCGCTGGTCGACTTCGTAGCGCCCTTGCAGGTTCGTAACCGCACCGCGCCCCTTGCGCGCCGTGGGCGGCGCAACGGGATACCAGGTATCGCGATCGGGGTGGCGGGAATCAGTCACGGCTAATGCGAACAGGACATGAAAAAACGCGGCTCAGTACTGTATAAATATACAGTGCTGAGCCGCGTTGTCGAGTCCTAAAAACGGGGCGCTGTCAGCCGCTCATTCCCCCACGGCGATAGTCAGCGTCTCCTTGATCTCTTCCATCACCACGTAGCTTTTCGACTGAACCGCGCCGGGCAACTGCAAGAGGATGTCGCCAAGCAGCTTGCGATAGTCGGCCATCTCGCCAATACGCGCCTTGATGAGATAGTCGAAGTCGCCCGAGACGAGATGGCACTCCAGCACTTCGGGAATCTTCTGCACTTCGCGGCGGAACTGGTCGAACATGTTGCCGCTCTTGTGGTCGAGCGTGATCTCCACGAACACGAGCAGCGCCGCGCCCAGCACCGAGGGATTCACGCGCGCGAAATAGCCCGTGATGACCCCGTCGCGCTCCATGCGCTTCACCCGCTCGATGCACGGCGTAACCGAGAGCCCGACCTGCTCCGCGAGGTCCTTCATGGCCATGCGGCCGTCTTCCTGGAGCAGTTTCAGGATGCGGTGATCGAGCCGGTCGAGTGCGCGAACCGGCTGACGCTGCGTTCTCATGATTTATTCCCGAAAATCTGAAAAATACGATAACAAAACCTGCACATTCAACAATAGCATAGCTACAAATACTGGCTACACCCGAATTTTCATGCCTTCCGCCCTATCGGTGCCAAACCGCAGTGTTCAGGGCCCCGGCAACGCGGCGTAGCCCCAACAAATTTACATGGAGCAGCTATGCGAGTCGTCGTGTTGGGCAGTGGTGTGGTCGGTGTGGCCAGCGCCTGGTATCTTGCCCGCGCGGGCCACGAAGTCACGGTGATCGACCGCGAGGCCGGTCCCGCGCTCGAAACCAGTTTTGCGAACGCCGGCCAGATCTCGCCGGGCTACGCTGCGCCGTGGGCGGCGCCGGGCGTCCCGCTCAAGGCGATCAAGTGGATGTTCGAGAAGCATGCGCCGCTCGCCATCCGTCTCGACGGCACCAAATTCCAGCTGCAGTGGATGTGGCAGATGCTGCAGAACTGCACGGCCGAACGCTACGCGCTCAACAAGGGCCGCATGGTGCGCCTCGCCGAATACAGCCGCGACTGCCTGCAGGCGCTGCGCGCCGACACGGGCATCGAGTATGAAGGCCGCACGGGCGGCACGCTCCAGGTGTTCCGCACGCAACAGCAGTTCGAAGGTGCGTCGAAGGACATCGCCGTGCTGAAGGACGCGAACGTTCCGTACGAACTGCTCACCGCCGCCGAACTCGGCCGCGCCGAACCCGCGCTGGCCGCCGTGTCGGGCAAGCTCACGGGCGGCCTGCGCCTGCCCGGCGACGAAACCGGCGACTGCCAGATGTTCACCACGCGCCTCGCCGCCATGGCCGAACAACTCGGCGTGAAATTCCGCTACAACACGCCGATCGACGGCCTCGTCATGCGGGGCGACCGTATCGCGGGCGTGCAATGCGGCAACGAACTGGTGCGCGCGGATTCGTTCGTCGTCGCGCTCGGCTCATTCTCGACGAAGATGCTCGCGGGCATCGTCAAGATTCCGGTGTACCCGCTGAAGGGTTACTCGATTACGGCGCCGATCGTCAACGCCGACGCCGCGCCGGTATCGACCGTGCTCGACGAAACCTACAAGATCGCGATCACGCGTTTTGACGACCGCATCCGCGTGGGCGGCATGGCCGAGATCGTCGGCTTCGACAAGACGCTCAAACAAGCCCGTCGCGAAACGCTCGAAATGTGCGTGAACGATCTGTTCCCGGGCGGCGGCGACACGACGAAGGCCACGTTCTGGACCGGCCTGCGTCCGATGACGCCGGACGGCACGCCGGTCGTCGGCCGCACGCCGATTTCGAACCTGTTCCTGAACACGGGTCACGGCACGCTCGGCTGGACGATGTCGTGCGGTTCGGGCCAACTGCTCGCCGACCTGATCTCGGGCAAGCAGCCCGCCATCCGCGCCGACGATCTTTCGGTCCATCGCTATCTCGGCGACACGCAGGGCTCGCATCGCCCGGCTTATGCCTGAAGCAAGGTTTCCTGCGTGAACGAACACGGCGCCTCAAGGGCGCCGTGTTTCATTTCTCGCGTATCAGTCAATACGCGACGTCAGAACTGATCCTCCGCCAGCGCCAGCACGCCTTCGCTGCCGTTCGCACTCACAATCGCCGCTTCGAGCGCCACGGCCTGCGGCAAGACGTGTTGCGCGAAGAACTGCGCCGTGGCGATCTTCGCGCCATGGAACTTCGGATCGTCCTGCATCAGACGCTGCGAGGCGAGCATGGCGCGCGCCATCTGCCAGCCGCCCAGCACGATACCCGCCAGTTTCAGATACGGCACGCTGCCCGCGAACACCGCGTTCGGATCGCTCTTCGCCTTCGCGAGCACGAAGCCGACGGCCGAGTCCAGCGCCACGCGACCGAGTGCAAGATGCTTGCGCATCGACTCGAACGCCGTACCCTGCTGCCCGGCTAGCGCATCGACGGTTTGCGCGATATCGGCAAGCAGCGCCTTTGCCGCCGCGCCGCCGTCGCGCAGCGTCTTGCGCCCGATCAGATCGTTCGCCTGAATCGCCGTCGTGCCTTCGTAGATCGGGAGAATGCGCGCGTCGCGGTAGAACTGCGCCGCGCCCGTCTCCTCGATGAAGCCCATGCCGCCATGCACCTGCACGCCGAGGCTCGTCACTTCGAGCGCGAGTTCGGTGCTCCAGCCCTTGACGATCGGCACGAGATATTCGTAGCGCGCCTGATGCCGCACACGGGCCCCCTCATCGGGATCGCCATGCGCGCGATCACTCTCGCCCGCCGCCACGTAGGCGAGCGCACGCGCGGCTTCGGTGAGCGCGCGCATCGTCGCAAGCATGCGGCGCACGTCGGGGTGATGGATGATGCTCACCGCCGCTTTCGCGGAGCCATCCACCGGGCGGCTCTGCACGCGCTCCTTCGCATAGGCGAGCGCCTTCTGGTACGCGCGATCGGAAACGGCCACGCCCTGCATGCCCACGGCAAAACGCGCCGCGTTCATCATGATGAACATGTATTCGAGGCCGCGATTCTCGTCGCCGATCAATTGACCGATCGCGCCGCCATGGTCGCCGAACTGCAGTACGGCGGTCGGGCTCGCCTTGATGCCGAGCTTGTGCTCGATCGACACGCAGTGCACGTCGTTGCGCGCGCCGAGCGAGCCATCGTCGTTCACGAGGAACTTCGGCACGATGAAGAGTGAAATGCCCTTTACGCCTTCGGGCGCCGTGGGCGTGCGCGCGAGCACGAGATGGATGATGTTCTCAGCCATGTCGTGCTCGCCCCACGTGATGAAGATCTTCGTGCCGAACAGCTTGAACGTGCCGTCGCCTTGCGGCTCGGCGCGCGTGCGCACGGCCGCGAGATCCGAACCCGCCTGCGGCTCGGTGAGGTTCATCGTGCCGGTCCAGTCGCCCGAGATGAGCTTCGGCACGAAGCGCTGCTTTTGCGCTTCGGTGCCGGCGGTGAGGAGCGCTTCGATGGCGCCGTCGGTGAGCAGCGGACACAGCGCGAACGAGAGATTCGCCGCATTGAGCATTTCCACGCACGGCGTGCCGACGAGTTTCGGCAAGCCCTGTCCTTCGTATTCCTGAGGATGCTGCACGCCCTGCCAGCCGCCTTCCACGTATTGCCGGAATGCCGCTTTGAAACCGGGCGTGGCATGCACGTTGCCGCTTTCCCAGCGGCTCGGATTGCGGTCGCCTTCGGCGTTCAGCGGCTCCAGCACTTCGCCGCATAGCCTGGCGGCTTCGTGCAGCACCGCTTCGACGGTTTCGGGCGTGGCGTCTTCGCCGCCCGGCATCTTCGCGATCTCTTCGAGGCCGGCCAGTTCCTTCATGACGAACAGCATGTCGCTCGTGGGCGCCTGGTACATGTCAGTCTCCTCCCCTTTCCAGAGTGCGGTTCCTCAAATGACAAAGGGGCGCCGCGGCGCCCCTTTGTTGCTTCGTCTCACGCCGCGCGTTCAATCATGATTCGCGTCGCTCGTCGCTGGATACATCGGCCAGCTTCAGCCGAGTTCCTTCACGAGTTCCGGCACGAGCGTGAACAGATCGCCTACGAGGCCATAATCGGCCACGCTGAAGATCGGTGCTTCTTCGTCCTTGTTGATCGCGACGATGACCTTCGAGTCTTTCATGCCGGCCAGATGCTGGATTGCGCCCGAGATGCCGACTGCCACATACAGTTGCGGCGCGACGATCTTGCCGGTCTGGCCGACCTGGTAGTCGTTCGGCACGTAGCCCGCATCGACTGCTGCGCGCGAAGCGCCGAGTGCGGCGTTGAGCTTGTCGGCGAGCGGCTCAAGAACCTTCGTGTAGTTTTCGCCACTGCCCAGACCACGGCCACCCGAGACGATGACCTTCGCGCTCGTGAGTTCCGGACGGTCGAGTTTCGTGACTTCACGGCCGACGAACTGCGTGAGGCCGCTGTCCGCTGCCGCTTCGAGCTTCTCGACCGCTGCACTGCCGCCTTCTGCAGCAACGGGGTCAAACGCCGTCGTGCGAACGGTGATGACCTTGACCGGATCGACCGATTGCACCGTCGCGATCGCATTGCCCGCGTAAATCGGACGCTCGAACGTGTCCGGCGAATCCACGGCCGTGATGTCGCTGATCTGCGCGACGTCGAGCTTCGCGGCAATACGCGGCGTGACGTTCTTGCCCGCAGCCGTGGCCGGAGCCAGGATGTGCGAGTAGTTCTTCGCGATCGCAATAACCGTCGCTTCGACGTTCTCTGCAAGACCCTGTTCGAGTTGCGGCGCGTCGGCGAGCAGCACCTTCGCCACGCCTGCGATCTTCGCGGCTGCATCGGCTGCGGCCTGGGCGTTGTGGCCCGCGACCAGCACGTGCACGTCGCCGCCAATCTTCTGTGCTGCAGCGACGGTGTTCAGCGTCGCGGCCTTGATCGAGTGATTGTCGTGTTCAGCTATTACCAGATTCACCAGATTCGTCATTTTCGTCTCGCTCCTTACAGCACCTTGGCTTCGGTCTTCAGCTTCTCGACCAGCGTCTTCACGTCCGGCACCTTCACGCCTGCGCTGCGCTTGGGCGGCTCGACAACCTTCAGCGTCTTCAGACGCGGCGTGACATCGACGCCCAGGTCTTCCGGCTTGAGCGTTTCGAGGGGCTTCTTCTTCGCCTTCATGATGTTCGGCAGCGTGACGTAGCGCGGCTCGTTCAGGCGCAGATCCGTCGTGACCACCGCGGGCAGCGTGAGCGAGAGCGTTTCCGCGCCGCCATCCACTTCGCGCGACACGGTAGCCTTGCCGTCGGCAACGACCACCTTCGATGCGAACGTCGCTTGCGGCAGGCTCGCCAGCGCGGCGAGCATCTGGCCGGTCTGGTTCGAATCGTCGTCGATGGCCTGCTTGCCGAGGATCACGAGCTGCGGCTGTTCCTTGTCGACCAGCGCCTTCAGGAGCTTGGCGACAGCCAGCGGCTGCAGGTCTTCGTTCGACTCGATGAGGATCGCGCGATCCGCGCCGATGGCCAGCGCCGTGCGCAGCGTTTCCTGCGCTTGCGTCACGCCCGCCGAAACGGCGATGACTTCCGTCGCCACGCCCGCTTCCTTCAGACGCACCGCTTCTTCCACGGCGATTTCGTCGAACGGGTTCATCGACATCTTCACGTTGGCGATGTCGACGCCCGTGCCATCCGACTTCACACGAACCTTCACGTTGTAATCGACTACGCGTTTGACTGGCACAAGGACTTTCATTCACATGCTCCGAAGTTACGAATACGTCAACCTGGCGGACATTATAGCGATAGCCCTGTCGGGCCGATCTGCCACCAGCAATTTTCACGAACCACCGCTGCTGCACCCCGGTCGTCAGTAGCGAACGATCGTGCGATTTTACGGTGGAAAAAACCCGGGCATCAAGCCCGGGCGCCGAAAAATATCTCTAATTTCACGGCCTGGAGGGGGCTTACCAGGCGGTGATGACCGCCCCGCCGAACTTCGTCTCAATGTACTGCTTCACTTCCGGCGAGTGGTAC
Source organism: Paraburkholderia flagellata (assembly GCF_021390645.1). Taxonomy (GTDB): domain Bacteria; phylum Pseudomonadota; class Gammaproteobacteria; order Burkholderiales; family Burkholderiaceae; genus Paraburkholderia; species Paraburkholderia flagellata. Next base: position 2,245,543 of record NZ_JAJEJT010000001.1, read on the forward strand.
GCAGCGACCAGTTTGGCCACCCAGGGCTTGTTGCGATCGGCTTCGCGGATCGCGAGGATATTCACGTAGGGCCCCTTGGGGTCTTCGATCGCGATCGCGTCCTGTTTCGGCTTCAGGCCCGCTTCCATCGCGAAGTTCGTGTTGATCGCGGCGGCGTCCACGTCGTCGAGCGAACGCGGAATCTGCGCGGCGTCCAGTTCGACGATCTTCAGCTTCCTGGGGTTTTCCACGATGTCGAGCGGCGTCGCCTTCAAACCTGCGTCGGCGCGCAATTTGATGAGACCCTGACTTTGCAGCAGCAGCAATGCACGGCCGCCATTCGTCGGATCATTCGGCACAGCGATGCGAGCGCCCGGCTTCAGTTCCGAGAGCGATTTGATCTTCTTCGAGTAGATGCCCATCGGGAACGTGACCGTGTCTGCGATCTTGATGAGCTTGTAGCCGCGATCCTTCACCTGCGCGTCGAGATACGGCCCGTGCTGGTAGCTGTTGGCGTCGAGGTCGCCGCCCGCGAGCGCCGCATTCGGCTGCACGTAGTCGGAGAACTCGACGATCTTGATGTTCAGCCCGTTCTTCGCGGCCACGCTCTTCACGACTTCCATCACCTGCTCGTGCGGGCCGCCCGTTACGCCCACCTTGATAGTTTCGTCCGCGTGCGCAGCGAGCGGTGCGATCAGCGAAGCCGCGCCAAGCGCCGCCGCGAGCCGGATCATGAAACGACGTTGCATACCAAACCTTTGTCTTGTGTAGTTATGTTGATCGAAAAACGGCCTGTTTCAAGGCTTATTTGTGGCTCAAGCGTCGCACGAGCCAGTCGCCGAACGACTGCACGAGCTGCACGAACACGATCAGGATCACGACGACGATCAGCATGACTTCGGGCTCGAAGCGCTGATAGCCGTAGCGGATGCCGAGGTCGCCAAGACCGCCGCCGCCGATCGCGCCCGCCATTGCCGAATAGCCGACGAGCGAGATGAACGTGATGGTGAGCCCCGCCACCACGCCGGGCAGCGACTCGGGCAGCAGCACCTTGAAGACGATCTGGCTCGTGCTCGCACCCATGGCCTGGGCGGCTTCGATCAGGCCGCGATCGACTTCGCGCAGCGCCGTTTCCACGAGGCGCGCGATGAACGGCGCAGCCGCAATGGTGAGCGGCACGATGGCGGCCGCCGTGCCGATCGACGAGCCGACCACGAGACGCGTGAACGGAATCACGGCGACCAGCAAGATGATGAACGGCGTGGATCGCACAGCGTTGACGATCACGCCCATCACGCGATTCGCGGCGATGTTTTGCAGCACGCCGTTGCGGTCGGTGAGATAGAGCAGCACACCGAGCGGCAGGCCGAAGGCCGCGCCCACGAGTCCCGAGATGCCCACCATGATGAGCGTCTCCCAGAACGACTGGACGAACATGTCGAACATTTCACTCCACATGGGACAGCTCCTCCACCACGACACCTTGCTCGCGCAGCCACGCAATGGCCTGCGCCACCTTCACCGGATCGCCGCCCGCGAGCACCGCGAGCGAGCCGAACGCCTGGCCCTGGATCTCGTCGATCTGGCCATGAAGGATGTTGAAATCGAGTTCGAAGCGGCGAATCGTTTCCGACAACACCGGCTGGTCGACGCCCGTACCCTTGAACGCGAGTCGCAGCAAATGGCCGCTGCCCTTCGCGAGGTGCTCGGCCACGCGCGCCTTGAGCGCGGGCGGCAACTCCTGGGCAATCACGTCGCCGAGCAGCGCGCGCGTGACTTCGTGGCGCGGCTGCAGGAACACGTCGAGCACGGGACCGCTTTCCACCACGCGGCCCGCATCGAGCACGGCCACACGGTCGCAGACCTGTTTGATCACTTCCATCTGGTGCGTGATCATCACGATGGTCAGGTTCAGTTCGCGATTGATCTTGCGCAGCAGGTCGAGAATCGCGCGCGTGGTTTCGGGGTCGAGCGCGGAGGTCGCCTCATCCGAAAGCAGCACCTTCGGCTTGCTCGCGAGCGCGCGCGCAATGCCCACGCGCTGCTTCTGGCCGCCGCTGATCTGCGAGGGATAGCGATCCTTCTGCGCGGTGAGGCCGACGAGTTCGAGCAGCGGCAACACCGTCGCTTCGATCTCGGCGCGCTTTACGCCAGCAAGCTCCAGCGGCAGCGCAACGTTGTCGAACACGGTGCGCGACGACAGCAGGTTGAAGTGCTGAAAGATCATGCCGATCTCGCGGCGCGCATCGCGCAGGTCGGCCGACGACAGCGATGTGAGCGTGCGCCCGTTGACGACGATGTCGCCTTCGGTGGGCCGCGTGAGCAGGTTGATGGTGCGCACGAGCGTGCTCTTGCCTGCGCCGCTGCGCCCGATGATGCCGAACACTTCGCCCGGCGGAATCGTCAGATTGACGTTGTGCAGCGCCTCGATCCAGCCTTGCGGGCCGGCGAAGCGCTGGGACACGTTTCGAATTTCGATCATGGAAAAAACGAAACGGCGGGTGTGCCGCGCGCCGCTCGCATTGACCACCCTTTCGGATTATCGGAAAACGCGTCGCGCCGGCAGACAGCCGCCGTTTGATGGACTGGATTTAGTCCGCCATTTTACCCTGGCCCGCAAAATTCCTTTTAATAATCAATTTCGATAATTTCATAACTCGATTGCATTAGAGGGCGCTGGCAGCACGTCGCCGCTCGTGCGGCCGCTACACTGCTGCCGACAGACTGATACCGAAAACGAACCGCCCAACGAGGGAGCGAGATGGAGACCAGTCAGAAAATCGGCGCGGCCGAGGCCATGAAGCCCGCAGAGCGATTGACGCTGCGCACACGCGACGGCGTCGAATTGCCGCTCTACGTATGGCGCGCGAGCGCGCCGCCGCGGGCGGCCATCGCGCTGGTTCACGGCCTGGCGGAACATGCGGGCCGTTATGCGGCGCTTGCGGCGCGGCTGAACGCCGCGGGCATCGACGTCTACGCAGTCGATCTGCGCGGTCACGGGCATGCACCGGGGCGCCGCACCTGGGTCGCGCGCATCGACGAATATCTTGACGACGCCGAGGCGCTTCTCGCCCACACGAGCGCGCAATGCGCCACACGGGGCACGCCGCTCTTCCTGATGGGCCACAGCATGGGCGGCGCGATCGCCGCGCTCTATGCCGTCGAGCGCTTGCCGCAAGCGCGCGTGCCGCTCGCGGGCCTGCTGCTCTCGAGCGCGGCGCTAGCGCCAGGCCGCGACGTGCCTGCATGGATGATCGCCGCGAGCCGCGTGATCAGCGCGATCTGGCCGACCTTTCCGGCCATGAAGATCGACGCGGCCCTACTCGCGCGCGACTCCTCCGTGGTCGAAGCAAATCGCGCCGATCCGCTCGTGCATCACGGCGCGATTCCCGCGCGCACGGGCGCGCAATTGCTGGAAGCGATGAAGCGTATCGAGGCGGGCAGCGCGCAATTGCGGCTACCCGTGCTGATCTGGCATGGCACCGAGGACAAGCTCACCGAGCCCGAAGGCAGCCGCGCATTCGGTGCGAATGTGGGATCGCCCGATCGCACGCTCACGCTTTATGAAGGCAGCTACCACGAAACGCTCAACGACCTCGATCGCGAGCGCGTGATCGGGGCAATGATGGATTGGATCGACCGGCACTGCTGAGCGGCCACACGCGCTATTTCGCCCCGCGTTTGTCGATGAATGCCTGCACGCCGTCGAGCGCGGGGTCGGTCATCATGTTGCAGGCCATGGTCTGTCCGGCCAGTTGATACGCGGCTTCGATGCCCATTTCGATCTGTCGGTAGAAGAGCCCCTTGCCTGCCTCGACCGCCTCGCGAGGCTTCGCGCAGATGCTCGCGGCAAGCGCCGTCACGGCGGCGTCGAGCTCGTCGGCGGGGACGACGCGATTCACGAGGCCTTCGCGCAGCGCCTTTTGCGCGTCGATGAATTCGCCCGTCATCAGCATTTCGAAGGCCGCCTTGCGCGAGACGTTGCGCGAGAGCGGCACAGCGGGCGTCGAGCAGAAGAGCCCGAGATTGATGCCCGACACGGCAAAGCGCGCCGTATCCGCCGCCACCGCCAGATCGCACATCGCGACGAGCTGGCAGCCCGCTGCCGTCGCCACGCCCTGCACGCGCGCGATCACAGGCTGCGGCATCTTTTGGATGGCCAGCATCATCTTCGAGCAGCGTTCGAACAGTTTCGCGTAGTACTCGTGCGAGGGCGCCGCGCGCATTTCCCTGAGATCATGGCCCGCGCAAAACGCGCGGCCCGCTGCAGCGATCACGATCACGCGCGCATCGGATTTTGCCAGCGCGGCGAGTTCGGTCTGCACGGCATCGATGAGCAATTCGGAAAGCGCGTTGAACGCATCCGGGCGATTCAGCGTGAGGCGCACGACGCCTGGCACGCCGTACGCGTCGCGCGTCACTTCGACGAGCGATGGCGAAACGCAGGGAATGGCACTCACGATGTGTGTCTCCTTCGTTCGAATGGGTGCGAGAACGGTTGCCTAGATATCGGCCAGCACGCGCAAATGCGCCACCACGCTGCGGCCAAGCGCCGAGAGGTTATAGCCGCCTTCGAGGCTGCTCACGATGCGCCCCTTCGCATAGCGGCCCGCGATCTCGCGAATCTGTTCCGTGATCCACGCGAAGTCGTCCTCCACGAGCCCCATGTTGCCGAGATCGTCTTCGCGATGCGCGTCGAAGCCCGCCGAGACGAACACCATCTCCGGCTTGAATTCGTGCAGGCGAGGCAGCCACATGATGTCGATGGCCTCGCGCACTTCCATGCCCTTCGTGCGCGCCGCGATCGGCAGATTGACCATGTTCGGCGCCGGATTCTCGGTCCCCGTGTACGGATAGAACGGATGCTGGAAAAAGCTGCACATCAGCACGCGCGAATCGCCCGCGAACGCCGCTTCGGTGCCATTGCCGTGATGGACGTCGAAATCCACGATGGCCACGCGTTGGAGGCCATGGACTTCCAGTGCATGGCGCGCCGCGATCGCTATGTTATTGAAGAAGCAAAAGCCCATCGCGCGCGCGGGCTCCGCGTGATGGCCGGGCGGCCGCACGCTGCAGAATGCGTTCTCGTAGCGCCCTGCGAGCACCGCGTCGGTAGCCGCGATCGCCGCACCCGCAGCACGCAGCGCCGCCTGCCATGTGTGCGGATTCATCAGCGTGTCGGAGTCGATGCTCGCGTAGCCTTCCTTGGGCGCCGTGTTGCGGATGAAGTCGATGTGCGCCTGGGTATGCACGCGCAGGAGGTCCGCCTCGGTCGCGAGGGGCGCCGATTCGTCGCGCTCGATCAGCGCGTCGATGCGGCTTGCGATCAGCTGGTCTTCGATGGCCTGCAGGCGCGCCGGGCATTCAGGATGCCATTCGCCCATCTCGTGCAGCAGAAAATCGGGGTGAGAGAAGAAACCGGTCGTCATGAGTCGCACTGGCCGCGGGCTTCGCGCATGCGCGCGGCCGCGGGTCTCCTTCGATCTTTTGTCTGGCGGCGCGCCGGCCGGCGCGCGAACAGCCACCACGTTACCACAGCGACCTGGTGCTCACGCGCCACGCCGGCGCGCAACGGCCCAATTCCCATAAGGTGCTCGGTTATACTGCCCGGGATCTTCCTGGACCGCTCTCCCCCTCTCGCTCATGACGCTCAAGACCGCTCTGTTTGCCTCCAGCCGCCCACGTCGCACGACCCTCGCACTCGCGCTTTGCGTCGCGGCGTCGTTGTGCACCGGCGCGGCGCGCGCGCAAACTGCCGCGCCGAAATCGCGACAGGCGCCGCTCACGCTCGCGCAGGCACAGCCGCAAACGCCGACGCAGGGCCAGACGTTCGAAGAGGAAATCGTCCCGCAGCGCTACGCGAACAATCCGGACGTCGACGGCTTCATCAACGACATGGTGGCGCGCTACGACTTCGATCCCACCGCGCTGCACGCGCTCTTCGCGAGCGCGAATTATTCGGCGACGGCGGTGAAGCTCGTCACGCCCTCGCCGGTTCCGGGTGTGAAGAACTGGCGCGCGTATCAGGCGCGCTTTCTCGACCCAGTCCGCATCAATGCGGGCGTGCGCTTCTGGCGCGCGAACCAGGCCACGCTGCAGCGCGCGTCGGAAGAGTTTGGCGTGCCGCCTGAGGTGATCGTCGGCATCATCGGCGTGGAGACGATCTACGGCCGCTACATGGGCAATTTCCGCGTGCTTGACGCGCTCACCACGCTCGCCTTCGATTATCCGAACACGCCGAACCGCGCCGAGCGCATGGCAACGTTCCGCAAGAATCTCGAGGACTACCTCGTGTGGACGCGCGACGCGCAAATCGATCCGTCGTCGGTGCTCGGCTCGTACACGGGCGCGATCGGCATTCCGCAGTTCCTGCCGAGCAGCATCGTGCAATACGCGGTGGACTACGAGGGCAACAATCACATCGACCTGCGCGCGAGCACGGCCGACGCGATCGGCAGCGTGGCGAACTATTTGAGGCAGAACGGCTGGGAATCGGGCCGGCCCGTGGTGTGGAATATCGCCACCGATGCGGGCAGCCTCGGCATTGCGCAGGCCGCCGCGGACGGCAAGCCGGAACCGCGCTGGCCGCTCAGCCAGTTGCTGCGCTCGGGGCTCGTGCTCGACCAGCCGGACGTGGACGTCGCCGCCGAGGCGGGCACGCCCATCACGGTGATCGATCTGCCGACGCCTGGACGCGGCACCGAGTACAAGCTCGGGCTCAAGAACTTTTATGTGCTCACGCGCTATAACCGCAGCTTCTTCTATGCGCTTGCTGTGTATCAGCTGGGTATGCGCGTAAAGGCGCAGATGCTGGCGACGCAGCCGGGCGTGGGCGTGGGCCCGGCGAACGGCAATGGTGGGAATGGGGGCAACGGCGACAGCAACGGCGCCAACGGAAATGGCAACGGCATGAACAGCGCCCCGAATGGTACGGGCACGACAGCACCCGGACAGCAAGACTAATTTCAGCGGCGCAAAGCAAACGGCCTTCGGAAACACCGAAGGCCGTTTTGTTTTTGCACCTACGCTTGAATCACGCGGGAAACACACCCGTAGACAGATAGCGGTCGCCACGATCGCAGATGATGAACACGATCGTCGCGTTCTCGAGCTGGCGCGCAAGGCGCATCGCCACTTCGCATGCGCCGCCCGACGAGATACCCGCGAAAATGCCTTCGACCGAGGCGAGTCGGCGCGCCATGTTTTCGGCGGCGGCCTGGCTCACGTTCTCCACGCGATCCACGCGGCTGCGGTCGAAAATCTTCGGCATGTACGCTTCGGGCCACTTGCGGATGCCCGGAATGCGCGAGCCTTCTTCCGGCTGCGCGCCGACGATCTCGATAGCCTGATTCTTTTCCTTCAGGAACTGGGAGGTGCCCATGATCGTGCCGGTCGTGCCCATCGACGAAACGAAGTGCGTGATGCGCCCTTCGGTATCGCGCCAGATTTCCGGGCCAGTGGTCTCGTAATGCGCAAGCGGATTGTCGGGATTGGCGAACTGGTCGAGGATGATGCCCTTGCCGTCGCGTTGCATTTGCTCAGCGAGGTCGCGCGCATATTCCATGCCGCCCTTGACGGGCGTGAGCATGATTTCGGCGCCGTACGCGGCCATGCTCTGACGGCGCTCGACCGAGAGGTCCTCCGGCATGATGAGCACCATCCTGTAGCCGCGAATGGCCGCTGCCATGGCAAGCGCGATGCCCGTATTCCCGCTCGTCGCCTCGATGAGCGTATCGCCCGGCTTGATGCGGCCGCGCTCTTCGGCTTTGCGAATCATCGAAAGCGCCGGGCGGTCCTTCACCGACCCAGCCGGGTTGTTGCCTTCCAGCTTGGCGAGCACGACGTTATTGCGGGCGCGGATTTCGTCGTCCGGCAGGCGGACGAGCTGCACGAGCGGCGTATTGCCGATCGTGTCTTCAATGGTCTTGTAGGGCATGGGAATGGCGGTAAGGCGCAATGACGTGATCCATCGATTCTAAACCACGCGGCAAGCGACCGCTGGAGACCCATAACGCTCGTATGGACGCAGGCTGGCGAGCCAACGTTAATGCGCGGCAAAAAGCCCGCGGCCCGGGCCGCGGGTCAAAGTCGCGGGTCGACATCACCTGAGCGACACCTGAAGGAGACTGCACCCCGCGCTGCTTACGCACGACGCGCGGGTTAAAACACAAGCGAACGCCTACTTTTTGACGGCCACGGTCGCCGCCTGCGGCGCCCCCGCCTTCGCGGGCGTTGCCTGTGCAACCTTCGCCTGCCCCGCTTGAGCATTCGCGGGACCGACCGCCAATCCTTCGGCCTGCAAACGTTCGACGGTATGACCGCCCAAGCCCTTCACGCGCTTGCCGAGGTCAGCGGCATCCTTGTACGGGCCGTGCGCGCCGCGCTCGTCGAGAATGGCCTTGGCGCGCGCGGGTCCAATGCCCTTGATGCCGCGAAGCGCGTCTTCGTTGGCCGTGTTGACGTCCACGGCCGCGAAGGCGTGGCCGAATACGGCCAGAAGCGCGGCCGCCGCAAGGATTTTTCGGAACATGCTGGATCTCCCTGAAAACGCCGGCGACCATCGCCGGCGAGGAGAGTCCAGTTTATGAAGTCACGGCTTCGCGTTACACCTGGCCAGAAAGCCAACGTACGTAACGATCCACCCCTTCCTGCACCGTCAGGAACGGCGCGTCGTAGCCCGCTGCGCGCAGCTTCGACTGGTCTGCTTGCGTGAAGCATTGATACTTGCCACGCAGCGCATCGGGAAACGGGATGTACTCGATCAGCCCTTCCTTGACCTGCTCCGCGAGCGACAGCGCAGGCTTGCCTTCCATCGCACGCAGCGTGTTCACCACGGTCGTTGCGATGTCGTTGAACGGCTGTGCACGGCCGCTGCCCAGGTTGAAGATGCCCGTCTTTTCCGGATGATCGAAGAAGAACAGGTTGACCTTCACCACGTCCTCGACGGAGACGAAGTCGCGCGTCTGCTCGCCCGGCGCGTAGCCGTTGTATTCGCCGAACAGCTTTACACGCCCTTCGGCGCGGAACTGGTTGAAGTTGTGGAACGCCACCGAGGCCATGCGCGCCTTGTGCGTCTCGCGCGGACCATACACGTTGAAATAGCGAAAGCCGGCAATCTGGCTTTGCGCGGTGGGCAGCACGCGGCGGATCACCTGGTCGAACAGGAACTTCGAATAGCCGTACACGTTCAGCGGCGCTTCCACTTCGCGCTCTTCGACGAAGCGTGTCGAGCCGCCATAGATCGCCGCCGACGACGCATACAGAAACTGCACGCGCTGCGCGAGACACGTGTCGAGCACGGCGCGGCTATAGCGAAAGTTGTTGTCCATCATGTAGCGGCCGTCGGTTTCCATCGTGTCCGAACAGGCGCCTTCGTGGAACACCGCGCGCACGTCGCCGAAGTCGCCGCGCGCGAAGCGCTCGACGAACTCGGTCTTGTCGATGTAGTCGTCGATCTCGCAATCGACGAGATTCCTGAACTTGTCCGCGCGGGTGAGATTGTCGACGGCGATGATGCGGTCTTCGCCGCGTTCGTTCAGCGCCTTGACGATGTTGCTGCCGATGAAGCCGGCCGCGCCGGTGACGATGAGGGTCATGATAGGTCTGCGGTGACGAGGTTCACGCGAGGTTGATGCCCGCCGGGAAAACTCTCCGGAAATCCCGGCAGGGGTGCGAGCGCTACGCGCTCGCGTGCGGAACATTATTGAAAGAGTTCGTCGTAATCGACGGTGGCCGTACCGAGCTTGCCGACCACGATGCCGGCTGCGCGATTCGCGAGCGCAACGCCTTCGACGAGCGGCAAACCCGCGCCCAGCATGACCGCGACAGTCGCGATCACCGTGTCGCCGGCGCCCGAGACATCATACACTTCGCGCGCGTCAGCCGCCGCGTGCAGCACGCCGTCATCGGAAAAGAGCGTCATACCCTCTTCCGAGCGCGTGAGCAGCAGCGCATCGAACTGCAGTTCCCGGCGCAGCTTCGTCACGCGTGCGTGGAGGTCCTCCTCGGACTTCCAGGTGCCCACCACCTCGCGCAGCTCCGCGCGGTTCGGCGTGATGAGGCTCGCGCCGCGATAGCGCTCCCAGTCGTCCCCCTTGGGATCGACAAGGACCGCCTTGCCCGCAGCGCGAGCCTTCGCGATCATCTGCGTGACGTGCGTGAGGCCGCCCTTTGCGTAGTCGGAGAGCAGAATCACGTCGTGCGTGGGCAGCAGCGCGTCGAAACGTGCGAGGCTGGCGAGCAGGATCTCGTGCGCGGGCGTGTTCTCGAAATCCACACGCAAGAGCTGTTGCTGGCGCGAAAGCACGCGCAGCTTGATGGTGGTCGGCAACGCGGGATCGCGTTCGAGATACGCATTCACGTTGCTTTCGTCGAGCAACTCGACGATGCGCTCGCCGGGTTCGTCGTGGCCCACCACGCACAAGAGGCCCGCATGGGCGCCGAGCGCCGCCGCGTTGCGCGCGACGTTCGCGGCGCCGCCCAGTCGGTCTTCCTTGCGCTGCACATGCACGACCGGCACCGGCGCTTCCGGCGAGATGCGGTTGACATCGCCGAACCAGTAGCGGTCGAGCATGACGTCGCCCACCACCAGAACGCGCGAGGTGGCGAGCTTCTCGCGCGGCACGACGCGCACTTCCGGCGCGATAGCCGTTGCAAGTGCGGCGACAGGCGTCGCTTCAGGCTGCGGAGTTTGCGAGATTGACATGGGGCCGCCCAATCGAGTGATAGTCAATGCCGAGCTCCGCCATGGCGTCGGGCTCGTAGAGATTGCGTCCGTCGAAGATACGCGGTGCCTTGAGCACCTTCTTCAAATGCACGAAATCAGGCGCCTTGAACGCGGTCCATTCGGTGACGATCACGAGCGCGTCCGCGTCCGTGAGGGCGTCGTCCTGGCTCGACGCGAACGTAAGGCGCGCATGCTGCTCTGGCGCGTGCGCGAGATCGAGCGCGAATACGCGCTGCGCTTCCTCGGCCGCAACCGGATCCCACGCGGCCACCGTCGCGCCACGTGCAAGCAGGTCGGCGATCAGACGGCGGCTCGGCGCTTCGCGCATGTCGTCGGTATTCGGCTTGAATGCGAGACCCCACACGGCGAAGTGCTTGCCAGTGAGGTCTTCGCCGCACACCCTGGCGATCTTCTTGACGAGCACTTCCTTCTGGCCGTGATTGACCTCCTCGACCGCTTCGAGCACGCGCAGGTTCTGGCCCGACTCCGCGGCCGTGCGGATCAGCGCCTGCACGTCCTTCGGGAAGCACGAGCCGCCATAGCCGCAGCCCGCATAAAGGAAGTGATAGCCGATGCGCGGATCGGAACCGATGCCGCGGCGCACCGACTCGATGTCGGCGCCCACGCGGTCGGCGAGATTCGCCATCTCGTTCATGAACGAGATGCGCGTGGCGAGCATGGCATTCGCCGCGTACTTCGTGAATTCGGCGGAGCGCACATCCATGTAGATCGTGCGCTCGTGATTGCGGTTGAACGGCGCGTAGAGGCGCTTCATCTTCTCGCGCGCGGCGTCGCCGTTCTCGTCCTCGTCGAGCCCGATGATGATGCGGTCCGGGCGCATGAAGTCGTCCACGGCCGCGCCTTCTTTCAGGAACTCGGGGTTCGAGACGACCGAGTAGCGATGGTCCACGCTATGCATGAGGCCGCGCTTCGCAAGTTCTTCGGCCAACACGCCGTGCACGCGCTGCGCCGTGCCGACGGGGACCGTCGACTTGTCGACGACCACCTTGAAGCCGTTCATGTGGCGGCCAATGCTGCGCGCCGCCTCGAGCACGTACTGGAGATCGGCCGAACCGTCTTCGTCAGGCGGCGTGCCCACGGCGATGAACTGCACCTCGCCGTGCTCGACGCTCGCCGCCACGTCGGTGGAAAAAGTGATGCGCCCGGCCGCGCGGTTGCGCGCGATGAGTTCGAGCAGGCCCGGCTCGTGAATCGGCACGCCGCCGCCATTCAGGATATCGATCTTGCGCGGATCGACATCGAGGCAAAACACGTCGTGGCCGATTTCGGCAAGGCACGCACCGGTGACGAGGCCGACGTAGCCGGTACCGACAATGGTGATCTTCATAGGCGCTCCGGTGACAGATGCTGATAATGGAATGACTGGGTGTGCGGCCGGCTAGGTGCGGCCGGCCAGGTGCGGCCGGCGAGGCGCCCTGATCGCGCGGGCCCTTAGGCTCAACTCGATGCGGGAACCGGCTCGACGCGGCGCGGCGCATAGGTTTCCCAACCACTGCAGCCCGGACACTGCCAGTAGAAGAGGCGCGCCCGGAAGCCGCAGTTCTGGCAGGTGTAGCGAGGCAGGTTCTTGGTGCGCTGCTGGAGCAGCTTGCGCATCAGTTCGAGTTCACTGCGGCGCGGTTCTTCGGCCGTCGCCTGCTGCGCTTCAAGCAGGCGCGCCATGCCAGCGAGGTTCGGCGACTTCTGCATCTGCGTGCGGGCGAGCGCGTGCGCCGCGTCGGCGCCGCGCAGCGCGGCGACATACTTGTAAGCGACGTCGAGCAGATCGTTGGACGGATACGCGTCAACCCATGTCGTGAGCAACTGCGCGCCCTCTTCGGCGCGGCCGAGCGTCTCGTAGGCCTTCATGACCTTCTCGGCGACGAGCGGCAGATACGAGGAGTTTTGCGCCTCGACTTCGCGCCAGTGGCCAAGCGCCGTCCCGCAATCTCCGCTTGCCGCATCGACGTCGCCCGCGAGTATCGTCGCGCGCACGTTCTGCGAATTGGCCTTGAGCGCCAGCGCTAGCTGACGGCGTGCTTCGTCGGGCTTTTTCTGCTGGAGCGCTTCCTGCGCGAGTTCGCAATGGAACTGCGCGATCTCGAGATCGAGCGACGCCGCGCCCATCGTCTCGAGATGACGTGCGGTGTCGATGCAGCGGTTCCAGTCCTTCTCGATCTCGTAGATCGCGAGCAGCGCGCGCTGTGCGCCAAGCGCGAAGTCTCCCGACTTGAGCTTGCCGAAGGTTTCCTCGGCGCGATCGAGCATGCCGGCCTTCAGGAAGTCCTGGCCGAGTTCATAGAGCGCGTGGTCGCGCTCGTTCACGGGCAGGTCGGAGCGCGAGAGCAGATTCTGGTGCACGCGGATCGCACGATCGGTCTCGCCGCGGCGGCGAAACAGATTGCCGAGCGCGAAGTGCAGTTCGACGGTTTCAGGGTCGAGCTTGGCGACCTCGATGAACGCGTCGATGGCCTTGTCCGGCTGCTCGTTGAGCAGAAAATTCAGCCCGCGAAAATACGAGCGCGGCAGGTTGGCGCTTTCGGAGAGGAGTGCCTTCAGGTCGTAGCGCGACGCCATCCATCCGAGCGCGAATGCCACGGGAATGACGAGGAGCCACCAAAAATCGAGATCCATGCGAGCGATGGTATGAGCGAAAAATCAGCCGCACGCGTTCAGGCGCGCGGCACGGCAATGCAAATCAGATGAGCGGCGGCAGCGGCGGCTCGACGCTCGGCGCAGGCGTTTCACGTGCCACGCGCAGGTCGCGTTTGAGGCGGCCGTTTTCCATGCGCAGCCGGAACACGCCGGGCAGCGCGGAAAGGAGCCCCGCCAGCAGCCCCACCACAAAAAACGCGAGGCCGATCAGGATCAGCGGAGCCTGCCATGAATATCCGGCCAGAAAGTTCAGCGTCGCGGTTTGCGTGTTGGCGAGCGCGAGTACGAGCAGCAGTACGAACACCAGCACACGGATCACCCAGGCGATCAATCTCATTGAAGGATTCTCTTGGCAGTTGAGAAAGGCGCCGGCGTGGCGGACATGCTGCGCCGCAGCACAAGCCGCGCCGAAGTGTCCCGTATTGTAATTGAACGGCTCGCGCGCCGACACGTGTGAGCGAGCGCAGCGCCAGATCAAACCGGGGCGCCAGCGCAAACAGCGTCGAAAAGGCGCAGACGAAAAAAAAGCGCCGGGGTTATTCACCCCAGCGCTTTTTACCGGTCCATGCATTCTGGCCATCTGGCATTGACCGCCGACGACCGCAATCGCCCGATCGAAAAACGATCCAACGCTTACAGGTCGTCGTCCGGCTCGTCTGCCTTCAGCGGCTCGCCCGAATTACGGTCCACGCGCTCGCGCAACTCCTTGCCCGGCTTGAAGTGCGGCACGAACTTCTCAGGCACCAGCACCTTTTCACCCGACTTGGGATTGCGCCCAACGCGCGACGGCCGACGATTCAGGCCGAAGCTGCCAAAGCCACGAATTTCGATGCGATGGCCCTTGGCAAGTGCCTCGGACATCGCATCGAGCATCGTCTTGACCGCGAAATCCGCATCCTTGAGAACAAGTTGCGGAAATCGCGTAGCCAGCTGCGCGACCAATTCAGATTTGGTCATACTTCAGCTTGCCCCCGTTTGAGGCTTACTGGTTCTGGCCGTCGAGCTTGGCCTTGAGCAGCGCGCCGAGGTTGGTCGTGCCGGTAGCAGCCGAACCCGTATCCGACGACATGCTGCGCAGTGCTTCTTGCGTCTCAGCCGAGTCCTTCGCCTTGATCGACAGGTTGATGCCACGCGACTTGCGATCGATGTTGATGATCATCGCGTTGACCTTGTCGCCTTCCTTCAGCACGTTGCGAGCATCTTCCACGCGGTCTTGCGCGATTTCCGAAGCACGCAGGTAGCCTTCGACATCGGCGTTCAGGGTAATCACAGCGCCCTTGGCGTCGACCGACTTGACCACGCCGTCGACCGTCGAACCCTTGTCGTTGACAGCAACGAAGTTGCTGAACGGGTCGCCTTCGAGCTGCTTGATACCCAGCGAGATGCGTTCCTTCTCGACGTCGATGCCCAGAACCACGGCTTCGACTTCGTCGCCCTTCTTGTACTTGCGAACGGCTTCTTCGCCCGTTTCCGACCACGACAGGTCCGAAAGGTGAACCAGACCGTCGATGCCGCCAGGCAGACCGATGAAGACGCCGAAGTCGGTGATCGACTTGATTGCGCCTTGCAGCTTGTCGCCCTTCTTGAAGTTGCGGCTGAAGTCATCCCACGGGTTCGGCTTGCACTGCTTCATGCCGAGCGAGATGCGGCGGCGGTCTTCGTCGATCTCGAGGACCATGACTTCGACTTCGTCGCCCAGCTGGACAACCTTCGACGGAGCAACGTTCTTGTTGGTCCAGTCCATTTCCGACACGTGAACCAGGCCTTCGATGCCCGATTCGACTTCGACGAACGCGCCGTAGTCGGTGATGTTGGTGACCTTGCCGAACAGGCGCGTGCCCGACGGGTAACGGCGCGAGATGCCTTCCCACGGATCGTCGCCCAGTTGCTTGATACCGAGCGAAACGCGGTTCTTTTCCTGGTCGAACTTGAGGATCTTGGCAGTGACTTCCTGGCCAACCGACAGCACTTCCGACGGGTGACGCACGCGACGCCATGCGATGTCGGTGATGTGCAGCAGGCCGTCAATACCGCCGAGGTCCACGAACGCGCCGTAGTCGGTGATGTTCTTGACCACGCCGTTGACGATCGCGCCTTCCTTCAGCGTTTCGAGCAGCTTTGCGCGCTCTTCGCCTTGCGTGGCTTCGATCACAGCGCGGCGCGACAGCACGACGTTGTTACGCTTGCGGTCGAGCTTGATGACGCGGAATTCGAGCGTCTTGCCTTCGTACGGCGTCGTGTCCTTGACCGGACGCGTGTCGACGAGCGAACCCGGCAGGAACGCGCGGATGCCGTTGACCATGACGGTCATGCCGCCCTTGACCTTGCCCGTGATCGTGCCGGTCACGAGTTCGTTGTTGTCGAGGGCCTTTTCCAGCGACAGCCACGAAGCGAGACGCTTCGCCTTGTCGCGCGACAGGATCGTGTCGCCGTAGCCGTTTTCCAGCGCGTCGATCGCGACGGAAACGAAATCGCCCGCCTGCACTTCCACTTCACCCGCGTCGTTCAGGAACTCTTCGAGCGGAATATAGGCTTCGGACTTGAGACCAGCGTTCACGACCACGAAGTTGTGGTCAACACGCACGACTTCGGCGGAGATCACTTCGCCGGCGCGCATGTCTTGACGGGTCAGCGACTCTTCGAACAGAGCCGCAAAAGATTCGGTATTCGGGGTGGAGGTTTGCAGGTCGGACATAAAAATCTGGATTTGCATGGTTTTCGCTGCTCCGACAGCCAGTTTTGACCGGTCGGGCGTTGAGGCCGGAGCGCTTACGTTCGCGGCACAGATGCAAAAGCCACACGGGGTTAAAGGGTTTAAGACACGCCCTGTTTCTTTCCAGGGCACCAACTCGTACTGCTACTGCTTTCTTGCTGCTGCGTTTTGCCGCGAGCGTGAATTACCGCACGGGCCGCAGTTGGCTCGACTCCTCATACCACTGCACCACCTGTTCGACCGCCTGGTCGACGGAAAGCGCCGAGGTATCGAGAAGCTGCGCATCCGCTGCGGGCTTGAGCGGCGCGGCCGCGCGGTTACTGTCGCGCGCGTCGCGTTCACGCAAATCCCGAAGCAAGTCTTCCATATTAGCAGAAAAACCTTTTTGGATCAATTGCTTATGCCGGCGGGCCGCACGGGCCTCCACGCTGGCCGTCAAAAACACCTTCAGAACGGCGTCCGGGAAAATCACGGTGCCCATGTCGCGGCCGTCCGCCACGAGTCCGGGAAGCTTGCGAAACGCCCGCTGGCGCGCCACGAGCGCCGTGCGCACGGCCGGATGCGCGGCGATCATCGAGGCGCGGTTGCCCACTTCCTCGGCGCGAATTTCGTTCGAAACGTCAACGCCGTCGAGTTGCGCAAGCCCCTCGCGGAACGTGATATGGAGATCGTCGATCAGCTTCGCAAGGCTATCGGCGTCGTCGGCCGCAATCGCGTAGCGCACGCTCGCGAGCGCAGCCAGCCGGTACAGCGCGCCGCTGTCGAGCAGGTGAAAGCCGAGTTGCGCGGCGACCAGCGCGGCCACCGTGCCCTTGCCGGAAGCGGTCGGGCCGTCGATCGTGATGACGGGCGTCGGATAAAAGGGACGGGTCGATTTCATGCGGCAAAGGTACTCGGCTTCATTTGAATCAAGGTTGCGCGAGCGCCAGGAAGCGCTCGAAATAATCGGGGAACGTCTTGCCGACGCACTTCGGGTCGTTGATGCGCACCGGCACGCCGCCGAGGCTCACGAGCGAGAAGCACATCGCCATGCGGTGATCGTCGTAGGTGTCGATCGCGGCGTTCGGCGTGAGTTTCTCGGGCGGACGCACGATCAGGTAGTCCGGGCCCTCTTCCACGTTCGCGCCCACCTTGCGCAGTTCCGTGGCCATCGCTGCGATGCGGTCGGTTTCCTTCACGCGCCAGCTCGCGATGTTGCGCAGCGTAGTGGCGCCGTCGGCGAACAGCGCCGCCACGGCGATCGTCATGGCCGCGTCCGGAATCAGGTTGAAGTCCATGTCGATCGGGTCGAGCTTGCCGTGATCGTTGCCGATTCCGCGCACTTCGATCCAGTCGTCCGCGACCGTGACGTTCGCGCCCATGCGCATGAGCGCCGCCGCGAACTCGACATCGCCCTGGATGCTCGAGCGCCCCACGCCCTCCACGCGCAGCGGGCCGCCGCCGATCGCGCCCGCGGCGAGGAAGTACGACGCCGAAGACGCATCGCCTTCCACCATGATCTTGCCAGGCGACTGATAGCGCACGCCCGCCGGGATCTCGAAGCGATGCCAGCCGTGACGCTCGACCTTCACGCCGAAGCGCTCCATCAGCTTGATCGTGATCTCGATGTAGGGCTTGGAGATCAGTTCGCCGTCCACCTCGACGATCGTCACGCCATCCTTGGCGCGCACGAGCGGCAGCGTCATGAGAAGCGCGGTGAGGAACTGGCTCGACACGTCGCCGCGCACGCGGATGGGCGCCTCGACCGAAATCGGCGCCGGACGGATACGCAGCGGCGGAAAGCCTTCGTTCTCTTCGTAATCGATCTTCGCGCCGATCTGGCGCAAGCCGTCCACGAGGTCGCCGATGGGCCGCTCGTGCATGCGCGGCACACCGTGAATGCGGTAGTCGCCGCCGTTCACCGCGAGCGCGGCCGTGAGCGGACGCACCGCCGTGCCCGCATTGCCGAGAAAGAGATCCGCGCGAACCGCCTGGAACGCGCCGCGCGTGCCCTGCACGACGCAGGTGTCGCCCTCGCGCTTCAATTTCACGCCGAGCTTTTCCAGTGCGTCGAGCATGACGCGCGTGTCGTCGGAGTCGAGCAGGTTCGTGATGGTCGTTTCGCCCTCGGCCAGCGCCGCGAGCAGCAGCACGCGGTTCGAGATGCTCTTCGAGCCGGGCAGACGGATCGTGCCGGACGCACGGGTGAACGGTCCGAGATCGAGGTGTTCCATGAACGTGTCCTGAGAATGCCTTGGGTTGCGGCGCTCGCGCCGTCGGGCTGAGTCCTGTTTGCTTATTTGTCTGGTGCTGCTTCCATGGCCGCCGCCGCGCCCTTGCCGCCGCGCTCCTGCCACGCCTCGCGCGCCGCGCGCGAACGCGCGAACACCGTTTCGAGCGCTGCGCCGTCGCCGGCGTCGATAGCCGCGCGCAGCCTCGTCAGCACTTCAGTGTAGCCGTCGAGTTCGGCGAGCAGCGCAGTACGGTTCGCGAGGCACACGTCGCGCCACATTTCGGGGCTCGACGCGGCAATGCGCGTGAAGTCGCGAAAGCCGCCAGCCGCGAACGAGAACTTCAGCTGAGCATCGGGCGAAGCGAGAATCTGGTCGACGAGCGCAAACGACAACACGTGCGGCAGATGGCTCACCGAGGCGAATACGCGGTCGTGCTGCGCGGCCGGCATCTCGCCGATCACCGCGCCCGTGGCGCGCCACATCGCAGCAATGCGTTCGACCGATGCCGGCGCGTTTTCCTCGAGCGGACACAGCACGACGTTGCGGCCTACGTAGAGATCGGGCAACGCGGCGTCAACGCCGCTCGACTCGCGCCCGGCGATCGGGTGCCCCGGCACGAACTGCGCAACGCGCGCGCCGAGCGCCGCACGGGCCGCCGCGATCACATCGCTCTTGGTGCTGCCGGCGTCGGTGACGATGGTCTCGCTGCCGAGGTGCGGCGCGATACGCTCGAGCAACGCCTGGGTTTGCGCAACGGGTGCGGCGATCAATACGATATCGGCGCCATCGAGCGCGGCGGCGAGCGCCGCTTCGTCGTCGAGCGTCGCGGCGGCGTCGATCACGCCAAGTTCGAGCGCGCGCGACACCGAGTGCGCGCTGCGGCCCACGCCGATCACCTGCGCGCCTTCTCGCCCAGACGAACCGCGCTCGCGCAACGCACGCGCGAGCGACCCGCCGATCAGGCCCACACCGAAAATCACCAGTTTGTTAAACGAAAACGCACTCACGACGCCACCGAAAAAAGTAAAGGTCGCGCGCTCAAGGCGCGCCAAGCGCTCGCTCGAGGGCCGCGACGAATGCCGCGTTCTCCTCGGGCAAGCCGATCGTCACACGCAGCCACTGCGGCAAACCATAGTTGCTCACCGGCCGCACGATCACGGCTTGCTTGAGCAGCGCGAGGTTCACGCGCTCGCCGGCGTCATCGTCCGCTGCGTCCTTCGTCACACGCACCATCACGAAATTGCCATCCGAGGGCACATATTCGAGGCCGAGACGCTCGAACGCCGCGGTGAGCGTGCGATAGCCTTCGGCGTTGAGCGCCGCGCTGCGCTCGAGGAACGGCGTGTCGCCGAGCGCGGCGATAGCGGCCGCCTGCGCGAGCGTGTTGACGTTGAACGGCTGGCGCAGACGGTTCAGCAGATCGGTCAGCTCCGGCTGCGCAATCGCAAAACCGATGCGCAGGCCGGCGAGTCCGTAGGCCTTCGAGAACGTGCGCGAAACGAGCAGGTTCGGGTAGCGGCGCACCCACGCGATCGAGTCATAGCGCTTCTCAGCCGCGAGGTATTCCGTATAGGCCTCGTCGAGCACGACCGCGACGTGCGCGGGCACCTTTGCGATGAACGTCTCGAGCTTCGCACCTTCGATGAACGTGCCAGTCGGGTTGTTCGGGTTCGCCACGAACACGAGACGCGTGTCTTCATCGATAGCCGCCAGCATCGCGTCGAGATCGTGCCCGTAACGCACGGCCGGCGTCACGATATGGCGCGCGCCGAGGCCCTGCGTCGCGAGTGCGTACACCGCGAACGAGTACTGCGAATAAACGATCGACTGAGCGCGCTCGACGAACGCATGCGCGGCCATTTCGAGAATGTCGTTGCTGCCGTTGCCGAGCGTGATCCATTCGGGCGGCACGTCGTAGCGCGCAGCCAGCGCGGCCTTCAACTCGAAAGCGTTCGAATCGGGATAGCGGCCCAGGTCGCTCGCCGCCTGCGCGATCGCGCGCTGCGCCGACTCGGGCACGCCGAGCGGATTCTCGTTCGACGCGAGCTTCACGATGCGCGCTTCGTCGAGCCCGAACTCGCGGGCGACTTCGGAAATCGGTTTGCCGGCGATGTAAGGCGCGATTGCGCGCACATACGAGGGGCCGAATTGCGTGGTCATGCGTCTCTCCAAGGCTCAAGGCGCCGGGCGTACAACGGTCTTCCGGACGGCCGGTAGCGGACGGATCGGGAAAGGCGCGCCGCCCGACATCCTCACGCGGCGCACGGCGGTCGGCGGCAGGCCGCCCGCACCTTCCCCGCTTTAGCGCGCGCGCGGATACGAGCCGAGGATCTTCAGATACGCGGCCTTCTTGCTGAGTTCGTCGAGCGCCGCGGCCACGGCCGGCTCGTCGCGATGACCTTCGAAGTCGATGTAGAAGTAGTACTCCCACGTGCTGCCAAGGCGCGCCGGCCGCGACTCGAAACGCGTCATCGACACGCTGTGGCGCGCGAGCGGTTCGAGCAGCTTGTACACCGCGCCCGGCTCGTTCTTCACCGAAACGATCATCGAGGTCTGGTCGCGGCCCGTCGCGCCCGCCGGCTGTTTGCCGATCATCACGAAGCGCGTGCGGTTGTGCGGGTCGTCCTGGATCAGCGCGTTTGCGATCAGGAGACCGTAGTGCGTGGCGGCGCGATCGCCCGCAATCGCCGCAACCGTCGGGTCGGCGGCGGCGAGGCGCGCGGCCTCCGCATTGCTCGACACGCTCTGACGCTCGAGTTGCGGCGCGTTCGCGGTCAGCCAGTGCTGGCACTGTGCGAGCGCCTGCGGGTGCGCGCACACGCGCTTCACGCCGTTCAGGTTGCCGCTCAGCGTCATCAGATTGTGCTGGATCGGCAACGCGATTTCGCCGCCGATGACGAGCTGCGTTTCGAGGAACAGGTCGAGCGTGCGCGAAACGGCGCCCTCGGTCGAGTTCTCGACCGGCACGACGCCGAACTCGGCGGCGCCCGCCTCGACCGAGCGGAACACCTCGTCGATCGACGGGCACGGCAGGCCTTCGATCGACTGACCGAAGTACTGGTACATCGCCTGTTCGCTATAGGTGCCGACCGGGCCGAGGAACGCGGCCGAAATCGTCTTTTCGAGCGAACGGCTCGCGGCCATGATCTCGCGCCAGATCGCGCTGATGTGATCGTTGCCGAGCGGGCCGTCGCTCATGGTCTGCAGGCGCTCGATCACCTGAAGCTCGCGCTCCGGGCGAAACACCGGCGCGTTGAAATGCTTCTTGACTTCGCCCACTTCGAGCGCGACTGAGGCGCGCTGGTTCAGGAGCGCAATGAGTTGTGCGTCGATCGCATCGATGCGTTCGCGCAGCGGCTTGAGTTGGGAGTTGAGTTCGTCGTCCATGCGTGAAACCGGCAATCTGAATGGATGCGCGCGGCACCGCTTCGCTCGATGAGCGAGGGGCGCTTACGCGTGCTTCGCCTCGAATTCCTTCATGTACTCGACCAGCGCGTTCACTGCCTCGAGCGGCACCGCGTTGTAAATCGATGCCCGCATGCCGCCGACGGACTTGTGGCCCTTCAGCTGCAACAGCCCGCGCTCTTTGGCGCCGGCGAGGAAATCTGCGTTACGTGTTTCGTCGGCGAGGAAGAACGGCACGTTCATCCGCGAGCGCGCGCGGCGCTCCACCTTGTTGCTGTAGAAGCTGCTTGCGTCGATCGTGTCGTAGAGCAGCTTCGCTTTTTCCACATTGCGCGCCTCGATGACTTCGAGACCGCCCTGGCGCTTGAGCCACTTGAACACGAGCCCCGCGATATAGATCGCGTAAGTCGGCGGCGTGTTGAACATCGAGTTGTTCGCGGCCACGGTTTTCCATTCGAACGCCGACGGGCAAATCGGCATCGAGCGATCGAGCAGGTCCTCGCGCACGATCACGACCGTCACGCCCGCCATGCCGATGTTCTTCTGCGCGCCGCCGTAGAGCACACCGTACTTGGCGATGTCCATCGGGCGCGACAGGATGTGCGACGAGGCGTCGGCCACGAGCGGAATGTCGCCGAGGTCGGGAATCTCGAAGGTTTCGACGCCGTCGATCGTCTCGTTCGTGCACAGGTGCACGTAGGCGGGATCGTCGGAGAGCTTCCACTCGCTTTTCGGCGGCGAATGCGTGAAGCCGGCGTCGGTGCGGCCCGTCGCGGCGATATGCGCCTCGCCATACTTGAGCGCTTCTTTCTGCGACTTCTGCGACCACGAGCCGGTAACGACAAAGTCCGCGCGCGGCTTCGAGCCGAACAGGTTGAGCGGCACGATCGCGTTCTCGCCGATGCCGCCGCCCTGCAGAAACAGAATCTGGTGACTTGCGGGCACCCGCATCAGCTCGCGCAGATCGAGCAGCGCCTCGGCGTGAATCTGCATGAATTCCGGGCCGCGATGGCTCATTTCCATCACGCCCATGCCGCTGCCGTGCCAGTCGAGCATTTCGTCGGCGGCCTGACGCAGGACCTCTTCTGGCAACGCTGCCGGTCCGGCTGAGAAGTTGTAGACGCGCATCGTAAAAAGGATCCCCGAGGCAGGCGTTGTGGCAAAAAGCGCTGGAAAGCGCGCCAAAAAAGAAAATGGCCGCTTGCGCTTATCGCGCAAACGACCATTATCGCATTGTCGCCGGGAACCCGCCACGCGTGGCGCGGCGGTGGGTTTCCCGGCCTACGCTGCCGATCCCGCCCCGCTACCGTACTTCATGGCCGCGGACCGGAGGGAGCGTGACGCTGGAAGGCTTACTTGCCGACCTTGACCGAAGCGACTTCCTTGTCGGCCTGGTCGCGCGTTGCCTTGATCGACTGCGGCATGTACTTCTGCATCAGGCTGTTCACGACGTCGCGGCCAACCTGGTCTTGAACCTGAATGAACTTGCGGCCGGTCGGGCTGCGGTAGAACGTGGTCAGGTCCTTGATTTCCTGCGTGCTGTAGTACTTCGCATACGCTTCGTACTGAGCTTCCATGGCGTCCTGCTTGAACGAGTCGGTCGCGAAGACCTGGCCTGCCGAGTCAACCAGCTTCGGCACTGCGTTCTTCTGCAGCGACGGGACGGCAGCTTGCTTCTGCTTGTCCGTCATCGTCTTGTTTTCCGAGAGCGCGTCCGACAGGATTGCCGGGACGAGCTGCTTGGCTTGCATCTGGGCGCTGTTGCCGATTGCGCCGACGAGCTTCTGTGCGTCGATCGCGTCGAGCAGGTCCTTGATCGCGGCTTGCTTGGCCGGATCGACGGGTGCTGCAGCCGCTGCCGGTGCCTGGGGGGCGGGCGCCTGGTTCTGGAGCGCCTGAGCCATGGCAAACGTCGGCACGAGAGCGGCCAGCAACATCACCTGCTTGAATCGTTTTTGCATCATTACTCCCTTTGAGAAATTAATCGATTTGCGCTGCCGCGCGGACTGCGGGGCGCTGCTTTGCGCTATGCGCCCGCCGGCCGGTCCGCCCGGCATACCATTCATTTAGCTGACACTAACAAGGTTCGCTGAAACCCACCTTAAAGCCCGCGTAAGCGCGTCGATTGAACACACTTCTGCGGGCCCGGGTAACGCATCACTCTTCGACTTCGCCCGGCTCGCCCTCACCTTCGGCGTCCGCCTCTGCGTCCGCTTCGGCGACCTGCTGCAGCCCGGAGAGCTTCGTACCTTCGTCAAGGCTGATGAGTGTAACACCTTGCGTTGCACGGCCCATTTCGCGAATTTCCGACACGCGGGTGCGAATCAAAACGCCCGTGGTGGTGATCAACATGATCTGCGCTTCCGAGTCGACGAGTGTGGCCGCAACCACCTTGCCGTTGCGCTCCGAAGTCTGGATCGCGATCATGCCCTTCGTGCCGCGGCCATGGCGCGTGTACTCCGTGATCGGCGTGCGCTTGCCATAACCGTTCTCGGTCGCGGTGAGCACCGACTGCTGCTCGTCGCCCGCCACGAGGAGTGCGATGACCTGCTGGTTATCTTCGAGCTGCATGCCGCGCACGCCGCGCGCTTCGCGGCCCATCGGGCGCACGTCGTTCTCGTCGAAGCGCACAGCCTTGCCAGCGTCGGAGAACAACATCACGTCGTGTTCGCCGTCGGTAATCGCAGCGCCGATCAGGTAGTCGCCGTCGTCGAGACCGACCGCAATAATACCTTTGCGCAGCGGACGGCTGAAGGCTTCGAGCGGCGTCTTCTTGACCGTGCCCAGCGCGGTGGCCATGAAAACGAACTTGTCGGCCGAGAATTCCTTGACCGGCAGCACGACCGTGATCTTTTCGCCGTCCTGCAGCGGGAACATATTGACGATCGGGCGGCCGCGCGAGTTGCGCGAGCCCTGCGGCACTTCATACACCTTCACCCAATACACGCGGCCGCGATTCGAGAAGCACAGAATGTGGTCGTGCGTATTGGCGATGAAGAGTGTGTCGATCCAGTCGTCGTCCTTCATCGAGGTCGCCTGCTTGCCGCGACCTCCGCGCTTCTGGGCCCGATATTCCGACAACGGCTGCGATTTCACGTACCCGGCGTGCGACATGGTCACGACCATGTCCTGCGGCGTGATCAGGTCTTCGGTGTTGAGCTCCGTGGCATTCATCTCGATCTTCGAGCGGCGGGCATCGCCGAATTCGCTCTTGATCGAGGTAAGTTCGTCGGAGATCATGGTCGTTACGCGCCCGGGGCGCGCAAGGATGTCGAGCAGGTCGGCGATCTGCGCCATGACTTCGCGGTACTCGCCGATGATCTTGTCCTGCTCCAGCCCGGTCAGGCGCTGGAGGCGCATTTGCAGGATTTCCTGCGCCTGCGTGTCGGACAGACGGTAAAGGCCGTCGGCCTGCATACCATATTGCGGGTTCAGCCCTTCCGGACGGTAGGCGTCGCGCCCGCCCGCCGACGCATTGTCCTGCTCCGCGCGCGTGAGCATCTCGCGCACGAGCGACGAATCCCACGAGCGGTTCATCAATTCCTGCTTCGCGATAGGCGGCGTGGGCGCGGCCTTGATGAGTTCGATGAAATCGTCGATGTTCGCAAGCGCGACGGCGAGGCCTTCGAGTACGTGGCCGCGTTCGCGCGCCTTGCGCAGTTCGTACACCGTGCGGCGCGTGAGCACTTCGCGGCGATGCGAAAGGAAATGCTCGAGCATTTCCTTCAGGTTCAGCAGCTTCGGCTGGTTGTCCACCAGCGCGACCATGTTCATGCCGAACGTGTCCTGCAGCTGCGTCGCCTTGTAAAGATTGTTGAGGATGACCTCGGGCACTTCACCGCGCTTAAGCTCGATCACGACACGCATGCCGCTCTTGTCCGATTCGTCGCGAATATCGGAAATGCCTTCGAGCTTCTTCTCGTTGACAAGCTCGGCGATGCGTTCAAGCAGCGAACGCTTGTTCACCTGATACGGCAACTCGTCGACGATGATCGCCATGCGCTGACCGCGATCGATTTCCTCGAAATGCGTGGCCGCGCGCATCACCACGCGGCCGCGGCCGGTGCGATAGCCGTCGCGCACGCCGGCGACGCCATAAATAATGCCGGCGGTCGGGAAATCGGGCGCGGGAATGATCTCGATCAGCTCATCGATCGTTGCCTCGGGCGTCTTCAGCAGATGCTGGCAGGCGTCGACAACTTCGTTGAGATTGTGCGGCGGAATGTTCGTGGCCATGCCGACCGCGATACCCGACGAGCCGTTGATGAGCAGGTTCGGAATGCGCGCGGGCAGGATCTGCGGCTCGCTTTCGCTGCCGTCGTAGTTCGGCCCGAAGTCGACCGTCTCCTTGTCGATGTCGGCCAGCAGCTCGTGGCCGATCTTCGCCATGCGGATTTCGGTGTATCGCATGGCGGCGGCGTTGTCGCCGTCGATCGAGCCGAAGTTGCCCTGCCCGTCGACCAGCATGTAGCGCAGGGAGAAGTTCTGCGCCATCCGCACGATGGTGTCGTAGACGGCCGTATCGCCGTGGGGGTGGTACTTACCGATGACGTCGCCGACGATACGAGCCGACTTCTTGTAAGCGCGGTTCCAGTCGTTATTCAGCTCGTGCATTGCGTAGAGCACGCGCCGGTGGACGGGCTTGAGGCCGTCACGAACATCCGGAAGTGCCCGCCCGACGATCACGCTCATCGCGTAATCGAGATACGAGCGGCGCATTTCCTCCTCGAGGGAGATTGGCAGAGTCTCTTTGGCGAATTGATCCATTATCGATGTCTTATTTGGGCACGCGGTGTGCTAGCGCCCCGCCCCAACTGGAAGAGCGAAGGTCGCCGCAGTCACCGCGAGACGCCCAGCTGTCGCATGGACGCCGCGGACGCAGCGCATCACGCGATTCTACCATGCACGACACCCTCGCCCGCCGCCTGCGTATACCTATTAGAGGAGTGAAGCCGAAGCGCTCAAAAGCGCCTTGAGCGTGGCGCAAACGCCGCAGTGCGAACCGGAATCAGATGCGCCGCCACCGATTTGGATAACAATGTGTGACACACCGCCTACCCAGGCGCACTACCAGGTAAAATAACGGGAACTTTTTTGTTGCGGGCGTACCACGTTCGACAAGCCGCAGTGAAAGGGGCGGACTTTTTTTATCGTCGGAGGGGAACGATATGGCAAAATGCCAACGCACAAAGTTAGACACTGCTCGAAGTCTACACAACGCAAAGCGTTCCCCACAACTTGCCAATGTTATACTTCGAGCAATGTATGACTTGTCTTCGTCATATGGCTCGCAGTAAACCTGCGGTAATCTCAATTTCGAGAGGAGAAATATGAATAAACTTTCAAAGCTCGCGTTCATTGCAGCTACCGCAGTTGTGGCTGCATCCGCTCAGGCACAGTCGGTGCCGGCGTCGCGACAAGCCGTCAATGACAACTGGGTGAATGGTACCGGCGAATACGTGTGGATGAACGGCACGAACGAGCTTTGCTGGCGCGATGCATTCTGGACGCCGGCCACCGCCAACGCCAAGTGCGATGGCGCCCTGGTCGCCCAGGCACCGCAGCCGCCGGTCGCTCCGCCGCCGCCGGCCATCAGCAGCCAGAAGATCACGTATCAGGCTGACGCCCTGTTCGACTTCGACAAGGCCATCCTGAAGCCGGCTGGCAAGGAAAAGCTGGACGATCTGGCAAGCAAGATCCAGGCTCTGAACCTCGAAGTCGTCGTCGCGACGGGCTACACCGACCGCATCGGCTCGGCTGCCTACAACGACCGTCTGTCGCTGCGCCGTGCGCAAGCCGTCAAGTCGTACCTGGTCAGCAAGGGCGTTCCGGCAGAGCGTATCTACACGGAAGGCAAGGGCAAGCGCAACCCGGTTACGACTGGCTGCAACCAGAAGAACCACAAGGCTCTCATCGCCTGCCTCGCACCGGATCGCCGCGTGGAAGTCGAAGTCGTCGGCACGCAAAAGCAGTAATCGCGAGCTTTCGACCGCAAGCCTCAAAAGCCCCGCTTCGGCGGGGCTTTTTTTATCCCGCGCTTTACCTCTCTTTCATTTCGCCTGTCTCCGCGCGGCTTTAGCGTTTTGGAAAGGTTTACGGCATGGCGTGCCATTTTGCCGCCGTATGCACCCGCCTATATACTCGGGGTTTATTCTTTCTGACCCGCACCGCGCTTCAGGCTGCCACGACATGACGAATGCCGATCCCCACGAGCTACAGAAATTCAGCGATCTCGCTCATCGCTGGTGGGACCCGAACGCCGAATTCAAGCCGCTGCACGAACTCAACCCCATTCGCCTCGGCTGGATAGACAGTCATGCGCATCTGCCGTCCAAGCGCGTGCTCGACATCGGCTGCGGCGGTGGCATCCTCTCCGAATCGATGGCGGGGCTTGGCGCGACAGTGAAAGGCATCGACCTTTCGCGCGAGGCGCTTGGCGTAGCCGACCTGCATAGCCTCGAGAGCGGCGTAACGGTGGACTACGAGTTGATCGCCGCCGAAGCGATCGCCGCACGCGAACCCGCGTCGTTCGACGTCGTGACCTGCATGGAAATGCTCGAACACGTGCCGGAGCCCGCCGAGATCGTGAAGGCCTGCGCAAGTCTCGTGAAGCCTGGCGGCTGGGTGTTCTTTTCGACGCTCAATCGCAACGTGAAGTCGTATCTTCTCGCCGTGATCGGCGCAGAATACATCGCGCAGATGCTGCCCAAGGGCACGCACGACTACGCGCGCTTCATCCGCCCCTCGGAGCTTGCCGCGTTCGTGCGCGACGCCGGTATGCGTGTCGCGGAGATCAAGGGCATCACGTATAACCCGCTCACGCGGCACTTCGCGCTTTCGAACGACTCCAGCGTCAATTACATGATCGCCTGCCGGCGCGACGCCTGACGGCGCTTGCGCGATCGACGCCGCCGGACCACCCTGCTCCGGCGGCATTTCCTGCACATCGGCGCGCCGCGCCATCGCTCCCAGACATGAACTCACCCACGAACGCCCAATCAGCCGCGGACAGCGCCGCCGCGCTCGCCGCCTACGACGCCGTGCTGTTCGACTTCGACGGTACGCTCGCCGATACGGCCCCCGACCTCGCGGCCGCCGTCAACCAGATGCGCCACGCGCGCGGCCTCGTGCCCGCGCCGCTCGAGAAACTGCGTCCACTCGCTTCGGCGGGCGCGCGCGGCCTGATTGGCGGCGCGTTCGGGATCGGCCCCGACGATCGCGAGTTCGCCGCCATGCGCGAGGAGTTCCTCGCCAACTACGAGGCGAATCTGCGCGTCGAGACGGCGCTCTTCGCGGGAATCGACGCCGTGCTCGACGACCTCGACGCGCGCGGCGTGCGCTGGGGCATCGTGACAAACAAGGTCGCCCGCCTCACCGAACCGCTCGTCAAACTGATGCATCTGGATACGCGCGCAAGCTGCGTGGTGAGCGGTGATACGACGCCCTATTCCAAACCGCATCCGGCACCGTTGCTGCACGCGGCTGAGGCGCTCGGCATTGCGCCGCAGCGCGTCGTGTATGTTGGCGACGATCTGCGCGATGTACAGGCGGGCGCCGCAGCGGGTATGGCGACAATCGCCGCCGCCTACGGCTACTGCGGCAACGACGTGCCGCCCTCGCAGTGGGATGCGCAATATGTCGCCGACACCACGGCGACGCTGTTCGCCCTGCTTCAGCACATCGGCAAGCCAGCCAGAGGCGACGCTGAGTCGACGTAAAGGCGGGCACGTGCAAGCGGTTTTTGCGCGCGGACAGCCCCCCGCGCGCCCTTGAACCGGGCGCGGTTCGCCTCATATGGCGAACTATGTGATAATTGTTGCTTCCTCTGGGGCCGACCTGGTTTCGACAGGGGTTATGAAGTAATCAGGGCATGCCGAGGACCCGTCACCTCGTTAATCAATGGGAAAAACGTAACTGCAAACGACGATACGTTCGCACTGGCAGCCTAAGGGCCGCCGTCCTCTGCCTAGCTTACTGACGGGCTAGCGTCGCAAGACCGGTAGCAATACCGCCAGAGGTCATTTACGTCAGTTAAGCCTTGGTGGCGTCACGACGCCAAGGTCGAAAATTTAGTGAATCGCCGTAGCGCAGCGTGTTCGTCCGCGTCGCTGCGGTTAAATCAAATGATAGAACTACGCATGTAGAACTGGTTATGGACTGCTTCTGGACGCGGGTTCGATTCCCGCCGGCTCCACCAGATTTTTCCCGTCGTCCACGACGAACGGACTCAAGCCCCGCGGCCGCAAGGCTGTCGGGGCTTTTTGCTTTCCACACACGTCTGACGCCGGCCAACCCGGCGAAGCGCATACAAAAAACTCGCGACAGCCCGTTCGGGTCTCGCGAGTTTTTCTTTGTTCCGCAGGCGGCGCAACTGCCGCCTCCGCCTTTACGCCATCAATTGTCCTGCGGGCACTGCAGATTACAGCCGTTCGGATCGCCCAGATCGCCGCGCTTGCGCGCAGCAGTTGGTTTTCCATGCTGATACTTGCCCGTAGGCGCCGAAGCGGCGAACTGCATTTGCGGATGCTCGTTGAACTTGAACTGATCGCTCAGAATACCGCCGGGGACGCCCGGGGAGTTCTGCGCAAAGGCAAGGTTGAACGTAGCCAACAACACCGCTGCCGTAGCGGCAGCAGCACCAACTTTGAGGACAAATTTCATGGTCGATCGGCGCGACGAGCGCGCATCTGAAACGTGAGAGCGAATACGAACTGAAAGTATCACAAAAAGCGCCTCAGTCTGCAGCGTAGTCCGATTAATACGTTGCCTTCTATTACAAAGCCCGCGGCTCGCCCCATGCGGCTTCGAGTTCCACTACGTCACCGCACGCCGCCGGATCGTATCCCTCCAGTTGCGCAACCGACGCACGGAACCCGGCGCCACGCAGCAAACCCAGTACGGTTGCCAGCGGTTCGTGTGCGAGATGACCACGATCACACGCGAAATAGTAGTCTTCGTCTGCGATTTCGATGAAATCGAGCCCGAAATGGTGCGCAGCCGGCTCCACGCCGAAGCCCACGTCGGCCATACCGCTCGCCACGAACGCAGCGATTGCCGAGTGCGTGAGCTCCGACGACGCATAGCCGTTCACGCGCTCGGGATCGACGCCAATGCGTGTGAGCAGCAGATCGATCAACATGCGCGTGCCCGAGCCCGGCTGCCGGTTCACAAAGCGGATATCGCCGCGCGCGAGGTCGGCCAGGCCCGTGACCTGCTTCGGGTTGCCGCGTCCGACGAAGAGCCCCTGCTTGCGCTGCGTGAGATGGATGAGCACGTGGCGCTGCGGGTCGAGCCAGCTACGGTAGGCGTTGGCACAGGCAGCCCGAAAGTCGCCGCGCGGCAGATGAAAGCCCGCGAGATCGCATTCGCCGCGCGCGAGCGCCGTGATCGCATCGACGCTGTCGCGGTACTTGATCTCCACGGGCACCTGGTCGGCGACGAGCGCCGTCACGAGCGCCGCCACCGCGTAGCCGTGCGAAGCATGGATGCGCAGATCTTGCGCGTCGGGAGCGAGCCAGCGGTTCAGGTCGCTCGCCACCTCACTCGCCAGCGCCTCGAGGTTACCCTGCAGCCGTTCCGTGCACAGGCGCTGCGAGCGCAGCACCGCCTCGCCCAGTTCGGAGAGCACGGAGCCACGACCACGCGCCTTTGCGATCAGCGCACCGCCCAGGCGCTCCTCCACTTCACGCAAAACACCCCAGGCGTGGCGATAGGACAAACCCTTACGCTGCGCGGCCTGCGCAATGCTTCCTTCTTCGGCGACGAGGGCAAGCAACGGCACAACGTCCGTCAGGCTTGCCTCTCGGCCGTCAGCGTCGCGCACGACTAGCTGCGCATGGCACTCGACCTTGATCATTATGAAATTCCTCTTCCTATTGCGTCTGCCATTCCACGGGCCTATTGTTCGGTCAGACAACAAGACAACCGCAGCATAGATGCACACTTTATGAATAACAAGTGCATATATGCCCAGGAGAAGCCCCATGATGGAAGAGACAGCTGTTAGCGCGCCGGACGACCTCGTCCTGCGTCACGCGCAACCAGGCCGCACGCTGCTTGCAATCCTGCATGCGATCCAGGACGACGTCGGCTTCGTGCCGCCGGCCACGGTCGTGCCGCTCTCGAAGGCGCTGAATCTTTCGCGCGCCGAGGTGCACGGCGTGATCACCTACTACCACCACTTCCGCACTGCGCCGCCCGCGCCGGTCACGGTCCAGCTGTGCCGCGCCGAGGCGTGCCGCAGCATGGGGAGTGAAGCGCTCGCGCAGCACGTCGAGGCGCAGACCGGCTGCCGTTTCGGCCAGCACGGCCACGACGCCCAACACGCGCATGCGCACGAAGGTCCGGTCGCGCTGGAGTCCGTCTATTGCCTGGGCCAGTGCGCGCTCTCGCCCGCCATGATGATTAACGGCACCTTGCACGCAAAAGTGACCCCGCAGAAGTTCGACAAGCTCTTTGCCGCCGCCATGACGGCGGTCGCCCGCACCGAGGAGGCCGCATGACACGCGTCTACGTACCCCGCGACTCCTCGGCCCTCGCGCTCGGAGCAGATGCCATCGCGCAAGCCATTGAACGTGAAGCTGCCGCGCGCGGCGTAAGCATCGAACTCGTGCGCAACGGCTCGCGCGGCCTGCTCTATCTCGAACCGCTCGTCGAAGTTCAAACGCCCGATGGGCGCGTCGGCTACGCGAACGTTGAACCCGATGAAGTGGGCGCGCTCTTCGACGCCGGCTTCCTGCAGGGCGGCCAGCACGCGCGCAGCGTCGGGCTCGTCGAGCAGATTCCGTATCTGCGCAAGCAGCAGCGCCTCACGTTTGCGCGCATCGGCATCACCGACCCGCTTTCCACCGACGACTACGTCGCTCACGGCGGCCTCGAAGGATTGCGCAATGCGCTGAAGATGACCGGCGCCGATATCTGCGCAGCACTCCTCGAGTCGGGCCTGCGCGGCCGCGGCGGCGCGGCGTTCCCGGCCGGCATCAAGTGGCGCACGGTCGCGAATGCGCAAGCCGACCAGAAGTACATCGTCTGCAATGCCGACGAAGGCGATTCGGGCACGTTCTCGGACCGCCTCGTCATGGAAAGCGACCCGTATGTGCTGATCGAGGGTATGACGATCGCGGGCATCGCGGTGGGCGCCACCGTTGGCCATATCTACGTGCGCAGCGAGTATCCGCATTCGATCGCGGCACTCGAGGAAGCCATCCAGCGCGCGCGTGCGGCGGGCTGGCTCGGCGACGACGTGCTCGGCAGCGGCAAGCGCTTCGAACTGTTCGTGGCCAAGGGCGCGGGCGCTTACGTGTGCGGCGAGGAAACGGCGCTGCTCGAATCGCTCGAAGGCAAGCGCGGCATCGTGCGCGCCAAGCCGCCCCTGCCCGCGCTCTCCGGTCTCTACGGCAAGCCCACGGTCATTAACAACGTCATCACGCTCGCCACGGTGCCGATCATCTTTGCCAGGGGCGCGGCGTTCTACAAGGACTTCGGCATGGGCCGCTCGCGCGGTACGCTGCCGTTCCAGCTCGCGGGCAACATTGCGCGCGGCGGGCTCGTCGAGCTTGCGTTCGGCGTGACACTGCGCGAACTGATGGTCGACTACGGCGGCGGCACCGCCAGCGGGCGCCCGGCGCGCGCGGTGCAGGTGGGCGGCCCGCTCGGCACCTATCTGCCCGAGAGCCAGTGGGACATTCCCATGGACTACGAAGCGTATGCGGCAGTCGGCGCGGTCGTGGGCCACGGCGGCCTCGTTGTGCACGACGACACGTCGAATCTCGCCGAACTCGCCCAGTACGCCATGGAGTTCTGCACGCTCGAATCGTGCGGCAAGTGCACGCCCTGCCGCATCGGTTCGACGCGCGGCGTCGAGGTGATCGCGAAGATCCGCAAGGGCGACACGTCGGAGAAGCAGGTCACGCTGCTGCGCGACCTGTGCGAGACGATGGTGTCCGGGTCGCTATGCGCGATGGGCGGCATGACGCCCTACCCCGTGATCTCCGCGCTCAACCATTTTCCTGAAGATTTCGGTCTCGAACCCGTCGCTGCTCCGGCAGCAGCCGCCTGAACGAGGAACCACCATGTCCGACACGCTCATGTCCCAAGCCGGTGGTTGCGGTTCCGGCAATTGCGCCTGCAAATCGGCAGCAATGAAGCAACGCTCGCCGTTCGACGACACCGATTACGGCACGCCGCTCGTCCACGCCGATGTCGATGTCACGCTCGAAATCGACGGCCAGTCCGTCACGGTGCCGGCCGGCACTTCGGTGATGCGCGCCTCCATCGAGGCCGGCATCAACGTGCCCAAGCTGTGCGCGACCGATTCGCTCGAGCCGTTCGGTTCGTGCCGCCTGTGTCTCGTGGAAATCGAAGGCCGCCGCGGCTATCCGGCTTCGTGCACGACGCCCGTCGAAGCGGGCATGAAGGTGCGCACGCAAAGCAATCAGCTGCAAAAGCTGCGCCGCAACGTGATGGAGTTGTACATCTCCGATCACCCGCTCGACTGCCTCACCTGTCCCGCCAATGGCGACTGCGAACTGCAGGACATGGCGGGCGTCACGGGCCTGCGCGAAGTGCGCTACGGCTTTGACGGCGCGAATCATCTGAAAGACAAGAAGGACGAATCGAATCCGTACTTCACGTACGACCCGTCAAAGTGCATCGTCTGCAATCGTTGCGTGCGCGCGTGTGAAGAGACGCAAGGAACGTTCGCGCTGACCATCGCCGGACGCGGCTTCGAATCGCGTGTCGCCGCCGGCGCGAGCGAATCGTTCATGGACTCGGAATGCGTGTCGTGCGGCGCCTGTGTGGCCGCCTGCCCGACCGCCACGCTGCAGGAAAAAACCGTCGTGATGCTGGGCCAGGCCGAGCATTCGGTCGTGACGACTTGCGCCTATTGCGGCGTCGGCTGCTCGTTCAAGGCTGAGATGAAGGGCAACGAGGTCGTGCGCATGGTGCCGCACAAGAACGGCCAGGCGAACGAAGGCCATGCCTGCGTGAAGGGCCGCTTCGCATGGGGCTACGCCACGCACAAAGACCGCATCAAGAAGCCGATGATCCGCGCGAAGATCACCGATCCGTGGCGTGAAGTGAGCTGGGACGAAGCGATCAACTACGCCGCGAGCGAGTTCCGCCGCATCCAGGCGAAGCACGGGCGCGATTCGATTGGCGGCATTACGTCGTCGCGCTGCACGAACGAGGAAACGTATCTCGTGCAGAAACTCGTGCGCGCCGCATTCGGCAACAACAACGTCGATACCTGCGCACGCGTGTGCCACTCGCCCACGGGCTACGGCCTGAAGACGACGCTCGGCGAATCGGCGGGTACGCAGACGTTTGCCTCGGTCGATCACTCCGACGTGATCATGGTGATCGGCGCGAATCCGACCGACGGTCACCCGGTGTTCGGCTCGCGCCTGAAGCGCCGCGTGCGCCAGGGCGCGAAGCTGATCGTCGTCGATCCGCGCCGCATCGATATCGTCGATACCGCCCACGTGAAGGCCGAACATCACCTGCAGCTGCGCCCCGGCACCAATGTCGCGATGGTCAACTCGATCGCGCACGTGATCGTCACCGAAGGGCTCGTCAATGAGTCGTTCGTGGCCGAGCGCTGCGAAACGCGCGCATTCGAGCAATGGCGCGATTTCGTCGCGCTGCCGGAAAACTCGCCGGAAACCATGGCCGAAGTGACCGGCGTGCCGGCTGAGCAAGTCCGCGCCGCCGCGCGTCTCTACGCGCAGCAAGGCAATTCGGCGATCTACTATGGCCTCGGCGTCACGGAACACGCGCAAGGCTCGACCATGGTGATGGGCATCGCCAACCTCGCGATGGCCACGGGCAACATCGGCCGCGAAGGCGTCGGCGTGAATCCGCTGCGCGGCCAGAACAACGTGCAAGGTTCGTGCGACATGGGCTCCTTCCCGCACGAACTGCCGGGCTATCGCCACGTGGGCGACGCGAACGTGCGCGCGCTCTTCGAGGGCGCCTGGAACGTCGCATTGCAAAGCGAGCCGGGCCTGCGAATTCCGAACATGTTCGAGGCAGCGCTCGACGGCACCTTCATGGGCCTCTACTGCCAGGGCGAAGACATCGTCCAGTCGGACCCGAACACGCAGCACGTGGCGGCCGCGCTTTCGTCGATGGAATGCATCGTCGTGCAGGACATCTTCCTGAACGAAACGGCGAAGTACGCGCACGTCCTGCTGCCGGGCTCGTCGTTCCTGGAGAAGGACGGCACGTTCACCAACGCCGAACGCCGCATCTCGCGCGTGCGCAAGGTGATGCCGCCTGTCGCCGGCTACTCGGACTGGGAAGCGACGATCCTGCTCTCGCGCGCGCTCGGTTACGAGATGGACTACACGCATCCGTCGCAGATCATGGACGAGATCGCGCGCCTCACGCCTACGTTCCACGGTGTCTCGTACAAGAAGCTCGACGAGATGGGCAGCATCCAGTGGCCGTGCAACGAGCAAGCGCCCGACGGCA
The DNA here is from genome assembly GCF_021390645.1 of Paraburkholderia flagellata. Classification (GTDB taxonomy): domain Bacteria; phylum Pseudomonadota; class Gammaproteobacteria; order Burkholderiales; family Burkholderiaceae; genus Paraburkholderia; species Paraburkholderia flagellata. Next base: position 2,281,709 of record NZ_JAJEJT010000001.1, read on the forward strand.
CGCCGATCATGCACATCGACGAATTCGTGCGCGGCAAGGGCAAGTTCGTCATCACGAAGTTCATCGCCTCGCCGGAGAAGGTCACGCGCCGCTTCCCGCTGCTGCTCACGACGGGCCGCATCCTTTCGCAGTACAACGTGGGCGCACAAACGCGCCGCACCGAGAACTTGCGCTGGCACGAAGAAGACCGCCTCGAGCTCCACCCGGTGGACGCCGAAGACCGCGGCATTCGCGACGGCGACTGGGTGGGCATCGAATCGCGCGCGGGGCATACGGTGCTGCGCGCAAAGGTCAGCACGCGCATGCAGCCGGGCGTGGTCTACACGACTTTCCACTTCCCAGAATCGGGCGCGAACGTCATCACCACGGATGCCTCCGACTGGGCCACGAACTGCCCGGAATACAAGGTGACGGCCGTGCAGGTCAGCCATGTGCAACAGCCCTCGGAATGGCAGCGCGAATACTCGCGCTTCAACACGACCCAACTCGAGCTGCTGAGCAAGCGCGAACCGCTTACAACCTCAGGGAAATAAGGCGATGAAAGCTGATCACTTGATCGAAATGGCGAACCAGATAGGCATGTTCTTCGACTCGCTGCCCGATCGCGAGGAAGCGCTCACGGGCATCGCGGAGCATATCCGCAAATTCTGGGAGCCGCGCATGCGCCGCACGCTGCTCGCGGCGCTCGATGGCGAAGGCGAGCAAGCGGGCTTCACGGAAATCGTGCTCGCCTCGCTCACGAAGCATCGCGAGGCGTTGGCGCCCGCGGCGGCCTGAGCCACGCCAGCCCTGCCATCGCATCACGCGCACGGCGCCGCCGGCTCGCTCAAACCGGCGGCGGTGCCTGCGCGAATCCCGCTGCCGCGTACCACGTCTCACAGTGACGCAGCAAGGCATTGAGGTCCGACGCGGGACGCCCCCGCGAGCCGATATACCCGTCGGGCCGCACCAGATAAAACGCGGGCCGCGTGCGCCCGTAAGATTCGCTTAGCGAGGCCGCGCCCTCGCCCGCCAGCGGTGTCTCGCCGTTGGCGAGATCGGCGATCCACCAGACCCGCAGCGCTTGCGGAAAGAGCCGCTCAACGGCTTCGGTGAAACGCTTGAGCGTCGCGCTCGCTTCTGCGCCGTTTTTTGCCGCCGCGCCCTCGGAATCGACATCGCCCTCGACCAGCAGGAACAACGAAAAGCACGCCGGGTCGTGCAGATCGAAAATGCGCCCCTTGCCCGGCGCCTTGCCTAGCGGACCGTCCACCACGCCCACGAACGCGTCCGGGGCGCGCTCGCCCGCGCGTGGGCCGCCGTCCAGCACGCGCTCCAGCGTGAGCGGGCTGCGGCGATACTGGATCGACAGCTCGCTGACCGCCTGGCGCGCCGCGTCGCGCAGCGGCCCGAGCGCGACGAGCGCCGGCATCACGCGCTCGCGCAGCAGCTTGAGCGGGCCGTGATCGGCCTCCACCAGTTGCGTCATGAAACTCGTCTGCTGCAGCACGAGGCGCTCGATCGGATAACGCTCCGCGTGATAGGTGTCCAGCAAGCGCTCGGGCGCGCCGCGCGCGTGCACACGCGCAATCTTCCAGCCCAGATTGAAGGCTTCCTGGATGCCCGTGTTCAAGCCCTGCGCGCCTGCGGGGCTATGCACGTGCGCGGCGTCCCCGGCAAAAAAGGTGCGCTCCACCCGCAGTTGCCGCACCATGCGGCTGTTCACGCTGAAGTAGGAAGCCCAGCTCATGTCGGAAACGGACACCGGGTGGTGCACGCGCTGCAGAATGATGTCGCGGCATTCTTCGAGCGTAGGCACCGGGATCGCGCCTTCCGGCGCGGCGGGCAGCATCGCTTTGTGATCGGCGATCAGGCGGTAGCGGCCGTGGCCGAACGGAAAAAGCGCGGCGAGGCCCTCGCCCGAGGCGAAGATGTGGAACTCGTCGTCGGACCAGGGTGTGCTCGCGCTCAGGTCGGCGAGCAGGAACGATTGCGTCATCGTCTCGCCGTCGAACTTCATGGCGAGGCGATGGCGCACGGTGCTATGCGCGCCGTCGGCGGCAATCACGTAAGCGCAGCGCAGCGACTCCACGCGCCCGTCGGGGCGGCGCACTTCCGCGCTCGCCCCGGCCGAGCCCTGGGTGTACTCCAGCAACTCGCAGCCGCGCTCGATCTCCACGCCGAGCGTGGCTAGATGCCCGGCGAGAATGCGCTCGGTAACGGTCTGTTCAATGAAGAGCAAATAGGGATAACGCGTGAAGAGCGGATCGAAGTCGAGCCGCGCACGGCGCTGCCCGTTCGAATAAAGATTCGCGATATGCGCGCGGTGGCCTAGCTCGAGAAACGGCTCGACGATGCGATGCTGCTCGAACAGTTCGAGCGTGCGCGCCTGAATGCCGATCGCCCGCGAGTGGCGACCTGCCTGCGGCGCGCGATCGATCAGCCGCACGGGGATATGCGCGCGAGCAAGACTCATCGCGGCGGCGAGCCCGGTGGGTCCCGCGCCCACAATAAGCACGGGCGCGAGAGAAGAAGCCACGGCCATGCAGACCTCCATGCGCTCGACACGATACGTAGTGTATCGCCCGCGCGTTACGCGGTCGCGCGGCAGCGCATCAAAAGCAGCCCGAATGGCTCGACAAGTCGCAGCGCAAATTGCCGCGCCTCAGTGCGCGTGCCGACGTGCGCCGTCCGGCATGTCCAGTGCGCAGCGATGCTCGCTCGTGCCGAGATCCACCTGCAGCGTGACGTGCCTCATGCCGAAGCGCACTTCGAGCGATTCGACCATACGATCGAGGGTGGCGTCGCCGGGGTGCCCTGCGGGCATCACGAGATGCGCGCTGAGCGCACAGCCTGTCGTCGAAAGCGCCCAGACGTGCAGGTCGTGCACATCGACTACACCCTCTTGCTGCGAGAGGAAGCTGCGCACGCGCGCGATGTCGACGTTCTCGGGCACCGCGGCGAGCGCCAGCCGCACCGACTCGCGCAGCAGCCCCCAGGTGCCGTACAGGATCACGAGCACGACCACGATGGACATGAGCGGATCGATCCAGCTCTGGCCGGTCGCGAGAATCAGCAGTCCGCTCACGGCCACGGCGGCGGACACGCCGGCGTCGGCGGCCATGTGCAGGAATGCGCCACGAATGTTCAGGTCGTCCTTTTGCCCACGCATGAAAAGCCACGCCGAAAAGCCGTTGACCACCATGCCGATGGCCGCGACGACGAACACGTCGAAGCCTGCGACCGGCGCAGGATGGAGCAGGCGCCCAACCGCCTCTGCGAGGATCGCGCCGCACGCGAGCAGGAGCAGCGCGGCGTTGGCGAGCGAGGCGAGAATCGACGAGCTGCCGAACCCGAACGTGAAGCGCGCGGACGGACGGCGCGTTGCAAGCCACGCGGCGCCCCAGGCGAGCAGCAGGCCGAGCACGTCGGAAAGATTGTGGCCGGCGTCGGCGAGCAGCGCGGTGGAATGCGCAAGCACGCCGTACACCGTCTGTACGACGACGATGAATACGTTTAGCGCGACGGCGATTGCGAACGCTCGGCCGTGCCCCGCGACGGGCGCGTGATGATGGTGATGGTGGCCGTGCGCGTGACCATGCCCGTGCGGCGCGTGGGCGTCGTGGGCGTTGTCGTGGGCGTGGTCGTGGGCGTGGTCGTGCGCGTGGTCGTGCGCGTGGTCGTGCGCATGGTCGTGGTCATGCTCGCCCTTGTCCTCGTGCTTCGCGGCGCCTTTGGCGTCATGCGCGTGCTCGTGTTCAGCGGCACTCATGCGCCCTCCTGCCATTGCGCCGACGGCTCGGCAACGTGTTCCAGCATGCCGGCGATCATCGCGCTGATGTGCGCGTCCGCGGCGGCATAGAACACCTGCTTGCCCTCGCGTTCGGCGCGCACGATGCGCGCGGCGCGCAGGAGCCGCAGGTGGTGGCTCACGAGCGACGGCGACAAACCAAGCGCGTCGGCAATCGCCCCGACCGCGAGCCGGTCCTGAACGCAGGCGAGCACGATGCGCAGGCGCGTAGGGTCACCGAGCAAGCGGAAGAGGTCGGCGAGCGGGACAACACGCTCGTCGTCGGAAACTGGGGTCATAAATACACACGATACATATGAATATGTGTTCATATGTTAGTTCAGCAACGGATTCCAGTCAAACTCCGGTGAACTTCGGGAGCGGGTCCGCGAGTGTGGGAAAATGCCGCCTTTGTGTCTCGATCTTTTTGCTTCTTCAGTCATGGAACAGCTTTTTGTCCGCGCGTACGCCGCACATCGCGACGGCCGGCTGGACGACGCCGAGCGCGACTACCGCGCGACGCTCGCCGCCGATCCCGTGCACGTCGATGCGCTGCATCTGCTCGGCGTGCTACGGCATCAGCGAGGCCAGCACGCCGAAGCCGCGGACCTCGTGCGTCGCGCGGTCGCTTTGCGCCCCGACGACGCCGCGCTCCAGCTGAACCTGGGCAACGCGCTGAAGGCGCTCGGCGAACTGGAAGGCGCGATCGAGCGCTTTCGCAACGCCCTCACGCTCGCGCCCGCTTTTGCGCTCGCGCATTACAACCTCGGCAACGCCTATGCGGTGATCGGTCGCCACGAGGACGCGATGTACGCGTTCGGCCAGGCCGTGCGCCTGCAGCCCGGTGACGCCTCGTCGCACAACAATCTCGGCAACGCGCTGCACGCGCTCGGGCGCCATGCCGAAGCCGGCGACTCGTTTCGCCGCGCGCTCAAGATCCGCCCGGGCCATGCAGGGGCGCACAATAACCTCGGCATGTCGCTCAACGCGCTCGGCGACAGCGCGAGCGCGATCGAACATTTCCAGAGGGCGCTGCGCGCGGAGCCGCGCTTCGTCGCCGCACATTTCAATCTTGCGAACACGCTCGATGCGACCGGCCATCACGGCGAGGCCGTGGCCGCCTTCGAAACGGCGCTTTCGCTGCAGCCGCACTTCGCTCCGGCCCTCTTCGGGCTCGGCAACGCGCTTGCCGCGCTCGGCCGCCACGATGAAGCCATCGGACCCTACGAGCGTGCAATCGGCTTCGATCCGAAGTTTGCTCTCGCCTGGCTCGCGCTCGGTGTGGCACATCACGCACTCGGTCGGCATGCGGCGGCATTGCGCGCCTTCGACGAAGCGCTGCGCGTGCGGCCCGATCTGGCCGCCGCGCATTTGAATCGCGCGCTCACGTGGCTCACGCTCGGTGACTTCCGGCGCGGACTGCCCGAGTACGAATGGCGGCTCGATCCGGCCGCGCGCGATGAGGCGCACGCCAACGCGCCACGCGGCGCAGGCTACGCTCTGCCGCTGCCGGTGAACGCACAGGTTGCATCCATTGCGCCGCGCACGACGCAAAGTACGCTGCCGCGCTGGCACGGCGAGCCCCTGAACGGCCGGACGCTGCTGATCGAGGCCGAACAGGGTTTCGGCGACACGCTTCAGTTCGTGCGCTTCGTGCCGCTCGTCGCGGCAGCCGCAGCGCGCTCAGGCAACGCGCGTGTCGTGCTCGAAGTGCAGCGCGCGCTCGTGCCGCTCATCGCGCCGACCGCCGAAGCCTGGCGCGTCACGCTCGTCGAGCAGGGCGCGCCGCGCCCCGCCGCCGACCTGCACTGCCCGCTCCTCTCGTTACCGCTCGCGCTCGGCACGAGCATCGACAGGCTGCCCGCGCGCACGCCCTACCTTAACGCCAGCCCCGCCTACGGGCGTAAATGGCGCGGTTCGCTGGGCGGCCAGGCGCGCCGCAAGATCGGACTCGCATGGTCCGGACGCATCCAGAAGCACGAAAACCGCGCGATTGCTCTCGCCGCGCTCGAACCGCTCTTTGTGCTCGAAGGTATCGACTGGATCGTGCTGCAACCCGAACTCAGCGCCGCGGAACACGCGGCGCTCGACGCACATCCGCGCTCGCGCTCGATCCACCGCCTTGGCGGCAAGCTGCAGGATTTCGCGGATACCGCGGCTATCATCGAGCGTCTGGACGCCGTCGTGTCGATCGACACCTCGATCGCCCACCTCGCGGGCGCGCTTGGCGCGCAACTCTGGGTCATGCTGCCGTTCGCCGCGGACTGGCGCTGGTTCGCGGGTACCGACGAAAGTCCCTGGTACCCACGCGCGCGGCTCGTGCGCCAGCCGCGCCCGCATGCATGGGCGCAAGTCGTAGAAACGGTCGCTCGTGAGTTGCGCGACGCGTAAGCGGCGCAATGAGCTGCACAACAAAAACGGGGCGCCTGAGCGCCCCGTTTTTTATTGCTTCCGTAGCAAGATGACCGCTTCGCCCGATCAAGCCGCCTTGTACTGATTACGCGCTTCCGGTGTGCGATACAGCACGAGCGTCGCGATGAGACCGCACACGCCCGCCACGCCCATCACCGCCCCCGGCGCAGCCTTGTTGCCACTCAGGTGGATGAGGTACGTCGCGATCGCCGGCGTGAAGCCGCCAACCGTCGTCGCGAGGCTGTAGGCGAGCGAGAAGCCGGCGGTGCGCACGTCTGCGGGCATGACTTCTGTGAGCGCCACGACCATCGCGCCGTTGTAGCACGCGTACAGGAACGACAGCCACAGTTCAACCGTGAGCAGACGGCCGAACGACGGCTCAGCCACGAGCCATTGCACCGTCGGATACGCGGTGAGGATCGTCAGCACGGTGAAGGTGATCAGCATCGGGCGGCGGCCCACACGGTCCGAAACCGCGCCGGAAACCGGCAGCCAGAACAGATTCGACAAGCCGATGCAGACCGTCACGATCAGCGTATCGATTTCGTTCAACCTGAGCACTTCCTTGCCGAAAGTCGGCGTATAGGCAGTGATGAGATAGAACGACACGGTGGTCATGATGACCATGCCCATACCGGCGATCACGACACCCCAGTTCTGCACCATCGACGCCATGATTTCGCCCATCGACGGACGATGCTTCTTTCTCGCGAATTCCTCCGTTTCCTGGAGCGAGCGGCGAATGATGAACAGAAACGGCACGATCAGGCAGCCGATGAGGAACGGCACGCGCCAGCCCCAGTTCGTCATTTGCTCGACGGGCAGCAGGCGATGCAGCAACACGCCGAGCAGCGCGGCGAACACCACGGCGACCTGCTGGCTGCCCGACTGCCACGAAACGTAGAAGCCCTTGTTGCCCTTGGTCGCGATTTCGGAGAGATAAACCGAGACGCCGCCCAATTCCACGCCCGCCGACAAGCCCTGCAACAGGCGCCCGACCAGCACGAGCGCCGGTGCGAGTATGCCGATGGTTGCGTAACCTGGCACGACAGCGACCGCGAGCGTGCCGAACGCCATCAGACCGAGCGTGAGCATGAGGCCCTTGCGGCGGCCGTGATGGTCGATGTACGCGCCGAGGATGATGGCGCCGAGCGGACGCACGAGGAAGCCCGCGCCGAACACGGACAGCGTGAGCATCAGCGAAGCGAACGCGTTGTCACTCGGGAAGTAGGTCCGGGCGATCGCCGAAGCGTAATAGCCGTAGACCATGAAATCGTACATTTCCAGAAAGTTGCCGCTGACGACGCGGAAAACGGTCCGGAATTTTGATTCGCTTGGGGATGCGTGGGACGCGGTAGACATGACACTCTCTGAAGAGACTGTCCGGGAAGCCAGAGCGGCTCGCGGGACAGTGAAAAACAATCACCCGCGGTAAAGCGAGGGTCGCGCGGGCGCGCACGCGCGGGGATTTTATTGTGCGGTACGCGCCGGGAGTCAGATATTCGGGCATTTCCTTAAAAGAGGCTAGCAAAAAGCGTCAATATCGGCCATTTATTTCATATTTATTACTTTTATCATTCATTGCGCTTTCATGATTGACGACCCGCCGCGAGTGTCCTCGATTGGGGCAAAATAGTTCGCAGCAGGGCTCGGCGCGCGGCCCCCGACGCGCACCTTGATCCGGACGTCCACACGTCATCTATGCGCATGACCCAAACCCCCGCCCTCACACTGCGCCCGGCCACTGTCGCCGATGCTCCCTTGCTCGCCGCCATGCACGCCGCAAGCTGGCAGGCCACCTATCGCGCGCTGCTGCCCGCCGCGTTTCTCGATCGCGAAGTCGACGCCGAGCGCTCGGCTTACTGGCGCGCACGCATGGAGGCGCCAGGCGGCGAACGGCGTCTCGTTCTGATCGCCGAGCTTGCATCGGGCGCAGCCGCGGGCTTCGTGTGCGTCGAACGCCAACCGGGCTCCCCTTGGGGCGTGCTGCTCGACAATCTTCATGCGCTGCCGGCGCATCAGGGCATTGGCGTTGGCAAGCGACTCATGCGTGCGGCGCAGGAGTGGGCGCGCGCCCAGGGCGAGACGCAGCTTTACCTGTACGTGCTCGACGGCAACACGCCCGCGATCGCGTTCTACGAGCGCCAGGGCTGGACCTATTCGGGCTCGGAACCCGATCGCATGGGCGGCATCGACATCACGGCACTGCGTTACGTGTACAGGCTCGACGGCGAGTGAAGCGCGCGCGAGACGCAGCGCAAAGACCTCGAGCTTTTAAGACATTTCCGATAGAACGGCGGAATGGTGAAGGCCATCATCAGCGGCATCCCATTAATTACATGCGCCGCAGGCGACCCATCAACACGCGCCGCCGATGACATTGCCACCCGGCGCCGTCGCCAAGCCGGGGTTGCGAGAGATCGATGTCAACATTTCCGTTCGTTCAGGTCGAAGGCGCGCTTGCGTTGCCGCACATTCGCCCGCTTGCCCGTTTGCCCGCGTCGTTCGGTCGGGAATGGGCGCTAACGCCTCCGCAATTCAGCCTGCGCACCGAACTGCGTGTGCTATATGCGGCCATCATGCGCACGGTTTGCCTGAGCGCCGAAGCGTTTCGTGCGGCGGTCGGCTGGGGCAACGATCACAGCCCGGCTCCGCAGCCGCCCAGGCCCGTTGCCGCGTCTGTTGCGCCGTCTGTTTTCGTGGGGTCCGTTGCGCGGGAAACCGCCGGTAATCCGCCAGCAGGGAGTGCTGCAAACGCGCGGAGCTCACCCGGGGCTTCGCCAAACCACATACCGCCGTTCCAGCAACACAAGCTCACAGGTGGCGCGGTTGCGATTGGCGGCGCCGCACTGCTCGCATGGATCGTCGCGAGTCATGCACCACACGATTCACAAGGCGCAACCGGCAACGCACCTCCACGCCCCAATGCGAGCGCGAGTGAAGACACCTCGCAGCGCCTGGCCGAAGCGCGCGCACAGCACGAGCACGTCACCACCGCGGCCAGAGCGCGGTCCAGCACCCCGGCGCCTACGCCCGCCGCGGCCTTGCCTCGCAGGGTGGAAAAGCTGGCGCAAGCGCCATTGGCAGAGCCCACGCAGGCGCCCAAAACGACAGTCGTCGATACCCGCAAGCCTTCGCAGGCCGTGGCGCCAGCACACTCGAAACCCGATTTCAGCACGCGTGCGCACGCGCAGTCCGCATCGCCCGCGAGACTGGTCCAGCGCGAAGCGCGTGGCAACGAGCGTGCGGTCAAGCCCGGCAGCGGTCAGCGGGTTGCCGAACGCGGTACGGCCGCCCGCCGCGACATACGCACGCTTGCGCCTTATCGCGAAGCGGGTCCGGTGACATCACATCGCGCGCATGGCGCTTACTCGGAAGCGCAAGGCTATTCACCGCGGCAAACCGGCGCGAATCCCGCCGACGAATACGCGTCCATCCTTTCCTATGCGAAAACATACACCCCGGCACGCGTATCGAATTCGCCTGCCGTGCCGGTCGACAATACGGAATGGGTGAATCACGTTGCGCAACGTCGCATCACCGAGGTGCCGGACCGATTCGCAAAGTAACCCGCGGGTCCGCCTGCGGTTGCACCATAGAAAAGCCCGGCATCTGCCGGGCTTTTTCGTAGTTTGCAGGAGAAGCGCTCCGCCGACGGGGCGAAAAGCCCCCCGCAATACTCAGCGCCGCGCCCCGGGCAGACCTGCCTCCGTTGCGCGCTGCAGTGCGTCCACTTGCCTCTGCAGTTCGCGCAATTGCGCCTGTGCCTGGGCCTTCTGCGCATTGAGCGCCGCTGCGTCGCCCTGCGCCTGGCGCTGGTAGTCGTCGACTCGCGCCTGCTGCGTGCGAGCGATGGCGAGATCGGCCTGCAGGCGGCGCGCGCGTTCTTCGGACATCGCGATCACACGCTCGATGAACGTCTTTTGCGCCTCGAGCTCCGTGCGGCGTATTTCCACCTGGGACAGCTGCTCGGTTTGCCGCACGAAGTCTGCATAGATCGCCTCTGAACGTGCTTCGTCCTGCGAACGGATCACGCGCCAGAAATGCTTGTCCTGAAACAGTACGACGTAGTACGTCATCTCCGGCGGGTAGAAGAAGAGACTCGCGCCATAGCTCGCGTTATAGGTCGTACGCAGTTCGACGAGCTGGGCGTCGTGAATCAGTTGCATGAGCGTGACAACGTCGCCTTGCGCGGCGCCGGCGCTGGCCTGCTCGTCCGCGTTGGCCATAGCGCTCGACGGCGACGACGCGCCGGCTGGCTGCGGCGTCAAACTGCCAAGCGAGGGGCGGCTACCCGCCAGCGGCACACGCTCACCAGCCGCGCCAGACATGTCGGCCGCGTTCGTCGCGTCGGCCGGCATGCCGGCCCATGCCGTCGTGCCCTGCTGGAGCAGCATGAGTGCTGCGGCGCTGAGCATCACACGACGCAACGTGATTGAGTGCTTCATACCTGCCTATTCCATTCAGGATTCTCAGTAACCCTTCATTATCGCCGCCGGGAAATCTCAAAAACGACGTTTAAATTTGGATAAGCAGTGGAACAGAAAGATTAGGAGGAGTCTTACGTAGGAAGCGCGCCGATCAAGAGCAGAAGAGGCGCAAGGCGCGTAGGACGCAGAGGAAAGTGACCGAAATGAAAAAGCTGCGCGCAGGTTGCGCGCGGTCGGGATGGGGTTGCTGCGGGTTGCTGTGATGCGCGGTGCTTCGCCCGCGGTTTGCAATCAAAAGCGCGTTTCGCGCGCAGTTCGCAAGAAGGTGTCGAGCAGCGGCGTGCAATCGAGCAGTTCGGGGCCGCCCGCGCGGTGGAACTCCGGGTGCCACTGCACGCCCACGACGAACGGCGAACGCCGGTAACGCACCGCCTCGATGAGTCCGTCGCCCGCCGAAACAGCCTCGACGGTCAGGTCGCGCCCGAGGTTCTTCACAGCCTGATGGTGAATCGAGTTGACGATCGCCTCGCGCCGCCCGGGGAACATGGTCGCGAACGTCGAGCCCTCCGGGAACGTGACCGAGTGGCGATGCTGGTCGTAATGCTCGCTCACGTGCACACCGGCCGTCGGGACGTCCAACGCGATGTCCTGATAAAGCGTGCCGCCAAACGCCACGTTGATGAGCTGGCAGCCGCGGCACACGCCTAGCACCGGCTTGCCCGACTCGACGAATTCATGCAGCAGTTCGAGTTCGTACATGTCGCGCACACGGTCGCCCGGCCATTCGGGGCGTGGCGAGACCTCCGCATACGTCTGCGGTGAGACATCGGCGCCGCCCTGGAGCAACAGGCCGTCGAGATGCTTCGCGTAGTCGCGCAAGCGGATATTGCTTGGATGCAGCATGCCCTCGTGTCCGACCGTCGGAATCATGAACACGATGACGCCTCGGGACATCACCCAGTGTGCGATCGATTCCTCCAGGTATTGCAGCGTCTTGCCGCGCAGCCCTTGTGCACCCGGCTCCGGGTGGAAGATCCGCGCCGAGACGCCAATGCGCAGCGTGCGCTGCGTGATGCGCTGACCGGCGCGGTCGAACATTTGCCGGGCACGCGCCGCGATGATGCGGCCGAACACGGCCCACGCCGAATCGCTCGCGCGCAGATATCGCGGCGTTTCCGGCGGAATGGCGCCGGGCGGCGGCGGGTTATGCGCCGAGAAATCGGGCGCCTGGCCAAAGCCGGCGGGCGCGGCACCAGGACGTTGCGGCGCAGCAGACGCTGCCGGCTCGCTAGTGCTCGCCGGTTCGGTATGCGGGGCCGGCGCGGGCGCGGACTTGCCGGCCTCGGCTGTTTCGCTGATCGGAATACTCGGCGTGGTGCCGGCCGGCGCCTGCTTTGTCTCGCCTGGCGTGGGAGCCGTTGACGCCTGTACGGCGCCTGGCGTGACGGTCGAGGCGCTTTCGGGCGCATCGGTCGAAGCGCGTTGCGCGGCTTCCCCGGAAGGCGAAGCAGTGGTCGATGAAGAGGGCGAACCGGCGGGAGGAGAGGACGAAGGGGCGCCGGCAGGACCGGCATCAGGACGGCTTGCGCCGTCAGGGACCTCGGGGTGGTCTGATTTGTTATCGCTCATGACGTGGGGTCAGGCGCGCGGCGCGCGAACGAATGAACAAGGTTTGATTATCCGTCGCGCGGCACGTCGCCGCCACCCCCGCACACAATTGCTCACATCCCGTCACACAACCGGCGGTTCAAACTGGCGTAAGAGGCGCGCCACTTGCTAACCGCTTGCTCGCAGCGCGAACTCAGGCATCCGGCCGCTCGTCGAAGGTTTCGCGCAACGCGATCTGCATCGAGGCGTGGATCTTCACGCACCAGCGCCACAGCAGCATGGTGAGCGCCGCCGCGCACACCAGCACGCCGACGAGGAACCCCGTGGGCGGCAGGATCGTCCCCGAAAGCGCCGCCACGAGCAGGAACACGCCGAACATCGACACCACAGGCACCAGCTCCGCAATCACATGACGGATCGCGCGCGTGAAGCGCCCTGCCTTCTCCGGCTGCACGCTCACTTCGGCAAGCAGGAGCGCGAGCGACTGCGTCTTGCGCCACACCGCCACGAGAAACGGCATCGCGAGCGCGAGCGCGGCGCTCCAGAGCACGACGCGCTGAATGCGCTCGTCGCCGATCCAGTGCGTCAGCAACGGCGACGCGTAGCGCGCGCCATAGGAAACGCCGATGAAGATCGCCGAGACGAGCGCGAGATTCACAGTAATCTGCACGACGATGCGCTTCGTGAGCGAAAAGATCGTGGGCCCGTCCGAGCGCGGCACGAGGCAGCGCAGCCATTGGCCGTACATGCCGAACACGTTCGAGACGGCCGGCGGCATGGCGCGCGCGAGGCGCTGCGAGAGCGGGTCGGCAATGCGGATGAGGTAAGGCGTGGTGAGCGTCGTGATGGCCGAGACGGTCACCGCGATCGGATAGAGAAACCCGCTCGTCACCTTCAGCGTGAGACCGAGCGAGGCGATGATGAACGAGAATTCGCCGATCTGCGAGACGGTCATGCCTACGCGCATGGCGGTGCGTCCGTCGCGGCCCGCGAGGAAAGTGCCGAGGCCGCACGACACGAGCTTGCCGAGCACCACGGCAATCGAGATCACCGCAATCGGCCAGGCGTAGTCGACCAGAACGAGCGGGTTGAGCATGAGCCCGATCGTCACGAAGAAGATGGCCGAGAACGCGTCGCGCAGCGGCGCAACGAGATGCTCGATGCGATGCAGATGCCGCGACTCGGCCATGACCGCGCCGATCAGGAACGCACCGAGCGCGATCGAATAATCGAGCTTCACGACGAGCAGGCAAAAGCCGAAGCAAAAGCCCAGCACCGAGACGAGCAGCATCTCGTCGTTGCCCACGCGCGCGATGTAGCCGAGCACGCGCGGCACGATCAGGATGCCCGCGAGCAGCGAGACCAGCATGAAGAGCAGCAGCTTGCCGAGCGTGATGAGCGCGATGCCCGGCGAGAGTTCGCCCGTCTGCGCAATGCCGCCAAGCAGCACGAGCATGGCAATGCCGAGGATGTCCTCGACGATCAGGATGCCGAACACGAGCTGCGCGAACGGCTCGCGCTTCACGCCGAGATCGGAGAGCGCCTTGACGATGATGGTCGTCGAGGAAATGGCGAGAATCGCGCCGAGGAACAGCGAATCCATCGTGGCCCAGCCAAACGCGCGGCCGATCTCGTAGCCGATCCACAACATCAGCACGATTTCCGAAAGCGCCGCGACGATGGCGGTCGCGCCCACCTGGAAGAGCTTGCGCAGGCTGAATTCGAGGCCGAGCGAAAACATCAGGAACACCACGCCGAGCTCGCCGAGCGTCTGGATCGTCTGCTCGTCGTGGATGAGCTGGAACGGCGGCGTGTACGGCCCGATGATCACGCCCGCCGCGATATAGCCGAGCACGACCGGCTGCTTCAGGCGATGAAACAGCACGGTGACGACACCCGCGAGCGCCATCACGACTGCCAGATCCTGAATGAAGCCGATTCCCTGGTGCATGAAGGCCTTTCCTTACAAATAGCTATCGAATCTCCGCATGTTACCCGATGCGCGGCGTGAGCCAAATTGCACGCAAGGAAAAAAGCCGACCTACAATGATGCGACCCTTGCGGGCAATGCCCGCCCGCGCCGCAGCGCATCGACCGAATCTTCTGCCGCCATGACATCCGCATCCACAGCCTTCACGCCATTCCCTCCCCTCGCCCAGCTCAGCGCCGATCTCGCCGCGGGCCGCACGACGAGCCGCGCGCTCGCCGAAGCCGCGCTCGAGCGCATCGCCGACCCAGCCGGCCAGGGCGCGACCGTCTTCACGCACGTCGATGCAGAGCGCGTACGCGCCGCCGCCGACGCACACGACCGCCTGCGCGCGGCCGGCACCGTGCTGTCGCCGCTCGCGGGCATCCCCGTCTCGGTGAAGGATCTGTTCGACGTGGCCGGCGAAGTCACGCGCGCGGGCTCCACGGCGCTCGCGAACACGGCGCCCGCCCGGGAGGACGCCGCCGCTGTCGCGCGGCTGCGCCATGCGGGCGCGGTGCTGATCGGCCGGACCAACATGAGCGAGTTCGCGTTCTCGGGGCTCGGCCTGAATCCGCACTACGGCACGCCGCTTTCGCCCTGGCGCCGCGGCGTGGCCGGCGACGCGCGCGTGGCGGGGGGGTCGTCCTCGGGCGCGGCGGCTTCAGTCGCGGACGGCATGGCCGCCGTCGCGCTCGGCACCGACACCGGCGGCTCCCTTCGCATTCCCGCCGCGTTCTGCGGTCTCACGGGCTTCAAACCCACTGCGAGGCGCATTCCGAAAACGGGTGGCGTGCCGCTCTCCCCCACGCTCGACTCGTTTGGCCCGATCGGCAACACGGTGGCGTGCTGCGCGCTCGTGGACCGCGTGCTCGCCGGGCTCGTGCCGCGCGTGCCGGCCGCGCGTCATCTCGAAGGCGTACGCCTTGGCGTGCTCACCAACTACGTGACCGACGGCGTCGACCCCGAAGTCGCGGAAGCGATCGATACGGCGCTCAGCCATCTGGATGCGGCCGGCGCGATCGTGAGCGAAGTCCGCTTTGCCCCCTTCGAACGCTTCGCCGAGATCAACCGCATCGGCTTCTCGCCGATGGAAGCGTACGCGTGGCATCGCGAGCTGATTGCGAAGCATCGCGACCAGTACGATCCGCGCGTGCTCGTGCGCATCCTCAAGGGTGAGCACGCCACGGCCGTCGACTATCTGGACCTGATCGCCGCACGCGCCGCGGTGATGGAAGAGGCCCAGGCCACGCTCTGGTCGCGCTTCGACGCCGTGATCGCGCCGACCGTGCCGATCGCGCCGCCGCCCGTCGCCCCGCTCGTCGCCGACGACGATGTCTTCGCGCGCACCAACGCGCTCGTGCTGCGCAATCCGAGCGCGTTCAACTTCCTCGATACCTGCGCGCTCTCGCTGCCATGCCATCACTATGGCGCGGCGCCCGTCGGGCTGATGCTCGCCGCCGCGCCTGACAATGACGACGCGTTGCTCGCCATCGGCCGCGGCGTCGAGGCGGTGCTCGCGCCGCTGCGCTGATCAGAGCGGGCATCGCTCAAGCAACCCCTGCGCGCGAGCAAAGACACGTCCGCGCCGCGCGCAACCTTCGCGCTAGAATCCCGTCACGCCGTCGCAGCCGCCTGGGCGCTGCGCCAGACAACCCGAACGAACGAGCCAATAAACGAGCCTCATGAACGACGATAACGCGCTGTTGCGCCGCGAGCGCGGCCTTCTGGTCCTCCTTGGCCTGATCTGCCTCGCGCTCCTGGGCGGCGCACTGTACTTCCAGTATGTCGAGCATCAGGACCCGTGCCCGCTGTGTATTCTGGGGCGCTACTTCCTGATTCTGATCGCGGTCTTTGCCTTTCTCGGCGCGCGCATGACGAGTTGGCGCGGCGTGCGCGTACTCGAAGCGCTCGTGGCGCTTTCGGCGGCAGGCGGCGCGGTCGCGACCGCGAAACTCGTCTGGGTGCAGGCGTTCCCGAACTACAGCTGCGGTTTCGACACGCTGCAGCCCATTGTGGACAGCCTGCCGTTCGCGCACTGGCTGCCCGGCGTGTTCAAGGTGCAAGGCCTTTGCGAAACCACCTATCCGCCGACGCTTGGCCTGACCATGCCGATGTGGTCGCTGCTCGCGTTCGTTATCGCGTTTCTGGCCGTGATCCTGAGTCTGTGGCGCAACCGGCGCCGTCAGGTGTCGTGGCCAGGCATCCGCCGCTGACCGGCTAAAGGGCGCGCTGCGCGTGTTGGAGCTCCGCCGGCTCTTCCGGCTCACCCGCCTCATCCGCCGCCCAGCCTTCGGGCGGCTCGCCCTGTCAGCGCGATTCGAGCATTAGCCTTGCACGGCAGCATCGAATCGCGCACGACTCCCGCATTTTCCCTCCCACACAGGCGCGATCGCCGCACGCAACGCCTGCGCACCGCCACGCGCGCTGTGACGGCGTCATGACCCAAATCACATAACCCCCATCTTGCGGGGGAAATACTTTCCTGCGGCAAGCGGTGCTATCTTCGGAACTGGATGGCGATCTACGTGCGCGAGGCCGGTGTTGGCGCGCCCCTCTCGTAACGCGCGCCTGATCCGCAATGTCCCCGGGTTCACCATGACAACGCAAACCATCCGCTTCCTCCACCGAGGCACCGTGCACGAAGTGCGCGACCTGCCTCCGACGCGCACGGTGCTTCAGCACCTGCGCGAGGATTTGCGCGCCTGCGGCACCAAGGAAGGCTGCGCGGAGGGCGACTGCGGCGCCTGTACCGTCGTCGTGGGCGAACTCGACGGCGAAGGCCACCTCACGCTCAAGGCCGTCAACGCCTGCATTCAGTTCCTGCCTACCCTCGACGGCCGCGCGCTCTACACCGTCGAAGATCTGCGCCAGCCGGGTGGCGCACTGCACCCGGCCCAGCAGGCAATGGTCGATTGCCACGGCTCGCAGTGCGGTTTCTGCACACCGGGCTTCGTCATGTCCTTGTGGGCGCTCTACGAGAATCAGCCTGCCGGCGCAGGCCTGCCGACCCGCGAGGAGATCAACGAGGCGCTCTCGGGCAATCTGTGCCGCTGCACCGGCTACCGGCCGATCATCGAAGCCGCGCTGCGCATGTTCGACGAAACCTGTCACCCGCGCGTGGCGCTCGATCGCACTCGCGTCGAAGCACAGTTGCGCGCCTTGCAACGTACCGGCACGTTCGAATATCACGGCCCCGATGTGCGGGGCGCCGCGCACGGCGAAAGCACGTTTTACGCGCCGCACACGCTCGAAGCCTTCGCAGCGCTGCGTGCCGCGCATCCTGAAGCGCGCGTGCTCGCGGGCAGCACCGATGTCGGCCTGTGGGTCACAAAACAGTTCCGCGACCTGGGCGACCTTATCTACACCGGCAACGTCGCGGAAATGACGGCCGTTTCGCGCGACGCCCAGACGCTCACGATCGGCGCTGCCGTCCCGCTCGAAGAAGCCTACGCGGCGCTCGCCATCGACTTTCCGGAACTCGCGGAGCTGTGGGCGCGTTTCGCCTCACTGCCCATTCGCAACGCGGGGACGCTAGGCGGCAACGTCGCGAACGGCTCGCCGATCGGCGACTCGATGCCCGCGCTGCTCGCGCTCGACGCCACACTCGTGCTGCGCCGCGCGGCGCGCCTGCGCACGCTGCCGCTCGCGGCGTTCTACACGGGCTATCAGAAGAACGCGCTCGAAGCCGGCGAATTCGTCGAAGCGATCCGCGTGCCGCGCCCCGCGCCGACCCTGCGCTTTCGCACCTACAAGGTCTCGAAGCGCTACGACCAGGACATTTCGGCGGTGTGCGCCGCGTTCGCACTCGACGTGCGCGAGGACGGCACACTCGCGAGCGCGCGCATCGCCTATGGCGGCATGGCCGCGATCCCGCAACGCGCCGCGCTCGCCGAGGCCGGACTCATCGGCGCACGCTGGGACGAAATCAGCGTTCAGCGCGCGATGGATGCGCTCGCCACCGACTATCAGCCGCTCACGGACATGCGCGCGAGCGGCGCGTATCGTCTGAAGGTCGCGCGTAACCTGCTGTGGCGCTGCTGGCTCGAAACGCGCGACGACGCGCCGCTCGCACTGTGCGATGTCAACGCGTTCGCCTTCGCCGACGGCGACGACGATGGCGAGGAAAACGCAGCCGCCGGAGCCACGCCATGAACGATCAAGCCGAACCGCTCGTCATGCGCCAGGAGCCGCGCTATGAGCACGCCCACGAACGTGCGCTCGGCGCGCCGCTGCCGCACGAATCGGCGGATGCCCACGTGAGCGGCGAGGCGCGCTATACCGACGACATCCCCGAGCTGCACGGCACCGTGCACGCGGCGCTCGGCCTCGCGCGCCATGCACACGCGCGCATCGTCGCGCTCGATCTGGAACGCGTGCGCTCGTCGCCGGGCGTGCTTGCGGTGCTGACAGCCGCCGATATCCCTGGCGAGAACGACTGCGGCCCGGTCGTGCACGATGACCCGGTGCTCGCGAGCGACGTCGTGCAGTACCTCGGGCAGCCCGTGTTCGCGGTGATTGCCACGAGCCACGAACTCGCGCGCCGCGCGGCTGCGCTCGCTGCAAGCGATGAAGTCGTTCGTTACGAGCCGCTGGAGCCGGTTCTCAGCATCGAGGAAGCGCGCAAGCGCCAGCATTACGTGCTGCCGCCGCTGCGTCTCGTGCGCGGCGCGCCCGATGCAGCGCTCGCCGCGGCGCCGCATCGCCTCGCCGGCACGTTCGCCGTCGGCGGCCAGGAACAGTTCTATCTCGAAGGCCAGGTGGCCTACGCGCTGCCGCAAGAGCAAACGGGCATGCTCGTCTACAGCTCGACGCAGCACCCGAGCGAGATGCAGCAGGTCGTCGCGCATCTGCTCGGCTGGCCCGCGCACCGTGTGATCTGCGAATGCCGGCGCATGGGCGGCGGTTTCGGCGGCAAGGAATCGCAGTCGGCGCTGTTCGCTTGCGTCGCCGCGCTCGCGGCGCACAAGCTGCAGCGACCCGTGAAGCTGCGCGCGGATCGCGACGACGATTTCATGATCACAGGCAAGCGCCACGACGCGCTCTACACGTATGAGGCGGGCTACGACGACGCAGGACGGCTCCTCGGCGCACGCGTGGAAATTGCGCTGCGCGCGGGCTATTCCGCCGATCTTTCGGGCGCGGTCGCCACGCGCGCGGTTTGTCACTTCGACAACGCCTACTATCTTTCGGACGTCGAAATCGTCGCGCTCTGCTGCAAGACGAACACGCAGTCCAATACGGCATTTCGCGGCTTCGGCGGCCCGCAGGGCGCGCTCGTGATGGAGGTGATGCTCGACGAAATCGCCAGATCGCTAGGCCGCGATCCGCTCGATGTGCGGCTTGCGAACTACTACGGCATTGGCGAGCGCGACGTCACGCCATACGGCCAGCGTGTGGAAGACAACGTGCTCGTGCCGCTGACCGATGAACTGCTCGCGTCGAGCCGCTATCGCGAGCGCCGCGCTGCCATCGCCGCCTACAACCGCACGAGCCCCGTGCTCAAGCGCGGTATTGCGCTCACGCCGGTCAAGTTCGGCATCTCGTTCAACGTGCCGCATCTGAACCAGGCGGGTGCGCTCGTGCATGTGTACCGCGACGGCTCCGTGCTCGTGAACCACGGCGGCACCGAGATGGGCCAGGGGCTCAACACCAAGGTCGCGCAGGTCGTGGCGGGCACGCTCGGTTTGCCGCTCGCGCGCGTGCGCGTGAGCGCCGCCGATACGTCGAAAGTGGCCAATACGTCGGCCACGGCAGCCTCCACCGGCAGCGACCTCAACGGCAAGGCCGCCGAGGACGCGGCGCTCACGATCCGCGCGCGCCTCGCGGCGTTTGCGGCGGCACAATACGGCGGCGCGCCCGAAAACGTCGCGTTCGAAGATAGTATGGTGCGTGCGAACGCCAAAGCGATCGCTTTTGCTGAATTCGTCGAACTCGCGTATATGAAGCGCGTGCAACTGTGGTCCGATGGCTTCTACGCCACGCCCAAAGTGCATTGGGATGCGCGCACGCTCACCGGTCATCCGTTCTACTACTTCGCCTATGGCGCGGCGGTATCGGAAGTGGTCGTCGATACGCTCACCGGCGAATGGAAGCTCGTGCGTGCCGACGTGCTGCACGACGCGGGCCAGTCGATCAATCCGGCAATCGATCTCGGCCAGGTGGAAGGCGGTTTCATCCAGGGCATGGGCTGGCTCACGACCGAGGAGCTTTGGTGGAACCGCGACGGGCGGCTCATGACGCACGCACCGTCCACGTACAAGATCCCGGCTGTGAGCGACACGCCAGACGCGTTCAACGTGAGGCTCTATCGGAGCGGCGGCAACGACAACGTCGAACCGACCGTGTTTCGCTCGAAGGCCGTGGGCGAACCGCCCCTGCTTCTGCCGTTCTCGGTCTTTCTCGCGATTCGCGACGCCGTGGGCGCGGCGGTGCCCGAGGCGCGCGAGGCCGCGCCGCTACGCGCGCCCGCGACGCCTGAAGCGATTCTCGACGCGCTGGACGCGCTGCGAGTGAGCGAACCGGCGGCGCTTCATACGCTCCAACCGTGAGGCGCGCCAGAAGCGAGGCCACGAAGATTAACCGGCGGCACAGGCAATAACGTGCCGCCACGTAGGGAGAACCGCCAGATGCAAGCATGGCTTTCCGATCTGCAGCAACTGCTCGCGCACGGCGACGCCGCCGTGCTGGTGACCGTTGCGCGCGTCGAGGGATCGGCGCCGCGCGAGGCCGGCACGAAGATGATCGTCACGCGCGAAGCGGCCCGCCACACCATCGGCGGCGGCCACCTCGAATGGAAGGCCATCGAAATCGCGCGCCAGGTGCTGCGCGACGGCATGCGCACGCCGCACGCGCGGCGACTCGAGCGGCTCGCACTCGGGCCGAGCCTCGGCCAGTGCTGCGGCGGCGCCGTGGTGCTCGCGTTCGAGCGCCTCGATGTGGCCGACCTCGGCTGGCTCGCCACGCTTGCGCGGCGCCTCGCGGCCGGCACGTCGACCGTGCGTAGCGTATCATTCCGCTCCTCGCGGAACGGGAGCCCTGAAGGAGAAGGCACCGCAGCCGATCCGGCCATGCTTTCCGAGCCGGAGCCAGGCGTGGAAGCACCCGACTGCCTGCTTTGGGAAACGGGCGGTGCGCTGCTCCTCACCGAGACGATTGCGCCGAACGACTTTCCCGTCGTGCTGTTCGGCGCGGGCCATGTGGGCGCGGCGCTCGTGCGCGTGCTCGGCACGCTGCCTTGCCGCGTGCTGTGGGTGGACGAACGCGACGCCGCGTTTCCTACGCCCGAGGCATTCGCGCTGCTGAACGCGCCCAACGTCGCGATCGACGCCAATGACGCGCCCGACGAAGCCATCGACACCGCCCCGCCCGGCACGAGCTTCATCGTGATGACGCACGATCATTCGCGCGACCTCGATCTCGCCGAGCGCATCCTGCGCCGCGGCGACTTCGTGTTCTTCGGCATGATCGGCTCGCACACGAAGCGCAAGCAGTTCGAGCACCGGCTCGCCGCGCGCGGCATAGACCCCATGCAGATCGCGCGCATGAACTGCCCGCTCGGCGTGGACGGCATTGTCGACAAGTCGCCCGAAGTCATCGCAGTCTCGGCCGCCGCGCAACTGCTGCAGGCCATCGAGGCTGCGAAGCTGGCGAGCGCGGCACATGCCCCCGCAACCCATTCCGCGTGATGTCAAACACTGAAGAACCCATAAGCGAATCGAACCGAACATGACGATCACGACCACCGCCAACACCGCCGCTAGCGCTAAGGCACTCGTCGAAAAGGCCGCCAACGCGCCGAAGGCGGAGCTGCACATCCATATCGAAGGCTCGCTCGAACCCGAGCTGATCTTCGCGCTCGCGCAACGCAACAACGTGAAGCTCGCGTACGACTCGATCGACGCGCTGCGCGCCGCCTACGCGTTCACCGACCTGCAGTCGTTCCTCGACATCTATTACGCAGGCGCGAGCGTGCTGCTCACGGAGCAGGACTTCTACGACATGACGATGGCGTACTGCGAGCGCGCGCTCGCCGACAATGTCGTGCACACCGAAATATTCTTCGATCCGCAAACGCACACCGAACGCGGCGTGCCGATCGAAACCGTGGTGGCGGGCATCGACCGCGCGCTCGCCGACGCCGAAAAGCGCGGCCTCACGAGCAAGCTGATCCTGTGCTTCCTGCGCCACCTGAGCGAAGCCGATGCGCTCGCCACCTTCGAAGCCGCGCGGCCGCTTTTTGAGCGCTATACGCGCCTGATCGGCGTGGGCCTCGACTCGTCCGAGCGCGGCCATCCGCCCTCGAAGTTCGAACGCGTGTTCCAGAAAGCGCGTGCGATGGGCCTGAAGCTCGTCGCGCACGCGGGCGAGGAAGGCCCGCCTTCGTACATCTACGAAGCGCTCGATCTGCTCAAGGTCGATCGCGTCGATCACGGCGTGCGCAGCATCGAAGATCCTGCGCTCGTCACGCGTCTGGCCGACACGCGCGTGGCGCTGACTGTGTGCCCCCTCTCGAACACCAAACTGTGCGTGTTCGACGACATGACGCAGCACACGCTCAAGGCCCTGCTCGACAAAGGCGTCGCGGTGACCGTCAACTCCGACGATCCCGCCTACTTCGGCGGCTACGTCAACGAGAACTACCGCGCCATCATCGAAGCGCTCAAGCTCGACGACGACGAGGTGTACACGATCCTGCGAAACGGCTTCGAGGCTTCGTTCGTGACGCCCGAAGAGCGCGCCGCGCTAATCGCGAAACTCGACGCGAACTGGCATCGCGCAACGGCTTAAAGCGCGAACAAAAACGCGGACTCGTCCGCACAGCAGGCCCCAGCCCGGGCTGTCACACGAATCCGGTCCAGCGCGCGAGCGCCGGACCGTGGGCCCTCTCGTGTGCCCTTCTGGCATGGGACCAGAGTAAGCGCTGAAGCGCTAACTCTGGTCGACATGCGTTTTCAGGAGCGGCACGCGTCATGCGGGGCATGCATTGGACGAATACCTGAATTTATCGGAGACGAAGTTCCCATGACTCAATCGGCTTACCGCGCAAAACTGTTGACGTTCACCGGCGACCCCGCGCAATCGTCCGACGCCGCTGTCTTTGACGAAGACGGCGTCGTAATCGTCGAAGACGGCCACGTGCTCGCCTCGGGCGCGTGGTCCGCGCTCAAGTCGCGCGTAAGCGACGGCGCGACGGTTCACGATCTGCGCGACAAGCTGATCGTGCCGGGCTTCATCGACACGCACATCCACTATCCGCAGACGGACATGATCGCGTCGCCCGCGCCGGGTCTGCTGCCATGGCTGAACACCTACACATTCCCGACCGAGCGCGGCTTCGAAAACGAAACGGTGGCGCAGGACACGGCGCGCTTTTTCGTCGATGAACTGCTAGCCTGCGGCACGACCACGGCGCTCGTGTATTGCACAGTGCACAAGCAGTCCGCCGATGCGCTCTTCACCGCGAGCGAAGCGAAGAACCTGCGCATGGTCGCGGGCAAGGTGCTGATGGACCGCCATTGCCCCGAGTTCCTGCGCGACACGCCGCAAACGGGCTACGACGACAGCGCCGAGCTGATAGAGCGCTGGCACAACCGCGGTCGCCAGATGTACGCGCTCACGCCGCGCTTCGCGCCCACCTCGACCGAAGCGCAGCTCGAAGCCTGCGGCGCGCTCGCGAAGGTGCATGGCGACATCTTTATCCAGAGCCACGTGGCGGAAAACCCCGACGAGGTGAAGTGGGTCAAGGAACTGTTCCCGGGCCATCGCAGCTACCTCGACGTTTACGATCACTACGGACTCCTGCGCAAGCGCGCGGTATATGGCCACTGCATCTGGCTCGACGACGAGGACCGCCGCCGCATGGCGCACACGGGCACGGTCGCCGCGCACTGCCCGACCTCGAACCTGTTCCTCGGCAGCGGCCTGTTCGACTTCGACAAGGCGGGCGAATCGTCGATGCCCGTCACGCTCGCTACCGACGTGGGCGGCGGCACCTCGTTCTCGATGCTGCAAACGATGAACGAAGCGCACAAGGTCGCGCGCATGGGCGGCCACCACCTCACGGCCACGCGCATGTTCTGGCTCGCGACAGCGGGTGCTGCGCAGGCGCTCGATCTCGCCGACAAGATCGGCACGCTCGCGCCCGGCAGCGAAGCGGACTTCGTCGTGCTCGATGCGCAGGCCACGCCGCTGCTCGCGCGGCGCACGGCACGCGCCGAATCGCTGGAAGAACTGTTGTTCGCGCTCGCCCTGCTCGGCGACGACCGCGCGGTTTTCGAGACCTACGCGGCGGGCAAACGCGTGCACAGCCGCGACGGCGCGCACCGCTGACAGCCCCGCCCGGCGCGGATTGCAGGAAACGCCGCATGTTATAATCCGCGCCTCATTGGGGAGTAGCCGCCTCGCGTCGCGCCGCAGCGCCGGTCTTCGGACCCCGGGCTTGCCGCGCGCGAATTCGCGGGGGCGTCCGTCAACAGACTTGGCCTGCACGGCCATGGCGGACGCAGCCTTTATCCCGGGCCTGGCGAGACCGATGACCCATGACCGCCGCGACAGGGCCCGGCGCTTCGTGGGTCGTCGCTCGCACACATCACGGCCCGAGGATCCATCACAACGTGAACCAAGCTTTTCTGGTCTCCACCGGAGCGGTCGCGCTCGCCGAAATCGGCGACAAGACGCAGTTGCTCTCGCTCGTGCTCGCGGCGCGCTACCGCAAGCCCGTGCCGATCATTCTCGGCGTACTGGTCGCCACACTCGTCAACCACTCGGGCGCAGGCGCGCTCGGCACGTGGCTCGGCGCGCTCGTCACGCCAGGGGTGATGCGCTGGGCGCTCGCCGCCTCATTCGTCGCCATGGGACTGTGGATTCTCGTGCCGGACAAGCTCGAAGAAGGCGCAGCGAACGTGAACCGCTCGCAGCTCGGCGTGTTCGGCGCGACCGTCGTGACCTTCTTTCTCGCCGAGATGGGCGACAAGACGCAGATCGCGACCGTCGCGCTCGCCGCGCGCTTTCACGACTTCCTCGGCGTGGTGGCCGGCACGACGCTCGGCATGATGATCGCGAACGTGCCCGCGATCCTGCTCGGCGACCGCTTCGCCCACAAGCTGCCGACGAAGCTCGTGCATGCCATCGCGGCGGTGCTGTTTGTCGTGCTCGGCGTGCTCGCGATTCTGGGTGTGGGGTTCTGACGTGCCTATTTTGCGGCCGCGCCGGCGCCGCCCTGCTCCGCACCTGCCGGAGCCGCGCCGGTTTCGTTCGGCGCACCGCCGCTCTTGCCTAGCGGAATCTTGACCTCCGTCACCGTGCCGTTGGCCAGCGGGAAATTCCCCAGCGCGCTCTGCACGAGAAAAGGCATCACGCGCACGAGCGAGGGATCGTCTCCCGACGTCCGCGCCTGCACGTTATAGACCTCCTTGCCGCTCGCCCTTTCGGTGATGCGAATGCCGAGCGCATGCGAATACACCGGATACGTCTGGTTCACGTAGGCGGGCTGATACGGTCCCCATGCGCCCCACGGGTTCCACGGCCCCCAGTACGGGCCCGGCCACGGGTTGTAGAACACGGGCTGCGCAACCGTCACCGTGTCCGTGCGGCTGCCGTACGCGAGGCCCACGAGATAATGCGCCTGCGGTTCGGCCACGAGACGGAAAGCGTGCATCGCGAGCCCGTTGGCGACGAACTGCTCGTAGGTGCTCTGCTCGATGCTCTGGCTCTGCTCAGGACTGCGTGTGAACGCAAAGGTGCGCGTGGCGTCGCCGCCGCCGTCCCATGCGGAGAAAGCGGTCACCTGGCTCGTCACGTAAGTCGTGCAGCCGGAGAGCGTGAGTGCGAGCGCCGCCAGCATCAGGAGGGCGCGGCGGGTCCATCTGTCGTGCGTCATGGTCTTCTCGTAGCAGTGTTGCTTCAGTTGGAAAAGTGCAGTCGTGGGGGCCGCTCTCTCCGGTACGAACTTTGCGCCGCGCTTATTCCGTGCTGGTTCCATGCCCGAACCGTGCGCGCTCGACGCCGGCCGTGTCTTGTTTTGAGGTCCGCTTTATGGTCGGCTTGCCGCGCGGCAGGGCCTGATCATACTGACTCGCGGCGGGGCGCGAAAGTTCGGGGGCCAAGCCCTGACGGACAAAGCGGCCCGAGCCTTTGTACAATGGGGCGAACCGCCGTGCTCACGCGACGGCAGGCAGCGCCCGACGGGCGCCCACGCCGCCGCGGCCGGCCAGTCCGATCCACACGATCGATCCACACCGATCCGACACGCCCCTATCCAGACCATGTCCGATACCGCCACGCCCACCGTGATCCGCCGCGAAGACTACGCGCCGCCCGCGTTTCTGATCGATACCGTCGACCTCGAATTCGACCTTGCGCCCGAGCGCACGGTCGTCAAGAGCACGTTGCGCGTGCGTCGCAATCCCGACGCGCAACCCACCGCGCATCTCGAACTCATGGGCGAGCAGCTCGAGTTCATCGGCGCGGCCATCGACGGCAAACCGTACGCGAACGTGCGCGCGCACGAGCACGGCCTCACGGTCGAGAACGTGCCCGATGCTTTCGAGCTCACGCTCACCGGCGCGTGCGACCCGGCCGCCAACACCACGCTCTCGGGCCTTTACGTCTCGAGCGGCAACTTCTTCACGCAGTGCGAGGCTGAAGGCTTTCGCCGCATCACCTGGTTCCTCGACCGCCCCGACGTGATGTCGACCTACACGGTCACGCTGCGCGCCGACAAGCTCGCCTACCCGGTACTGCTCTCGAATGGCAACCTGATCGCGCAAGGCGACCTGGCCGACAGCCGTCACTATGCGAAATGGGAAGACCCGTTCCGCAAGCCGAGCTATCTGTTCGCGCTCGTGGCGGGCAAGCTCGTGGCGCTGGAAGAACGCATCCAGAGCGGCTCGGGCAAGGAAAAGCTGCTGCAGGTGTGGGTCGAGCCGCACGATCTCGACAAGACGCGCCACGCAATGGACTCGCTCATCCACTCGATCCACTGGGACGAGCAGCGCTTTGGCCTCGAACTCGATCTCGACCGCTTCATGATCGTCGCCGTGAGCGACTTCAACATGGGCGCGATGGAGAACAAGGGGCTCAACATCTTCAATACGAAGTACGTGCTCGCGAATCCCGAAACAGCCACCGATGTCGATTTCGCGAACATCGAAGCCGTGGTCGGCCACGAGTACTTTCACAACTGGACCGGCAACCGCGTGACCTGCCGCGACTGGTTCCAGCTGAGCCTGAAGGAAGGCCTCACGGTGTTCCGCGACCAGGAATTCTCGGCTGCGATGTCGCGCGGCGACGAAAACGAAGCGGCGCGCGCGACCAAGCGTATCGAGGACGTGCGCGTGCTGCGCCAGATGCAGTTCGCCGAGGACGCGGGCCCGATGGCGCACCCGGTGCGGCCGGAGAGCTACGTCGAGATCAACAACTTCTACACGATGACCGTCTACGAGAAAGGCGCGGAAGTCGTGCGGATGTATCAAACGCTGCTCGGCCGCGACGGATTCCGCAAGGGCATGGACCTGTACTTCCAGCGCCACGATGGCCAGGCCGTGACCTGCGACGACTTCCGCCACGCGATGGCCGACGCCAATGGCCGCGACCTCGCGCAGTTCGAACGCTGGTACAGCCAGGCGGGTACGCCGCGCGTGAGCGTGACGACGAGCTACGACGAAGGCACGCGCTGCTACAGCGTGACGCTCACGCAGGGCTACGCCAACGGCTCGCCCGCCGCGCGCGAAACGCAAAAGGGCCCGCTGCACATTCCGTTTGCGATTGGCCTGATCGGCCCGGACGGCGCGGACCTGCCACTGCGCCTCGAAGGCGAAGCCACCGCGCACGGCACGACGCGCGTGCTGGAGCTGACCGACACGCAGCAGACCTTCACGTTCGCCGATGTGATGGCCAAGCCCCTGCCCTCGCTGCTGCGCAACTTCTCGGCGCCGGTCATCGTCGACTACGACTATGGCAACGACGAACTCGCTTTCCTGCTCGCGCACGACAGCGACGCGTTCAACCGCTGGGAAGCGGGCCAGCGCCTCGCCACTCGCGAACTGCTCGCGCTTGCCGCTCGCGCCGCCGCGGGCCAGCCGCTCGCGATCAACACCGCGCTCGTCGATGCATTCCGCCGCGTGCTGACCGACGAATCGCTCTCGCCGTCGTTCCGCGAGCTTGCGCTCATGCTGCCTTCGGAAACCTATCTTGCCGAGCAGATGGCCGAATCCGATCCGGCCGCCGTGCACGCGGCGCGCCAGTTCGTGCGCAAGCAACTGGCAGCCGCGCTCAAAGGCGAATGGCTCGCGGCCTACGAGCGCAATGTCACGCCGGGCGCGTACGAGCCGACGCCCGAGGCGGCCGGGCACCGCGGGTTGAAGAACCTTGCGCTCTCGTATCTCTCTGAACTCGAAGATGCCGCGCAAGCTGTGCGGCTTGCCACGGCGCAATACGAGGCTGCGAACAATATGACCGATCGTTCGGCGGCGCTTTCGGCGCTGTTGAACGTGCAGGCGGCCACCGGCGGCGACGTCGCGCGCAAGGCGCTCGAAGACTTCTACGTGCGCTTCGAGAAGGAACCGCTCGTCATCGACAAGTGGTTCGCGCTGCAGGCCACGCAACGGGGCACGGCGCAACGCCCGACCATCGAGACGGTGCGCGCGCTCATGGGTCACCCGGCGTTCAACATCAAGAATCCGAACCGCGCCCGCTCGCTGATCTTCAGCTTCTGCGCCGCAAACCCCGCGCAGTTCCACGCCGCCGACGGCTCGGGCTATGCGTTCTGGGCCGACCAGGTGATCGCGCTTGACGCGCTCAATCCGCAGGTCGCGGCGCGCCTCGCCCGCAATCTCGAACTGTGGCGCCGCTTCACGCCCGCGCTGCGTGACGCGATGCGCGCTGCGTTGGAGCGCGTCGCCGCAGAGGCCAAATCGCGCGACGTGCGCGAGATCGTCGAAAAAGCGCTGGCTTGATCAGACGAAAAGACGGGAAACGCGCGGCGCGTGAGCCGCGCCGCGCGGCAACCCACGAACCGGCCCTTCGGCCGGTTTTTTTGTGCATTTTTTCGTGATTATTTTTGGCGGCGCGACCCCACCCGCCACCGCGCGAAAAGCCGCACCAGCAAGCCTGGCCGCGCCCTGGCGCTTTATTTTGCGCGGCTGTGCGGCGGGCGGTCACAGTCGAGCGGGTAGAATTGCGCTATTCCCAAGCGTATCCGGAGTACTGCAATGGCATTGCAACGTCGCACCACCCTCACCAAGTACCTGATCGAGCAGCAGCGCGAGCACAGCAACCTGCCCGCCGATCTGCGTCTTTTGATCGAAGTCGTCGCGCGCGCGTGCAAGGCGATCAGCTTCAACGTCAGCAAGGGCGCGCTCGGCGACGCGCTCGGCACGGCCGGCAGCGAGAACGTCCAGGGCGAAGTGCAGAAGAACCTCGACATCCTCTCGAACGAAATCCTGCTCGACGCCAACGAATGGGGCGGCAACCTCGCCGCGATGGCCTCGGAGGAAATGGAAACGTTCTTCCCGATCCCGGCCAACTATCCGAAGGGCGAATACCTGCTGGTGTTCGATCCTCTCGACGGCTCGTCGAACATCGACGTGAACGTATCGATCGGCACGATCTTCTCGGTGCTGCGCTGCCCGGACGGCCAGCAGCCGACCGAAGAATCGTTCCTGCAGCCCGGAACGAAGCAGGTCGCCGCGGGCTACGCCGTGTACGGCCCGCAAACGGTGCTCGTGCTCACGACCGGCAACGGCGTGAACTGTTTCACACTCGACCGCGAACTGGGCTCGTGGGTGCTCACGCAGAGCAACATGCGCATTCCGGAAGAAACGCGCGAATACGCGATCAATGCATCGAACGCTCGCCACTGGTATGAGCCGGTGCAGAAGTACATCGGCGAGTTGAACGCCGGCAAGGATGGCGCGCGCGGCGAGAACTTCAACATGCGCTGGATCGCCTCGATGGTCGCCGACGTGCACCGTATCCTGAACCGCGGCGGCATCTTCATGTACCCGGCCGACAAGCGCGACCCGTCGAAACCCGGCAAGCTGCGCCTGATGTACGAAGCGAACCCGATGTCGTTCATCGTCGAGCAGGCGGGCGGCATGGCGACCAACGGCGAGGAGCGCATTCTCGACATTCAGCCGACGAGCCTGCATGAGCGCGTCGCCGTGTTCCTCGGCTCGAAGAACGAGGTCGAGCGCGTCACGCGCTACCACCACGAAGCAAAAAATTGAAAAAAGATGAGGAAAGGGCTTGCATAGTTCGAGGCAACTTCCTATAATCTTTCTTCTCTGATTCACGCCGGAATAGCTCAGACGGTAGAGCAGCGCATTCGTAATGCGAAGGTCGGGGGTTCGATTCCTCTTTCCGGCACCAGAATTCAAGCAAAAAGCCCAGTCTTCGGACTGGGCTTTTTGCTTTGTGCTTTCTGCGGCCATGTAGGCACTGTGTCGGCAAATTCGGGCAACACGGCCCGCTCCCAGGCAGGCACTTCGGCGTCATGGTTCGCCCAGTGCGGAATTCTTCGCGCGCCGGGTGGTCTCCACCGCCTCAAAGCGGCTTTGCCACGCATCAACTATGCCGTCCACGCTGGAGGCTGGTGCGCGCACCACCACAACCCCGTTTTCTCTCGCTCGTTCGTGTACAGGGCAATGGCCTCACGCGGCACCTCGGCCAGCAACACAGGCGGCGTTCGCGCCGGGCTGGCAAACAGCATGGCGAACCAGCAGGCCATGGCGCGGTCGAGCTTCCAGCTATAACCGGTTCGCGCCAGCGCCGCCGCCACGCCAGACGTGCCACGCCGGACGCTCACAGTTTCCCAGATGAAATCCGGCAGCGCAAACGCGGCATACCCGAACATCGCCGCCAGGCTGCGTCGCGTCCCGGCTGCTTCGATCACATAACCGTGGTCGTGTTCCCATGGGCTCTCCAGATACACGCGAAACGCGGGCCGGGGCACCTTTGCATCCCACATCGCGACGGCCACCGCGCCGCGCTTCGCATTGCCAAGTGCTCCAAACAGGTCAAAGGCGAGCGTCCGGATCGCCAGAGAAGGCGGGTTTTTGACATACTTCACCGCCCAAGGGTCCGCGAACTGCAGTACAGCCTACATCGTGTACTGCAACCGGATTGGCTTATCGCGTGGCATGGGGTTCGCCTCGCGCGGGATCGACACCGCAGCAGTGAGTGAGGGAAAAACGTTACTGCGGCGCTTGGTCTGCTGCAATGGGGTGCAGCAGCGCCGCCCGATGATGGACGGCATGGGCGGCGCATGTTCTCTCGATTTAAAATATTGTTGCTGAACCCGTCTCAGAACGCACCTGGCCTGACACGCACTTTCCTCGACACTGCATCCCATAACGCAATGGCTTCGCCCGTCGTGAGGGATCCTTTATCGAGCTTTACAAACTTCCCCTGGATTTCCAGTTGCCCCCCGGTATCCATCTCCAGAGAAAGATACGGTGAAGAAGGTCCGCTCGTGGTGTCATTGACGGAGAGTGTGAATGTCTCGCCGCGTCCGTCTCCAGGTTTCAGACCTTCGAAGAGCCATTCTTCCGCCTTCAGACCGGAAAGTTCCACTGAGCCTTTGCGAATAACTTTGGCGTCCATTGCCTTCAGGGCGTCAAGTGTCTGAGAGTCGCCTGCATGCTGTAAGAGCGTCATCCCACCCTGTGACGCTGTATCGAGAGATATAACGAAAGAGACATCAGGGTTACTCGTCAATGTAAATCCTCCGCGCACGTACTGGCCGTCCGTTGCCTTCCCGGGTAGAAAACCGCCCGCGAAACATGTCCCCGGCGCGGTCGGAATTTCCTCGTTGCGGCGACCTTGCAGCTTTTCCAGCAAGTCAAAAACCAAACTTGTTTTCGCCGGTACCTCATTCTTCACGTCGAACTGCTTGACGATGGGATCACTGCTCCGATCCGGATTGGTGTAGTCGTAGGTTTTTACCTTCAGCAGGAAGCGATAACCCCGATCCCACTTGTAGCCCTCGATATAGCGTCTGTTCGGGGCCTCATAGATCGTTCCGCGATGGATAAAGTAGTAGGTATCTTCCCCCCGCGCTTTACCAGCCGCATACAGGAATGGATATGCATCCCGGCTCTTCGTTGCTTTCAGCGCCGCCTCGCGCTGCGCAACTTCCTGCCGCCAGGCGTCTTCGGTCATCGCCTTGGCTTCGATATCGACACCTCCGATCCTGGCGTAGCCGTATTCCGTTGCGTCCTCCGGCATATCGACCAGATAGCGGCCCACACAGCGGGTCTTCAAGTTTGCAGTCAGTTCAGTCACGATTTGCCTTTCCTGTTGGCTCAACGGTGGCGGCTTGTGATCGCACGCGGTAACGACAAATATCAGGCACGTAGCAGCCAGTGTTATGCACAAGCCCCTCATGTCTTGTAGTCCAGCGCTGCGCCCTTTACGCTCTGCACAATGCGCGTAATGGCATGAAGGGTGAATCGCCGCGTCGCGTCCAGCTTGTATGCCCCTTCGTGGTCGATACCTGCAAAGGCTGTACAGGCGTGCACCCGCTGGCTGGGAGCGCGGCCCGAGCGAACGGGGACCGTACCATCCCCGTGCTCGTCGGCATCCCGCAGGACGAACGTGGAAAACGTGGACTTACCGTTCTGCGTTGCCTCAATCATCTCGCCACCAGACGCAGGGTCGCCGCTGCCTCGTTTTCCGAGCAATTCGCCAATAGGTGGGGTGCCACCGCGCAGGAACGGCGGGGTCTGCTGCGTCCAAGTGACGTTGCCGTACGCCAGGTGTTTCTCATCGTCACCATAGAACGCGTAGGTGTTGGCGTGATACTTCCCGCTGATATCGTCGTGGAATGGCTGAACGTCGTCTAGTATTAGGTCCGCGAACGTCTTCCAATCCTGATCGATGGTCTTCTTTCCAGTGTCGAGTGGGTTGAGCAACTGGTCGTCGCACAGCCCCCACCAGGTACCACGCGCCGTATAGATCTGGCTGTAGGGATCGACCTTGCCGTTCTTGTCTGCCTGAGGTAGCGCAACAAATCGTTCGCCGTCCCTTATCCTTAGCCATCCCATGCCGTAGTCGCGACTCGGCAGCAGTTGCAACGGGCCGGGTGCGTTGCCAATCACCGCAGTCATGGCCGCAGCAGTCGGTCCTAGCGCCATTCCCGCTAATCCTTCAGTGCCCGGCTTCATCCGTTTGTAGGTGGCCGCTGCACCCGTGGCGGGCATCACGCCGTGCACGAAGCCCAGCACCGTGGCGCGCTTGCCCATGACTTCCGAGTAGTAGCGGGCCACCAGCCCGCCCATTGAGTGGGTGACGATAATCACCCTGTCGCACTGGTACTTGAACTGCTTGCGGTACCACGCCGTAATTTCCTCAATCCGGGAAGCCAGTCGGGCCGCTGATACAATGTTCGATTGCAGCCAGTTGTAGCCGACTACGTGCACCGGGAACTGGTACCTGTACGAGAGCGCAACTTCGGCGCGCTCCAGTTTTTCCAGGCCGGGCGTTACGATATGGCAAAGGCTCTCGCGTAACCCTCTGCGTCCATAGTCGGTGGCGGCGTGAGTGTCGTTCAGCGCATTTTCGAGCCACACCAGCCACTCACCGTAGCTCATGTACGCGACTTCGCCCCAGCCGCGACGGCGCAATTCGTCTTCGGTCTCTGCCGTGCCCGGAGGAATCTTGCCACCAGGGTGAACTTTAGTTTTTTCCGGATCAAGAAGCTGTCGGCGTTCGGCAGGTCTTTTTGACATCCATGCCTTAATGGTCGATGTGCTGTCAAGCAACCAAATCGGCTTTGGCACGGTGTCGGTAGTTTCGAGATTGGTGCCCATCACGCCAGGCACAAAGACCACCGGAATGACCCGATCCGGGACCATGTGGCACACCGCCGTGCTGTCATCAGGCGCTGAAGTGACGGATGAATAGTGAACGGATCCGTCGCTGGCAACCTTCGGCTGGATAATGCGTTCTTGTGTAGCCAATGCAGGCTTCTCCCATTTGCGAGCGCCGCGCTCAAGCGGGTTCTGGCAACACGCGCGGCCTGGTGCATCATCAGAACTGCATGGGTAAGAGTGGCCGCGATGCGGGACCATTTTCAGGTCCGTCTTCCTTGATAACCCTTTGGGGGACCGTACTTCAAGAAGCTCCAGCCGGAAAATCAAGGCCTCTTGACGGGGAGCAATGTGGCTGGCGGATGCGTGTCCAGTCAGCGCCTCGCTATGCGTGATTTTTACCGTTGGCCCGGTCGCTTTTGGCCGACAGAATGATCTCGGTTAGCTCTTCGTCGGTCGGTTCGCGATAATCGTGCGGCGCGGGTTCGCCGTCGGTTTTTACGTCAGCGTACAGGGTAGGCCGCCCGAAACCCCGGTCCAGCAGTTCGCGGATCGCCGCCAGCCTCCTCGTCTCGTTCTCGGCGTAGCGCATCAGTTCCGCCAGCCGCTCCACCGCCTCACCGGCAGAGACGCCCGCCAGCACCTTGATTTCCTGCGTCGCGTGGTTTGGCGTACCTGCCTTTCGCCCGCCCGACTCGCGTCCGATTGCCATGTTGCGCTCCGTCTATCCGCCTCTACTTTTGACGCGCCGTGTGCTGGCGGTTCGGTCATCGGCCTCGTCACAGGCGTCGCCTTCGTCATCACCCACGCGCCTGCGGCCCGGCTCTCAGCGAAACGGACTACAGCCGATTTCACGCTCGACCCAATGCGCCGCTTCGCTCAGGATTTCATTGCGGATACGCTCAAAAGCGGCCTGCCCCGCCAGCCTGGCGTCCATACCGGCTCCCTCGCGCACGCGTTGCCAATACCGGATGTTCTACACCGTCTGTTGCGACGGTTGCCACGCGAATGCGAACCCCTTCACGGGATCCGCAAAAACGCCCGCCATATTGATCTGCTCTGGAAATCCTGGACACAAATAAGTGTTAGTGTTTCGTAAGCCATTTCCCAATAGGAACGGGAGCTTGGCGATGAAGCGCAAGCAATACTCGGTGGAGCAGATCGTGGCCGCGCCCAAGCAGGCTGAACTGGGCATGCCAGTGGCGGATCTGGTTCGGCAACTGGGAATACCCGAGCAGACGTATTACAGACCGAGAAGCGACCGCTGCGAATGATCCGGAGCACGCCCCGGCGGCATAAGAATGCCGGCCTCTCTGAGCCACGGCACAAGCGCGCAACGCAAAAAACCGTTCGTCCATGAACGGCCTTTCTATGCGTGAACTGTGCGGGCCTTCGATAACGGCTATCGTCAGGAAAGATGCCCAGTCTTCGGACTGGGCTTTTTGCTTTGTGCCGTCATCTGCGCTCGGTGCTGAACGGCGGCTGCGTCACGCCATCGGCGACAGGGCATCCAGCGCCTCGCCCACCTCTGCGACCACTTCATCCCATCGCCCCAACTCGCGCTGCCTGAAAAGGCGCGCCGACGGATACCAGGGGCTATCGGAGCGCTGCGTCATCCAGCGCCAGTCCGTGCAGGTCGGCAACAGGATCCACACCGGCACGCCAGCCGCACCCGCAAGATGCGCGACAGAGGTGTCGACGGTCATCACGAGATCGAGCGACTGGACAATGGCGAGCGTGTCCACGAAGTTCGCGATCTCCGGCCCGAGCGGCGTGATGTCGATGTCGTGAGGCAATGCCTCAAGCTCGCTTTGCGCCCTGCCCTTCTGCAGCGAAAACCATGACACGCCACGCCGGGCAAGCACCGGCAGTAACGTGTGCAGCGCAAGCGAGCGGTAGCGGTCGAATTCGTAATCGGGGTTCCCAGCCCAGACGAACCCCACGCGGTGGTTGCGCGCACCACGATGTGCCCCGCCGGAAACCCGCTCGCGCCAACGAGCGACGCACTCGGGCGGCGCGCCCAGGTAAGTCATTGCCAGCGGCAGCATTTCCACCGTTAGCTTCATGGACTCTGGAAAGCGGAACATGCGACTCCAGAAGTCGTAGGGACCCGGCGGCAACGTCGTCCATGCCTTGTTCACACCGCGCGCGCATGCCGCGACGTCGCCAATCGCCTTGTCGACCCAGACATCGACCGTCGCGCCCTCGCGCTGCAGCCAGTCGATGTAGCGCAAGGATTGAAGCTGATCGCCCAGTCCCTGCTCGCCGATCAGCAAAAAACGCTGCCCGTTCACGGCTTCACCGGACCACTCCGGAAAGGCGGGACGCACGAGCGTACTGTTCTGCGGCAAGCGTTCGTGCCAGTGATAGTGCCGCCATCCTCGCTCGAAGTCGCCCTCGCGCAGCATCGTGACGGCGGCGTTGAACTGCACGTGTTCGTCGTCGGGCAGCAGGCGCGCTGCCGCTGCGGCGTGCTGCCGCATGCGGGCGTGCTCGCCGAGCATGTTCGACGCGTAGCTCGCGTTGTGATGCAGCTTTCCCCGGGTCGCATCGACGGCGAGTCCCTCCACCGCGACCTGATACGCGTCGTCGAAGCGATGGATTTCGTTGAGCCGCAACGCGAGGCTTTCGAGTGCTGCCGCGTTTGCCGCAAACTCGGCGCGCATCTGCGAGATTTGCGCGTTCAGTTCCGTGGGGCGTTCGAGACGCGCGAGGACCGTTAGCAACTCGAGGCCATCTGCGAGCCGTGAGGTTCTCACTGCGTGTGCGCGGCGCAGATACGCCGCGGCCGCTTCCAGGTGCGCGTCTTCGAAACTCAGTCGCGCAAGGCACCGCAAGGCGTGATGAAGCGAGGGCTCATAGTCGAGCGCCTTTTCGTAGTGGATGCGCGCCTCGGCGCGGCGCTTCGCCAGCTTGAGTACGTCGGCCAGGTTGCGATGCAAGCTGGCCGTGCCGCCGCCAAGCGCAATCGCACGATAGTAGAACGCCTCGGCGGCGACATGCTCGTTCGCCATCGCCGCGAGCAAGCCGCGATGCTCCCAGAGTTCGGCACGTTCGGGCGCGGCGCCGATTGCGCGGTCCAGATGGTCGCGCGCGAGGTCGCGTTGTCCGTCGCGAAAATACGAGAGCGCCAGGCGATGCAATACGTGCGCGTTATGTGGCTCGTGCGCGAGCAGCTCCCGGTAGGCGAGCAGCGCGTCGCGCGTTCTGCCCAGGTCGAAGTGCTGGTCTGCGAGCGCAAGCGCCGCCTTCGTGCGCGCTTGCTCGACCGAGGCTTCGGCCGGCGTGGTGGCATGGTCGCTCATCGTAGGATCGCGCCGGCAATGTGGCGCACTGGTCTGTTACGTTGCTATCTGGAAAAAGGCGTGCCGGTTGGCGTCGTGCGCGCCTTGCGTCAGCACCTTTTAAAGATAAGCAAGATCGCCACGCGACCGAATCAGACGTATCTGAAAACGGCTACGCGAATCCAGGCGCCCCGCGCTTCTCGCGCAGAAAGTCGATGAACGCACGCAGTTTGGGCGGCAACTGGGCGCGCCCGGCTGTATACAAATAGAAGCCGGGAAACGATGCGCCCCAAGACTCGAGCACCGGCACGAGCCGGCCTTCATCGAGCGGCGAGCGCACGTAATCTTCGATCACGTGCAACAGACCCACGC
Source organism: Paraburkholderia flagellata (assembly GCF_021390645.1). Taxonomy (GTDB): domain Bacteria; phylum Pseudomonadota; class Gammaproteobacteria; order Burkholderiales; family Burkholderiaceae; genus Paraburkholderia; species Paraburkholderia flagellata. The sequence continues at coordinate 2,319,361 of NZ_JAJEJT010000001.1, forward strand.
CCTGCTCCGCGGCGCGCACCATCGTGCGCAGATCGTTGGTCACGAAGCGGCCCTCGGTGACCACGTCGAACACGCGCCGGGGATCGTCCGGCTGCGCGAACTCCCAGCGGTAGACGCCGCCCGTCGCGAAGCGATAGTGCAGACAATCATGCGCGGCCAGATCGTCAGGAGTGACGGGGCGCGCGTGGCGTTCGAAGTATTCCGGCGAGCCCACCACGACGATGCGAATCGGCCCACCGATCGGCACCGCAACCATGCCGGGCGCCACCGATTCGCCGAGGCGTATGCCCGCATCGAAGCCCTCACCCACCAGATCGGCAAAACCGTCGTCGAGCGCGAGTTCGAGCTTGATCTGCGGATAGCGCATCATGAAGTCCGCGAGATGCGGCATGACGAGCAGCTCGCTCGCCACGCGCGGCAGATTGACGCGCAGGGTGCCGGCGGGCGCGTCGCGCGAAGCGTCGAGCGCGTCGAACGCCGCTTCGATCTGGGCAAGCGCGGGCTGCACGCGCGCGAGAAACTGCGCGCCGGCCTCGGTCAGCGCGACGCGGCGCGTCGTGCGATTGAAGAGCCTTACGCCGAGTTGCGCTTCGAGCGAACGCACGGCTTGGGAGAGTGCCGAAGTCGAGAAGCCCGCGGCGGACGCCGCGCGCGTGAAACTGCCATGCTGTGCGACGGCAGCCACGGCGAGCAGAGCGGGCAGGCGTCCCGCCAGCCCGGATGCGGCAGCCGGCACTGACGCCGGATCAGAAACCGGGCCCATGTCGCCTCCATTGTGAAGCTCAGCTTCACAGTGATTTCAGGTGGACCCGATTTTTCCACAAAAAGGAAAGGCGCAACATGAACTCGTATTCGCCACCCATCCTTTGAGGAAACCGCCATGAAACTCGACAGCTACACCCTGCTCGGCCGCTCAGGCCTGCGTGTCAGCCCCATCGCCCTCGGCACGATGACATTCGGCACCGAATGGGGCTGGGGCGCCGACGAAGCCTCCGCACAGCGACTGTTCGACCTCTATGTCGACGCGGGCGGCAACTTCATCGACACCGCCGACCTCTATACGGAAGGCACGAGCGAAACCTGGGTTGGGCGTTTCGCGGCGGCGCGCGGTCTGCGTGAGCGGCTCGTCATCGCCACCAAGTATTCCTACAACGCGGAATCGGGCAACCCGAACGCTGGCGGCAACCATCGCAAGAACCTGCTGCGTGCGCTCGATGGCTCGCTCAAGCGCCTCGGTACCGACTACATCGATCTCTACTACCTGCACACGTGGGACCGCATGACGCCCGCCGACGAAGTGATGCGCGCCATGGACGACGCGGTGCGCGCGGGCAAGATCCGCTACGTGGGTCTCTCCGACGTGCCCGCCTGGTACGCGGGCCGTGCGCAGACGCTGGCCGATTGGCGCGGCTTCGAACCGGTGGCCGCCATGCAACTCGAATACTCGCTGATCGAACGCAACGCGGAGCACGAATTCGCCGACCTGGCGACGCAACTCGGCATGGGGCTCGTGCCGTGGAGTCCGCTCGGTATGGGCGTGCTGTCGGGGAAATACCGGCCGTCGCAGGCAAGCGGAGGCGTGAGCGGCGCGGGCCGCCTGCAGACGGTGGGCGCGAAGGCGCCGCCCGGCTTCGACAAGCTCTCGGCGCACAACTTCGCGATCGTCGCCGAGCTTGAGCAGGTCGCGCGCGAGGCCAATCGGCCGATGGCTCAGGTTGCGTTGAACTGGCTGTATCAAAAGCGCGGCGTGGCGAGCATCATCGTCGGCGCAACCCAGGCTGCGCAACTCGAACAGTCGCTCGGCTCGCTCGACTTCACGCTCGTCCCCGAACTGGTCGCGCGCCTCGATGCAGCCTCCGAACCCGCACACCCGTTTCCGTATTACATGTTCGCGGACGGCCACCAGTCACGCATTCATGGCCAGGTGGACGTGCGCGCGACGCCCGCGAACCATGCTCACGTGCAACGCGTGCCGGCGCCGCCGAAGGACCAAACGTAACGAATTATCGGAGTGCATCAATACGCCGCGCCCGAATGCGCGGCTATTTACGCACGTTCGGTCATTAAGTCGCGGCCAAATGACGCGGTACAAATTAATCGCCCAATCGGATAGAAACGGACACTTACATAGTTTTAATTCTTATTAACGTTTCGACGTCAACGGCCAAGCATAATCGTCCGTTGTAGATGAATGATGGGTGCACGCTGATCCGGGCAGAGCGGCCCGCACTTGCGGCGGCGCGCAACACAGGCGCGGCATGACGTCAGGGCGAGCGCGGGTCTCAGAGCCGGGGGAAGTGCGATTGAGGCGTTGTGCGACTGCAGCAGCCGGTGCGCGGGAGATTCGGAGAATGAGGAGCCGAACTCGATTCACGCAGCATGCGCGAGTGCGAAGGACATCTCAACAATTATATTCCCGCGCCGTTATTCATTTGTATCGCTGTGCGAAGAAAGCAACACGCGTGCGAGAAAAGCACTGTTACGGTAAGCGGGACTAGCGCAGTAGAAGTGCCGAGCCGGATAATCGGCTTACATAGGAGAAAGATCATGGACGCCAAACCGCCAAGGATTCCGACCCCGGACCAAGTCTTCAGCCCGGATCCGGAACCGGTGGCCGTTGAGTTTCTCGGCGACGAATTGCCTGCTCACGTGCGGGCTTTTCTGGACGAGCAACGCAAGGCACACGAACAGAAGTAACGGGGAAACGCACACGTTCGCGCTCGCGTGAGTCTGCGTGATACCGCGCGTTGCAGACGTTCGTGTGCAAATCGACACGCGTAGTACGGGGACGCGCGTGTCACGCTGCGCGCGCGGTTCTGCGCCGTTGCGCGCTATTGCCGTTATCGCTCGGCACGCTCGATCGAGAGCGCGCCTTCATGCGACCATCGCAATTCGATCTCTGCGTCGTTAGACGCAAGTGCGGCATAACCGGCTATGCTTCGGTTTTTATTGCCGGCGTCTTTCTACCACTCGATGACACTGTTGACCCGCGCGAGCGCGCGTTGCGCTGCTGCGCTGCTCTTCGCCTTGCCGATCGCATCCGTCCACGCCGACGGTGACGACACCGCCCTGACCAACCTCGTCGCGCTCGTTTCGCAGCGGCTCGCGCTCGCCGAGCCGGTCGCGCACTGGAAATGGCAACATCACAAGCCGATCACCGATACGCCCCGTGAAGACGCCTTGCTCGCCGACGTGCAAAAGCGCGCCACGGCTGCCGGCGTCGATCCAGCGTTTGCGCGGGCGTTCTTCCGCGATCAGATCGATGCCAGCACACAGATGCAAAAGTCGCTGTTCGACACATGGCGTGCCTCGCAGGCGCCCAGCGACCCGGCGCCAGATCTCGCCACGGCCACTCGGCCCCAACTCGACAGACTCACCGGGCAATTGATCGGCGCGCTCGCACGCGTGCAGTCAATGCGCGGCGCACCGGATTGCCCGGCGCGAGTCGCACGAACCGTTGCGAACTGGAAGGAACTCACCCGATACGACTCCGCGCGCACGAATGCGATGCATCAGGCGCTGGAGCATGTGTGCGAATCGGGCGGCGTAGGCGGCGTCGCCTGAGGGCTCGCAAGGGCTGCTAGGCCGCGCTCGTGAGGCCGTCAACCTCGGACGGCTGCAGCACCTGCACGCGCAGACCGCGCTCGAAGTGCGTCTGCAGAATGCGCCAGGTCGAAATCTCGAACACCCGCTCGACGCTGCGGTCCACCAGCGCCTCAGCCTCTGCCGTGCTGGGAAAGGCGCCCATATAGCACCAGCGATCGATCAGGTGATAAACGTCGACGCCGGTCGTCGAGTCCTGCTCCGGCACGACCACCGCGCCGTCGAATGGCCAGGGAGCTGCCCCAAGGTCGGCAGGGTCGCGCTTCGACACACGCGGCACGCGATTGAACGAGGGCTTGAGCGTTGCGATCCATTGCGCCTCGACAAGGAGCGCGCCAAGCTCGCCGCCTGTCGCGCGCCACTCCACGCGGCGCACCTGCTGTGCCATCCGTTGTTCGCGCGATGAGCGCCGCTCCCCCGAAAGATGCGCGCGCACGCGCTGCCGTACCCGCACGCTGCGTCCCACGTAGAGCGGCACGTCGTTCTCGCCATAGAACGCATAAACGCCGTGACCTGCCGGCGCGGTATCGATGAGTTCGTCGGTGATATCGCCGGCCAGTACGTGACGGCGCGTCGTGCGCTCGATCTGCGACGCCAGCGCGTCGCCCGGCACCAGCGCGGGCAGGCGCTGCCAGAACTGCCAGAGGAGATCGGCGTCGGCGAGCGCGCGATGGCGATCCGATAGCACGAGAGCATGGCGCTCGACGAGCGCGTCGAGCCCGTGGCGCTTCTCACCCGGGAAAAGCGCCCGCGACAGGCGAACGGTGCACAGCACGTCGGGGTTGAAGGAATAACCGGCACGCTCGAACTCGGCACGCAGGAAGCCGCGGTCGAAGGCCGCGTTGTGCGCCACGAAGAGCTTGCCGGCGAGTCGCCCATGAAGTTCCGCCGCAATGGCGGCGAAGCGCGGCGCGCCGCGCACCATCTGGTCCGTAATACCGGTGAGCTGCTGAATAAAGGGCGGGATAGGCTGACCGGGATCGACGAGGGTGCTCCATCGTGTCACCTGCCCTTGCGCCACCTCCACCACGCCAACTTCGGTAATCCGGTGCTCGGCTACCGAACCGCCGGTCGTCTCGAGGTCAACGAAGACGATGGGAAGGTCGCCGGCGGACTGTGCGGCGCTCAAGGAGGATTCAAGCATGGTGAAACGACAGGGGAAATGGAAAACGGCCCAAGTATGCACTGTTTGGGCGCGACACGCCGACGGTTCCGGCAGCGTAAGTGCGACTTTCGGCTTTTAGTGAAAACCCGAATCAGGAAAATCGCGAGATCTCAGGGTTTTCCCGATTAAATGCGCGAATAAAAACGTGACCACTAATATTGCTTGAATATCAATATGCCAAAAATAAAAAAGCCCCGGGGTTTGCCCGGGGCCTGGTGTTGATGAGCGCTCGCACAGCGAGCGCTCGCACGCTGCACTTACAGCGGCTGGATGTTCGCGGCCTGCTTGCCCTTCGGGCCGACCTTGACGTCGAACGACACACGCTGGTTCTCCTTCAACGACTTGAAGCCGTCGGCGCGGATTTCCGAGAAGTGTGCGAACAGATCGTCGCCGCCGGCGTCAGACGTGATGAAGCCAAAGCCCTTCGCATCATTGAACCATTTGACGATACCGGTTTCCATGTTTCAGTTTCCCTCGAGATTTTAATGACGCGGGCAATAACCCTCACGCCGTATCCAGCCAATTCCCGCCGTCCCGCTTCAGCGAATTTCACGCTTTGAAACTTCAGCGGAACGAAAATCAGCTTTGCCGTTATACGGGGAACGTCAATCACCAGTCAAGAGAATTTTTTATAACAGCTTTCCCGATTCAACGATAAAAGCGGTACGCATCAAAAAACCGCAATAAAATCGTATGCGATTCGAATCAACATATAAAAGCGAGTCATTCTTACGCGATTATCTCGTTCGCGTCATTTCTACCGGGAAATTTTCCCGAAGTGTAACAATTCGTGTCAAACGTAAGTGTTTCTCCCGGTTGTTCGAGTAATACATTCAATTCATGATTTGTATTGATAGCGGCATCGGAGGTCATCATGCTGACGACTCTGCGGCGATGGATTCACTGGCTCGTACAAACGGACGGGATTGCGCCAACGGCTGAAGAAGCCGAAACCTATGGCGCATGGCACGGGGACCATTGGCACAACCTGCTGTGTTCCCCAATGGACGCAAGGCACTACGTAATGGAAGACTGGAGCCTGCAGCCTGAGCCGCCCCAAGCGGGCACCCAGTAAGAGGTGCGCGTGGCCAGAAGACGGGCAAAAAAAAGCGCGGCTGAAAAGGCCGCGCCGACAAAGGTTTGGAGATCTTTTTCGTCAACGAAAAAGTCTGCTTCGGAAAGCAGCAATTGAAGTATAGCCGGACCCCGGTCTGACGATTAAGCATACGACGCACAATCATCTGTTACGCCGGACGCAATAATCAGTTGAGACCAATTTAAACCGTTTTTCACAATCAATTGTTGTAGCGATCGCACAACGCTCGCGCGGTTGACAGTTTCATCCCCTTCCAGAGAAATCCGCTCAAAGCCTTTACCAGCAGGGCTCAAGACGAGCGCGATAATCATTTCCGATAGCGCAATACTTTATTGCGAAATTCGGAATACCCCCTCTTCGAGCACCCTCTCTACACTCTGCCTGTCTGGAAACCGCCTCGGACGGATTAATTCGTACCACGCGAACTTTGCCTCTCGCTGCGCTTCGCATGGACGGTTTCCCAAACAGGGTTCAACGAAACCCACCTCTGTTCTCGGAGTTTACAAAGATGAAAAAGACTCTCATGGTCGCTGCCCTGACGGGCGTTTTTGCAACGGCTGCACACGCGCAAAGCAGCGTTACGCTGTACGGCCTGATCGACGCAGGCATCACCTACTCGAACAACCAGCGCGTGAGCGCAACGAGTGGTCACAGCGCGTGGCAAGCCACGAGCGGCACGGTCAACGGCAGCCGTTGGGGCCTGCGCGGTGCTGAAGACCTCGGTGGCGGTCTGAAGGCCATCTTCACGTTGGAAAACGGCTTCAACATCGACAACGGCAACCTCGGTCAAAAGGGCCGCATGTTCGGCCGTCAAGCGTTTGTGGGTCTGGCTAGCGACCAGTACGGCGCGGTCACCCTCGGTCGTCAGTATGACTCCGTCGTCGACTACCTCGCACCGCTGTCGAACACCGGCACGCAATACGGTGGCACGATCGCTGCTCACCCGTTCGACAACGACAACCTGAACAACTCGGTTCGTTTCAACAACACGGTCAAGTACTCGAGCGTCAACTACGCTGGCTTCAAGTTCGGCGGTACGTACTCGTTCTCGAACAGCACCGAATTCGCGAACAACCGTGCTTATAGCTTCGGCGCGACGTATAACTACGCCGGCCTGAACTTTGCAGCTGCTTACCTGCACGCGAACAACAACATCAACAACCCGCAGTTCAACGCGGCTACGTTCTCGGGCGCACAAGCAGGCGACTACACCTTCGGTGCAGCTCGCCAAAGCACGTTCGGCGGCGGCGTGAACTACACGTTCGGCCCGGCAACCGCAGGTTTCGTCTACACGCAGACGCAACTGGGTAACGCGATTGGCATCTCGCCCACGCAGTCGGGTACGGCTAACGGCATCAATCTTCACGGAAACAGCGTACGTTTCCAGAACTTTGAAGGCAACATTCGTTACGCTCTGACCCCGGCTCTGAGCCTGGCCGGCGCGTACACGTACACGCGCACGAACTTCGGCGGCGGCGTGAACCCGAACTACAACACGGTTTCGCTGCAGTCGGACTACGCTCTGTCGAAGCGCACCGATGTGTACCTCCAGGGCAACTGGCAGCACGTCTCGTCGAACTCGGCGAACATCGGACCGTACCTGAACGGCCTGACGTCGGCTTCGGCAACGCAAGACCAGGTTGCTGTGACGGTCGGTATGCGTCACCGCTTCTAAGCAGCACGCTGCTGCCCGCTTCGGCCAGCACTGCAGCAAAAAAGGCACCCTCGGGTGCCTTTTTTATTTGCGCTGCGAAAGTTGAATTCAGGCGCGCGGCGGCGGATAGCGCACGTCCAGCACGTCGACCGGCTCCGGCCCCGCCGGCGTGTACAGCGTAACCTGATCGCCGATCTTCGCTTTCAGGAGCGCCCGCGCGATAGGCGAAATCCAGCTCACGTGACCGTGATCGAGATCGACCTCGTCGATACCGACGATCGTGATCGTGTGCGCCTCGCCGTCCTCGGTGCCGTACTCGACGGTCGCCCCGAAGAACACCTGGTCCACGCTCTCCTGCCGGCTGCTGTCCACGACTTCGGCCAGATCCAGCCGCTTCGTGAGAAAGCGGATGCGGCGGTCGATTTCGCGCAGACGGCGCTTGCCGTAAATGTAGTCGCCGTTTTCGGAACGGTCGCCGTTCGAAGCCGCCCACGAGACGAGTTTGACCACTTCGGGCCGTTCCTCGTCGATCAGGTGCAGCAACTCATTGCGCATGCGCTCGTAGCCGGCAGGCGTAATGTAGTTCTTCGTGCCGGCGGGGATCTCGGGGTGACCGGCTTCGAGATCATCGTCGTCGTTGTCGGTCGATTCTTTGACAAAGGCCTTGTTCATAATGGGATCACTGCGGTCCGTGTACTGGCTCACTCACAACTGCCAGCGTACACGAACCTCGCCCCAAGACAAATGACGATAAGGGTCTTCCCTTTTTTCGAACCCCTGCTATAATCTCACTTCTGCGTGCGGCTGTAGCTCAGTTGGATAGAGTACTTGGCTACGAACCAAGGGGTCGTGGGTTCGAATCCTGCCAGCCGCGCCATTTATTCGAAGCGTTTCCCGTCTAATGATCTGGGAAGGGTTTCAAGCAGTATAGTGTTGTAAGTAGTATCGTTTTAGCGTGCGGCTGTAGCTCAGTTGGATAGAGTACTTGGCTACGAACCAAGGGGTCGTGGGTTCGAATCCTGCCAGCCGCGCCACCAATTGAAGGGCCTTTCCATTCGGAAAGGCCCTTTGTCTTTTCAGCTGGGGAATGGGGTGTGCCTGCCGTCTCGTGCGAGGCGAGACCCTAGCGTGGCGGCGTACCGATGTCGCCGATCTGTGCGTCGGGTCGCGGCAGGTCTTCCACGTCGCCAATCGCGCTGGGTTCCGCCACAGGCTCCATGCCCATGCCCAGCAACGCCTGGGGCTGACGCAGCATCTCCCCTACCGTCTCACCAAAACGGCTTGTGACGAACGCCCGCAGCAGCGCCTCGCGCGTGGTTTCGCCGTGGGCTTTCACTGCACCCGATTCGCCCTCGAACTCCGCCACACAGGAAGCCGGCTCGCCTTCGCGAAGCTCGACGCGCTTTGCGCGGTCGAGCACCACGCCCGCCGCCTCCCACGAATCGGTGGGCATGAAGCGGCCATCCCATGGACGCCCGCGGTCGTTGCCGCGCACGGCGACTGTCTCGCCACTGTCGGTGAAATAGATTTCGCGCACGAAGTCCGGTAGACTGCGCGCCACCCAGTAATCGAGCGCCAGGCCGGTCAGTTCAGCTACGTTCATACGAGTCCCTCGTTTCGGGTCGAAGGAAGATGGCAAACTGACCGGCAAGCCCGGTCAGGCTGCCGCGAAGATGCGGCAATGGGATAACGATAGATTACCGCGCGATGCGCTCACTGGCGGTAGTCCATGCCACGGAACGGCACTTCGCGACGGGGCGCGCAGGGCTACGCGCCCCGAGCTTCGCCCCGATCAATAATCCGCGCGCTCGCGCTCGATGCGCATGCCGCCATCGTGGCGATGGTGCCCGTCGTCGCTCGAACGCTCGCGCGCGATGCGCATGACGTCCGGATTCGTGCGCACACGGCGCATGACGTTCGCGAGGTGCACGCGATCGCTCACCTGGATCACGAAACGCAACATGTTCGATTCCTGTGCCAGATCGTCGTCCATCGCGATGTGGACGATGTTGGCGTCCGCCGACGTGATGTCGGCCGCCACGCGGGCGAACACGCCCTTCGTGTTCTTCACGAGCACCTTCACGGCGACGTCGAACAACCGCCCCGGCTGCGGCGCCCACGCCACGTCGATCCAGCGGCCCGGGTCGCGCCGGTGGATACGTTGCGCGACGCGGCAGTCGGTCGTATGGATCGCCATCCCGAGACCGATGCCGATGTAGCCCATGATGTCGTCGCCAGGGATCGGGCGGCAGCACGCCGAAAGCTGCACCGACATGCCTTCGGTGCCCGTGATGACGACGGGCGGCGCCGGCGGCGCATTCGGGTCGCGCGGCGGATGATGATGCTCGGCGTCGTCGGCATCCTGGCCGCTCATCAGCACTTCGATGCGCTTGGCCATGACCGCCGCCACACGCCGGCCAAGACCGATGTCGGCGAAAATTTCCTGGCGGTTCTTGTTGCCGGTCCACTGGACCAGCTTCTCCCACACTTCCGGCGTGACCTCCGAAAGCTGGTAGCCGTAGCCCTTGAGCGCCTGATCGACGAGCCGCTCGCCCAGCTGCACCGACTCCGTGAGACGCATCGTCTTCAGGTAGTGCCGGATCGCCGAACGCGCCTTGCCGGTGCGCACGAAGCCAAGCCACGCCGGATTCGGCTTGGAGTACGGCGCCGTGATCACCTCGACGATGTCGCCGCTCTTGAGTTCGGTACGCAACGGCAGCAGCTCGTTGTTGATCTTCACGGCCACGCACTGGTTGCCGAGGTCGCTGTGGATCGAATAAGCGAAGTCGAGCGCCGTGGCGCCGCGCGGCAGCGCCATGATCTTCGACTTCGGCGTGAAGACGTACACGGCGTCCGGGAACAGGTCGATCTTGACGTGTTCGAGGAATTCGCTCGAGTCCCCGACTTCGCTCTGGATGTCGAGCAGCGACTTGAGCCACTGGTGCGCGCGCTTTTGCACGTCGTTCAGATCCGCGCCGCCGTTCTTGTAGAGCCAGTGCGCGGCCACGCCTGCCTCGGCGATTTCGTGCATCTTGCGCGTGCGGACCTGGAACTCGATGGGCGCGCCGAACGGGCCCACGAGCGTGGTGTGCAGGGACTGATAGCCGTTCACCTTGGGAATGGCGATGTAGTCCTTGAACTTGCCCGGAACCGGCTTGTAGAGCGCATGGAGCGCGCCGATACAGGTGTAGCACTCGAGCGCGGACTCGACCACGACGCGAAAACCGTACACGTCGAGCACCTGCGAGAACGACAACTGCTTGTCGCGCATCTTCTTGTAGATGCTGAAGATGGTTTTCTCGCGGCCCGTGACTTCGGCGTCGAGCTTCGCGTCGGCAATCGCGCGCTGCACCGCTTCCAGAATCTTGCTGACCACTTCGCGGCGATTGCCGCGCGCGGCCTTCACCGCCTTTTCGAGCGTGGCGTAGCGATTCGGGTTGAAGTTCGCGAAGCTCAGGTCCTGCAGCTCGCGATAGGTGTTGTTCAGGCCAAGGCGGTGCGCGATGGGCGCGTAGATGTCGATCGTCTCGCGCGCCACACGGCGGCGCTTTTCGGGCGGCACCGCACCGAGCGTGCGCATGTTGTGCAGCCGGTCGGCGAGCTTCACCAGAATCACGCGCACGTCGCGCGCCATCGCGAGCAGCATCTTGCGGAAGTTTTCCGCCTGCGCTTCCTCGCGGTTGCGAAACTCCATCTTGTCGAGTTTCGACAGGCCATCGACCAGTTCCGCGACCTTCGCGCCAAAGCGCTCGGCGAGTTCCGCCTTGGTCACGCCCTGGTCTTCCATCACGTCGTGCAGGAGCGCAGCCATGATGGACTGCGCGTCGAGCTTCCAGCCGGCGCAGATTTCCGCGACGGCGACGGGATGGGTGATATAGGGTTCGCCGCTCTGGCGATATTGCCCGAGGTGGGCTTCATCGCTGAAGTGGAACGCCGCCTTGACCTCCTTGATTTCCTCGGGGGTGAGGTAACCGGAGAGCGCAGCAGTCAGATTGGCGATGGAGACAACCCCGTGCTTGCGGGGCTGCTCCGGCGTCGCGGTCGGTCCGAACAGATGGCGAAACGACTGTTCGAGGACCGCGTCGATGTAATTGCGCGCAGGGCTCGTAGTCTCAGCTTCCTGGTCCACGTCGGTGGCCGGCGAGGGCGTAGTGCTCATGTTCCCCTCCGTATCAGGTTTGGCGTTGACGATTAAGCCGGTTGATGCAACTGCGCGCGGTACAAACTACATGCCTGGCGCAATGCCTGCGAACGCGCCCTTAGACGGGCACCTTCTTCAGCATTTCAAGGCCGACCTGGCCAGCCGCGATCTCGCGCAGCGCGACAACGGTTGGCTTGTCGCGGCTTTCGATCTTGGGCGTGTGACCTTGTGCGAGCTGGCGCGCGCGATAAGTCGCAGCGAGCGCCAGTTCGAAGCGGTTCGGAATCTGTTTCAGACAATCTTCGACGGTGATGCGGGCCATGTCGGGTTCCTTCTCATTCTCAGCAGGTTCTTATTCTACCTTATGTGCCCGATGCGCCGGGCTGCGGTTGGTGGATACCGAGCTGCACGAAGAGCTCGGTATGCCGCGCGTATTGCGAAGCGAAGCGCAAGCGCGTGGCGCTCACGATATTGCGCAGCTCCTGCAACGCGCGATCGAAGTTCTCGTTGATCACGACGTACTCCGATTCGCTCGCGTGTGCGATCTCGCTGCCCGCTGCAAGCAGGCGTCGCGTGATGACGTTCGGCTCATCTTCGCCGCGCTTTTTCAGGCGGTCGGCGAGCGCTTCGAGCGACGGCGGCAGGATGAAAATTTCCACTGCATTGCGGAACTGCTTCTTCACCTGCTGCGCGCCTTGCCAGTCGATTTCGAGCAGGACGTCATGCCCGATTTTCATCTGGTCTTCGATCCACACGCGCGAAGTGGCGTAGTAGTTGCCATGCACTTCAGCGCTCTCGAGAAACTCGCCCGCGGCGTGGCGCGTGAGGAAGTCGTCGACGTTCGTGAAGTGATAGTGCTCGCCGTCGCGCTCCTTCGAACGCGGCGCGCGCGTCGTGTACGAAACCGACAGGCGGATCGCGCTGTCTTCGGCGAGCAGCGCGTTCACGAGCGTTGACTTGCCCGCACCCGAAGGCGCCACCACCATGAAGAGGTTGCCGGGGTACATGCCCGCATACGGATTGCGCTTCTTGTCGTGCTTCGCATCCGTTTTGGGGGCGCTGCTTTGGTCGGTCATGTTCGTTGCTTCCTTATTCGAGATTCTGGACCTGCTCGCGCATCTGCTCGATGAGCAGCTTGAGCGTCATCGAGGCGTCTGCAAGTTCCTTCGCCGCCGCCTTCGAGCCAAGCGTGTTCGCTTCGCGGTTGAGCTCCTGCATCATGAAGTCGAGACGCTTGCCGACGCGGCCGCCCTTCTCGATCACGTGCCGCGTTTCGTTCAGGTGCGCCGTAAGGCGCGAGAGCTCTTCGGCGATGTCGATGCGAATGCCGTACATCGTCACTTCCTGGCGAATGCGCTCGGCAATTTCCTCGCGCGAAATATTGCCGATGCTGCCACCGTTGCCATTGCTGTCCGGCGCGGCGATGCCGAGCGCTTCCTGCAGACGCTCGACGATCTTCTGCTGGTGCTTCGCGATCAGCTCGGGCACGAGCGGCGTGATGCGCGCGACGATCGTCTCCATTTCGGTGACGTTCGCAAGCAGCATGTTGGCGAGCTGCGCGCCTTCGCGAGCACGCACTTCGATCAGATCGGCGATGGCCTGCTTGCCGCAGCCGAGCACGGCGTCGCGCAGCACTTCGGCCTCGACGCCGCTTTCCGCCAGCACGCCGGGCCAGCGCAGGATCTCGCCCGTGCGCAGGCGGCCCGACTCAGGAAACGCTTCGAGCACGGCGCGCTCGAGCCCGGCGAGCTGGTCGAGCGCGTCGCGGTTGAGCGCGCCCGCGCTCGCGCCTTGCTCGCTCTTCTGGATGTTGATGCGGATGTCGACCTTGCCGCGCGAGAGCTTCGTCATCAGCATTTCGCGCAGCGTGGGCTCGCACACGCGCACGTCTTCGGGCATGCGGAAGTTCAGGTCGAGAAAGCGCGAATTCACCGTGCGCAATTCGACTGAGACACTGGCGCCGCCCGTGCCCGAAGCCGCAGCAAGCTCGCGCGTGGCGCTGGCATAGCCGGTCATGCTGTAAATCATGGTTCGTCTCGCGAAGAAAGCCGTGGCGTCGTGCGCAGCGCGCGCGGGTCACGGCAGGGGAATCGAGGCGCCCGGCGTGTTGTCGCGAATGGACGAAAAGCGCGGGGCGGAGAAACCGTATTATCCCATTTTTGAGGGCGCGCCTTCGCAAGCGCGGGCTGCATGGCGCGCCAGGCCCACGCGGCCCCATTTCGGCCTGCCGGCGGCGTCCATCGCGAGGCGCGCTTAGGCGGTAAAATCATGGTTTCCCCTTCCCTCTCGTGCCCTCGCGCACCTTCACGATGACCCAATCCAACCAGCGCCCCTCCGGCCGCGCCGCCGACCAGCTTCGCGAAGTCCGCATCACTCGCAACTACACGAAGTACGCCGAAGGATCGGTCCTCGTCGAGTTCGGCGACACGAAGGTGCTGTGCACCGCGAGCGTGTCCGAAAGCGTGCCGCCGTTCCTGCGCGACAAGGGCCAGGGCTGGCTCACCGCCGAGTACGGCATGCTGCCGCGCGCCACGCACACGCGCAGCGACCGCGAAGCCGCGCGCGGCAAGCAAACCGGCCGCACGCAGGAAATCCAGCGCCTGATCGGCCGCGCCATGCGTGCGGTGTTCGACCTGGAGGCGCTCGGCGCGCGCACCATCAACCTCGATTGCGACGTGCTGCAAGCCGATGGCGGCACGCGCACCGCGAGCATCACGGGCGCGTTCGTGGCGGCCCACGACGCCGTCTCGAAGCTGCTGGCCACGGGCCGCATCGAGCGCTCGCCGATCACCGACTACGTTGCCGCGATTTCGGTCGGCGTGTATGAAGGCGTGCCGGTGCTCGACCTCGACTATGACGAAGACTCGCAATGCGACACCGACATGAACGTCGTCATGACGGGCTCGGGCGGCATGGTCGAAGTCCAGGGCACGGCAGAAGGCGCGCCATTCTCGCGTGAAGAACTGAACGCGCTGCTCGACCTGGCGCAAAGCGGCATCCGCTCGCTGATCGAGAAGCAGAAGGCGGCGCTGGAGATCTCGCATGGCTGATTTGCAGCCGGATTCAGCGGCGAAAAGCGCGGCTCACGCGCTCTCGCGCGTCGTGCTCGCCTCGAACAACGCGGGCAAACTGCGCGAGTTCGCGGCACTGCTCGGCGCGGCCGGCATCGAGCTCGTGCCGCAAGGCGCGCTGAACGTGCCCGAAGCCGAGGAGCCGCATCCCACCTTCGTGGAGAACGCGCTCGCCAAGGCACGCCACGCGGCGAAGCTCACGGGCCTGCCAGCGCTCGCCGACGATTCGGGCCTGTGCGTACGTGCGCTGCGCGGCGCGCCGGGCGTGTTTTCGGCGCGCTACGCGCAACTGGCGGGCGGCGAGAAAAGCGACGCGGCGAACAATGCGCTGCTCGTCGCGAACCTGAAAGATCACGCGGATCGCCGCGGCTACTACTTTTGCGTGCTCGCACTCGTGCGCCATGCCGACGACCCCGAGCCGCTCATCGCCGAAGGCCGCTGGCACGGCGTGGTGCTCGACGCGCCGCGCGGCGACAACGGCTTCGGCTACGACCCTTACTTCTACGTCCCGGAGCTGGAGGCCACGGCCGCCGAACTCGATCCGGCGCTCAAGAACGCGTCGAGCCATCGCGCAGTCGCCCTGCGCCAGCTGCTCGCGCGACTGCAGGAGGAAGCGTGAGCCAGCAGCATCGAATCGGCATCGACGTGGTCCAGTCCTTCACGATGCCTGGCAGCATTCGCCTCACTTCGCTGCCGCCGCTCGCGCTCTACGTGCATTTCCCGTGGTGCGTGCGCAAGTGTCCCTATTGCGATTTCAACTCGCATGAGTGGAAGGGCGAGCGCTTCCCCGAAGACGAATATCTCGACGCGCTGCGCGCCGATCTCGAACAGGCGTTGCCGCTCGTCTGGGGCCGCCAGGTGCATACGGTGTTCATCGGCGGGGGGACGCCCAGCCTGCTTTCCGCAGCAGGTCTGGATCGGCTGCTCTCGGATGTGCGCGCCCTGCTGCCGCTCGACGCCGATGCCGAGATCACGCTCGAAGCGAATCCCGGCACGTTCGAAGCCGCGAAGTTCGCACAGTTTCGCGCCAGCGGCGTGAACCGGCTCTCGGTGGGCATCCAGAGTTTCAACGAAGCGCATCTGAAGGCGCTCGGGCGCATTCATGACGCGGCGCAGGCGCGCCACGCGGTCGAGGTCGCGGCGAATACTTTCGACAACTTCAACCTCGACCTGATGTTCGCGCTGCCGCAGCAAACGCTCGCCGAATGCCAGGCCGACATCGAGACGGCGCTCTCGTTCAAGCCACCGCATCTGTCGCTGTATCACCTGACGCTCGAACCGAACACGCTGTTCGCAAAGTTCCCGCCCGCCCTGCCCGATGACGACCAGTCCGCCGATATGCAGGACTGGATTCACGAGTGCACGTCGGGCGCGGGATATGGACGCTACGAGGTTTCGGCGTACGCCCAGCCGGATCGCCACTGCCGGCATAACCTCAACTACTGGCGCTTCGGCGACTACCTCGGGATCGGCGCGGGCGCGCATACGAAGCTCTCGTTTCCGAACCGCATCGTGCGCCAGGCGCGCTACAAGCATCCGGCGACCTTTATCGAGCAGGCGCGGGCGGGCACGCCGGTCCAGGAAGAGCACGAAGTCAACGCGCGCGACTTGCCGTTCGAGTTCATGCTCAATGCGCTGCGGCTCGTGGAAGGGTTTCCGGTGCATCGCTTCATCGAACGCACGGGCCTGCCCATCACGACGATCGAACCGGCGCTGCAGGAAGCCGAGCGGCGCGGGCTCATTACGCGCGATTATGAAAAAATCGCGCCGACGGAGTTGGGGCAGCGCTTTCTGAACGACTTGCAGGCGCTGTTCCTGAAAGA
The DNA here is from genome assembly GCF_021390645.1 of Paraburkholderia flagellata. Taxonomy (GTDB): domain Bacteria; phylum Pseudomonadota; class Gammaproteobacteria; order Burkholderiales; family Burkholderiaceae; genus Paraburkholderia; species Paraburkholderia flagellata. Next base: position 2,335,914 of record NZ_JAJEJT010000001.1, read on the forward strand.
CCCGCACTAAGGTCGATCTGGATCGACTGGGCGAGTGCCGCCGCGCTCATGTTTCGGGTTACAATGCGCGGCTCCGGAGGTGTGGCAGAGTGGTTGAATGCACCGGTCTTGAAAACCGGCGAAGGGGTAACCCTTCCGTGAGTTCGAATCTCACCGCCTCCGCCAAATCGTGAAACTTGGCGCGTCTGAGCGCCAGCGTGTCGTCAAAGCGCCGGCCGTCAGGCCGAAATGCCGCTGATCAACGAGGTGCCGCTCCTGCGCCACGAGAGAGTGCGTGGCTGATATCGCGCGATAAATGATCAGGATGGCGAACCATATCTCAGCGGCACGCTGCGCTCACCCAGAGCGCAGCGAGGTTCCGATCGGATATCCCGCCACCACGACCGCAATTAAAGGGTCAAACCCATAATTCACCCACCCGACCACGCTCAATTCACTAGGTGAAAACCCTAATCATGAGGTAAAATCCTACCCATCGATGGGAAAGATCACCATGCCGCACCAATACCAGCTGCTCGAAAAATTCGCGTTTTCGCTTGTCGTCCTGTTCGCCGTGATGTGCTCCAGCTACATCGCGTGGGAAACCTCGCCCAATCTGCGCGACAACCTCCAGGTCGGCAAGGAGCTGTTCCTGAAGAGCGGCGAGTACTCGTACGCTTGCGCGACGACCACGGCTGATCCTTGCGCGCAGTTCCCGGTCGAATAAACGCTCAGCACCCTCGCCGTTTCGCACGTCCCGTGAACTACGCGGGACAGTTCTGATTGCTTCCCGCTGCGTATCGTCTAAGCTCGATTCAGGTCCCGCTTCCGAGCTTGTTCGACATGCTCATCTGCGTCCAGTGGTCATGCGGTTCGTCCGCACCTCGCGCCTTCCTCGCACGGCGCCTCGGTCTGGTTTTGCTGCTCGCGATTCTCGGGTGCCTCGGCGCCTGCACGATCACGCTGCCGCCCAAACCGCTCCTCGCCATTCCTCCCGCGGCGATCAATAGCGCCACACTCGACGACTACCGCACCACGGTCGCGAAACACATCGTCGAGCACAACCCGTCCTTCGTTCTGCATGGCGCGCCGCAGGCCATGCTGCGCTCGCTCGTGGTCGTGTCGTTCACGGTCAATCGCAATGGCCAGATCGTGAAGTCATCGGTTTATCGAACCAACGGCGACAACGAAGCCGAGGCCACCGCGCTCGCAACACTGCGCCGCGCCGCGCCGCTGCCGCCTCCGCCCGGCGGCCTGCTCAATTCCGCAGGCCAGCTCGAGATGTTCGAGGACTGGCTCTTCAACGACAACGGCAAGTTCCAGTTGCGCACGCTCGCTTCGCCGCAGGCGCAGAACTTCCAGTGACGTAAAGGCTTGGCTCGCCTGCTTACGCCCGCCTTGCTGGACGGCGCGCACGGTCGTTATAATTTTTCGCTATCCCCAGCCGGCGCCCGCCGGCCATGCCTCTCGCCACGCGCCATCCGCGCCCCGGCGTGAGGCTTCGACCGTGCTCCCGCCCCTTCGTGCCTATCGGCGCGCCATGGCCGGTCAGGAATCAACGCGCACAGCCTGTGTTGTGCGATGCATACTGGCGAAGCGTCGCCGCCTGACGGACACGGCCGGTGCGCCGCGCGAACCGCGCGTCCCGCCACGCTTCGAGACTGAACAAAGACGCCCGCGCAAGCCTCGCAAGACTCAGGCACAAGCGCGTCACAACGACTGGAGACCCTTGAATGTCCACCTCCCCCATTTCGCCCGCGCGCGCCGATCAGGCTACCGCAGCGAAGCAGCAAAGCACCGCACGCGTGATCTTTGCGAGCTTTATCGGCACCGCAATCGAGTTCTACGACTTCTATGTGTACGCAACGGCCGCCGCGCTCGTGATCGGTCCCGTGTTCTTCCCGCACGGCTCGGCCACGGCGCAGGCGCTCTCGGCGTTCGTCACCTTCGGCATTGCGTTCGTCGCGCGGCCGATCGGCTCGTTCATCTTCGGCCACTTCGGCGACCGTATCGGCCGTAAATCGACGCTGGTGGCGTCGCTGCTCGTCATGGGGCTGTCCACCACGCTGATCGGCTTCCTGCCCGGCTATGACGCGATTGGCAGCCTCGCGCCGATCCTGCTGTGCATCCTGCGCTTTGGTCAGGGCATCGGCCTCGGCGGCGAATGGGGCGGCGCCGCGCTCCTCGCGACGGAATACGCGCCGCAAGGCAAACGCGGCTGGTTCGGCATGTTCCCGCAGCTCGGGCCTTCGGTGGGGTTCCTCGCCTCGAATGGCCTTTTCTTCGGCCTCGCTTCGACGCTCTCCGACCAGCAGTTCCGCGACTGGGGCTGGCGCGTGCCGTTCATCGTCTCGGCGGTGCTCGTCGCGCTCGGTCTGTACGTGCGCCTGAAGATCGCTGAAACGCCCGCCTTCAAGGCCGCTGTCGAGCGCGACGAACGCGTCAAGGTGCCGGTCGCGACGCTGCTCTCGCAGTACTGGTGGCCGACGCTGCTCGGCGCGCTCGCCATGGTCGTGTGCTACACGCTCTTCTACAACGCGACGGTATTCTCGCTCTCGCACGGCGTGACGGCGCTGCACATTCCGCGCCCGACCTTCCTCGGCATGCTGTGCATCGCCGTGGTGTTCATGGGTATCGCCACCCCGATCTCGGCCTGGCTTTCCGATCGCTTCGGCCGCAAGCCGGTGCTCATCGTCGGCTGCATTCTGGCGATTCTCTCGGGCTTCACGATGGAGCCGCTGCTCGGCAGCGGCGCGACGCCGTTCGTGCTGCTCTTCCTCGTGATCCAGCTGTTCCTGATGGGCGCCACGTTCGCACCGATGGGCGCGTTGCTGCCCGAGTTGTTCCCGACGAACGTGCGCTACACGGGCGCGGGCGTCGCGTACAACCTGGGCGGCATTCTCGGCGCTTCGGTCGCGCCGTATATCGCACAGGTGCTGGCCGCGCGCGGCGGTCTCTCGTGGGTCGGCGCGTATGTGTCGATCGCCGCCTGCGTGAGCCTGTTCGGTGTCCTGTGCATGCGTGAGACGCGCCACACATCGCTCTCGTAAGCCATCGCTGTATCGACGAAAAAGCAAAGCAAAAAAGCGGAGTCCGCCAACCGGACTCCGCTTTTTTTACGCCCTTCCTGAGCGCGATTTTTGATCGCTTTGGGCACGCGCGATGCGTGTCTATACTCGAATCAACAGGCGGGGAGCGATCTCCCGGGGGAGCCGACGATGAACCTGCATCTGAGCAACGCCGACATTGTTCTGATCATCGCCCTCGCCCTGGGCATCTCCCTCCTGATGGCGTTTCGACTGCGCACCGCGAGCTGGCGCGCGGTCGTGCTCGAAGCGCTGGCGGCGAACGCCGCAGCCATAGCCGCGGTCGTCGCGATTGAAATGCTGCTTGCCTGAAGGCCGCCGTGCCGCAGGTGCCGCTTGCACGGCGCTATGTGGCGCTGCGCCGTGTGGCGGCGATCAGCGATAGTAATAGCCGTGATGGTAGCCGCCGCCGTAGTAGCCGCCGGCCGGCACCACGACGCAGCCGCCCAGCGAAGCCGCAAGCAATGCGCCGGCGATGAGGGTAAGCGTCAATCGTTTCACAGTGTTCTCCCTTCAAGTCAGTGTCTGTTTCCGGCCATTCGATGTCGGGCTGGATGGTTACGATTGAACACGACGGCGAAGGCGTGAGGCGTTGCAATTTGTAAGCAGCGGTGTGGCTCATGTAACAGCACGAGCGCCAAAGCCTTTTGCATGCGCGCTCACACGCGCGCATGCAATACAAGCGCGACACTTTTAACAAGCTCGTAATGTGAAACTGCCGGAAACCCGCGGGAAAGCACAGGGGAAAATGCCGCAGCAAGCGTGCGCCGAACCGCGAAACTCAAGCGGCGTGAACGCGCGATGCCTGCGAAGAAGCGCCGCCGTCGCGCGCAGGGTAGATGCGATCGACAGCATCGATCGCTACCTGCACGGGCGGCACGTGACGGCCATCACCGATCGAGATCGAGCGATTGGGCGCACGCACGCCGCTGTGTTCGGCGTCGGTCGTCACGAAAACCATCACGGTCGGCTTGATGAGCGCGTGGGCGAGATGCACGAAGCCCGTGTCGGTGCCGACCACGAGCGCGCAATCTTCGATTCGCTGTGCGACCTGCGAAACCGTGAGGCGCGGCAGCACCGTCGCACCGGGGATGAGCGCCGCGATCTCGCGCGCCGTGGCTAGCTCGTTATCGGAACCCCACGGCAGTTCGATGCGCAGGCCACGCGCGATCAACGCATTGCCCAGTTCGCCCCAATGGTCGACCGGCCATTTCTTCTCGTCTTTCGAGGTCGCGTGAAAGAACAGCGCCGTGGGCGCGTCAGGCGCTGGCAGCGCGGTGCCGTCGCGCGGAACGCGCATCTGAAAGTCGGGCGGCGTATCGACCGTATAGCCAAGCGCCTCGCCCGCGCTGATGCGCATGCCGTGCCACGCGTCGCACTTCGGACGCGGCCCGAAGCGGCCGTTGTACGCGAAGGCCGCGCCGCGCTCGCCAAGGTCCTGCGAGAGATAGCCGAAGCGACGTCGCCCGCGAGCGAGAAACGCGATGATCGCGCTCTTGTAGACGCCGTGAATGTCGACGATCGCGTCGTATTGGTAGGCGCGAAGTTCCGATATCGATGCCCAGATCGCCTTGAAGTCGCTCCAGCGGCGCGCCTTCTTGAAGCGGCGCAGCGGCGCGCAGAGCACGCGGTCGACGCCCGCGTTCCAGCGCACGATATCGGCGAAAGACTCGTCCGCGGCCCAATCGACCTTGACGCCTGGGAAGGCGCGCTGCACGTCGGCGACGACCGGGAGCGCCTCGACGATGTCGCCGAGCGAAGTCACTTTGACAATCAAAACTCGTTTCATTGTGCTGCGGACCGCAGGGCCCGATATTCCAGTCTTAATGGGATTTCTGGAGATTCTAACGGACGAACCTTGCGTCAACCTGCGAATAGGCGATTCGATGCGAACGAAGTCTGTCCCTTTCTTACTCAACCCTCGTGCGGCATCGACGATGCGCTCCGCAAAACACGCCGGGCCCGACGCGCCAAAGCGCGCCGAGCCCGGAATGGACGACCCGTCGAGGGATCGGTAGCAACGGTCAGCGGCTAGTAGATGACGACCGGAGCGGGTCTCACGTACATGGGCCGCGCCGGCACGACGATGCAGCCCGCCAGCGTAAGCGCGAGCACGGCCGCAGCGAGCAGTTTTTTACTCATGATGGGGCTCCTCCCGGGCTCGAAGGTCAGACCGCCCAGTGGCCTTCGACCCAGCGCCAGTTCGGGCCGTGCGCGATCCAGTGGCCCGGCACCCAGTGATAGCCGACACGCTCCGCCTGCCAGTGGCCCCGCACCCACACGTACTGGCCGTGGTCCCAGCGCCAGTGGCCCTTGTCCCATACATAGCCCGCACGCGGCGCCGGTACGACTTCCACGCGTTCGACAGGCGGCGGCGCGCTCGGCTCGACCACGACGATTTCGGCGAACGCGGGAGCCGCGACAGCGCAAGTGCCGGCAGCGACGATCGCGGCCTTGGCGATGAAGAGGCGAATGGAGTTGTTCATGTTGATCACCCTTGAATGTGCACGCCATGATTGGCGTTACCCGATCAATGCGCGAGCACGGCGCTGCGCTGACAGCGGCGGTGTAACGGCGCAGGGTGAAGTGAAACCGAATATTTCGGTAAGGCAGGCGGTGGCGCCAGAGCGCAGCGCGCGAGAAAGAAAGGCGTGAAGGAAAAGCGAACCGATACGGCAAACGACGCGCGCAACGCAGCGGCTGCGCGCGCTTAAGACTCAAGCCTGCGGAATCTCGATCTTGACCTCGAGCACTTCGAGATCGTCCTGACGTTCGAGGCTCACGCGAATGTCTTCATCGGAGATCTTCACGTACTTGGAGATCACCGCGACCAGTTCGCGTTGCAGGGCCGGCAGATAGTCGGCGGGCGGATGGCCGCCTGCGCGCTCGTGAGCAATGATGAGCTGCAGGCGTTCCTTCGCTACCGAGGCGGACTTCTTCTTCTCGCCGAGAAAAAACGAAAGAAACGACATGACGTTCGCCTCCCTTACTTGCTACCGAAGAGGCGCTGCAAGAGGCCTGGCTTCTGGTAATCGGTGAAGCGAAGCGACTTGTCCTCGCCGAGAAAGCGCGACACGACGTCCTTGTACGACTCGGCGACGTCGGTGCCATCCAGATGCACTGCCGGCAGACCCTGGTTCGATGCGTGCAGCACCGCTTCCGATTCGGGCACCACACCGATCAGTTCGATGCGCAGGATCTCCTGAATGTCGTTCAGCGAGAGCATTTCGCCTTCGCTCACGCGCTTCGGGTTGTAGCGGGTGATGAGCAGGTGTTCCTTGATCGGGTCCTTGCCTTCGATCGCGCGCTTCGTCTTCGACGAAAGCATGCCGAGAATACGGTCCGAGTCGCGCACGGAAGACACTTCCGGGTTCGTCACGATGAGCGCTTCGTCGGCGAAGTGCATCGCGAGCAGCGCGCCCGACTCGATGCCGGCCGGCGAATCGCACACGATGTACTCGAAATCCATCTTGCGCAGGTCCTCGATCACCTTTTCCACGCCTTCCTTCGTGAGCGCGTCTTTATCGCGCGTTTGCGAGGCCGGCAGGATGAAGAGGTTTTCGCACTTCTTGTCCTTGATGAGCGCCTGATTGAGGTTCGCCTCACCCTGGATCACGTTGATCAGGTCATAGACGACGCGGCGCTCGCAACCCATGATGAGGTCGAGATTGCGCAGGCCCACGTCGAAGTCGATGACCGCGGTCTTGTGGCCGCGCAACGCGAGGCCCGATGCGAAACTCGCGCTCGTGGTCGTCTTGCCGACACCACCTTTGCCCGAAGTCACCACAATGATTTTTGCCATTCCCTTACCTTGCGTTCGTCAGTTTCTCAGTTTGGTCTCATCGCGTGCCGCTCATGCCCCTGCTCGCTTGCGCACGACGCTCGAGCTGCGACTCAGGTGAGCCTCAACGGTTCGATCAACAGCTTTTCTTCCTCGAGCCGGATTTGAGCCGGCTTGCCCCGCACGTCGTCGGCGAGTGGAACTTCAGTGGTACGGTAGATGCCCGCAATCGAAATCAGTTCCGCCTCGAGACTCGTGCAGAAAATGCGTGCGTCGTGGTTGCCGTGGACGCCCGCAAGCGCACGGCCGCGCAACGGCGCGTAAATATGGATGTTGCCCTCGGCGATCACTTCCGCGCCGTTGGAAACGAGGCCGAGCACGACCACGTCACCCTTCGCGTAGATGCGCTGGCCCGAACGCAGCGGCCGGTCGATCACGAGCGTGGGTTCCGCGCGCGCGCCAGACGCGCCAGCGTCGAGCGTCGCTGCGGCGCTCACGGTTGCCGCCGCGCTCGCCTGGGCGGCGGCCGGGTTCGCGTCGGTGGAAAAGAGTTCGGGCTGTGCAGCGGTGGTTTGCGGTGCGGCCGAAACGGTGGCAGAAGCGATTGCAGAAGCGGTGGCAGATGCATTCGATGCCTCGCCGTCGCCCGCCGCTTCGTCGGAGGCCGGCTTCGTGCCCGCGCCACGACGGTCGCGCGCCTCGAGGAACGGCAGGCCTGCCGCAGCGGCCCAGCCGTGTTGTTCAGGCTGTGCAACCACGCCTACCGGGCGCATGCGCACGCTTTCGAGCAGACGGGCGATGTCGCCAAGCGCGACCTGCTCGCCGTCGGCGAGACGCCGCACGTCGATCGCGACGGTGTCGTTGGCGAAGAATTCGGGCGTCGCCTCGAAGCGCCGCGTGAGTTCGGCGCGCATTGCGTCGAGCTCGGTCGTCTTGACCACGAACAGAAGCGTATCGACTGAACCGCTCTTCAGTTCAAAATATGGCGATTTCCTGGGCGACATGGCGTTCGGCTAAAAATTTTGCGTATTTTACAGGCGCGGACGCACACGGCCATTATTTTTAATGGTGTGTTCGGCCAAATTCGCTGCCGGATACGTACAACCCACGCACAAACAAAAATGGCGTAAAAAAGCGCGCGAAGCGCGAGCGAGTGTGTCGTACGGACGGAAGTGAAGCGCAAGCGCCGCCGCACGCAGCGGCGCGAACGCCTGGCGTTATGGTCAAGAAGCGGGTGAAGAAGCGGACTTCGCGTGCTCGCCGAGCGCACGCATGAGCAGCGTTTCCCACTGTTCAGGCTGTTGCTGGCTGCGCGCGTGATCGCCGGTGGCAACGAAGCCGAGGCGCTCGTAGAAACGCATGGCCGTGGTGTTCGCGTCGGTGACCCAGGCGTAGACCTGCGTGGCGCCTTCGCTCACGAGCCATTCGATGGCGCTGTTCAGAAGCAGCTCGCCGCCGCTCAGATGACGCACCGCAGGCGCAACCCACAGTGCCGAAACGAACGCGCGGCGCGCCGGCGCGCTTTCGAAGCTCGCGCCGATCAGGCCGGCCGGATGGCCCTCGGTATAGAGAATGAACGACGTGCCCGTGTGCGAAACCGCATGGCGGGCCGCCGCGGCGTCGAAAACGGCGGCATCGGCCGATAGCGCGTCTTCGAGCGTGTCGCCGAATGCATAAGGCGCGTCGCGCAGCGAAGCTGTTCGAAGCTCGCGGAGCACGGCACCCTGATCGGCGGCGATACGGCGAACGGTCAGTGACGGACTCATGCAGTCGTAAACCCCAATAAAGCGCTAACGCGTAGCTTTAACCGAACTGGCTTGAGAGTCAAATCCTTATTTGACAATTGCCAGCAGACCACGCCGCGCGCGCGATCCTTGACAGACGGCCACAGAGGCCGCACAGCCGTGCTCACGGGGCCTCGTAAGCGCCTGTGCCGTCCGGCCAGGGCGTGAGCAGTTCGTAGCCGTCGTCGGTGACCGCGATCATGTGCTCCCACTGCGCCGAGAGCGAGCGGTCCTTGGTGACGACCGTCCAGCCGTCACGCTGCACCGTCGTGCCGGCGCGGCCTGCGTTGACCATCGGCTCGATCGTGAAAACCATGCCCGGTTTCAGGCGCACGCCCTGCCCCGGCTGGCCGTAGTGCAGCACCTGCGGCTCCTCGTGGTAGACCTTGCCGATGCCGTGGCCGCAATACTCGCGCACGATCGAAAAGCCGTCACTTTGAGCGCGCTTCTGGATGGCGTTGCCAACGTCGCCGAGCGTCGCCCCCGGCTTCACCTGGCGGATGCCCGCAAGCATCGCTTCGTAGGTCGTGTCAATCAGCTGGCGGCCCACCGTGCTCGGCGTGCCGACACAGTACATGCGGCTCGTGTCCCCGAAATAGCCGTCCTTGATGACGGCCACGTCGATGTTGATGATGTCGCCGTCCTTGAGCACCTCGCCGCGATTCGGAATACCGTGGCAGACCACGGAATTGACGGACGTGCAGATCGTCTTCGGAAAACCCAGATAGCCGACATTGGCCGGGACTGCCTTTAGCGTGTTGACGATGTAGTCGTTGCAGAGGGCGTCGAGGTCGTCGGTGGAGACGCCCGGCTTCACGTGCTCGCCGATCATCGCGAGCACGTCAGCGGCGAGCCGGCCCGAAATGCGCAGGCGGGCGAGATCGTCGGCAGACTTGTAGGTGATAGGCATCTGTGGACCGAAGTGGGCGCGGCAGTGTGCTGGAGAACACTGCGCCGCAAATTCAAAGGAGCGATTGTACCGGCGCTGCGGCGTCGTTAGCGCAGCAACCTGCGTCATCGTCATGACGTCGGGCGCGGAATTTTCAGATATCTCCGATTGTTCGAGCGCAAGCCGCCGTCAAGAATGAGAAATATCTTACATCGCGAGCAGACAGTCCGATCATGACCTCAAGTAATCCCGCCCCCTCCTCCACCCCGAACACGGCGCTCAATGTCCTGATCGCGCTGCCCACTTACGACAACTCGGTGCATTTCGACTTCGCCATGGCGCTCGGCCGCCTCATGGAAACGCTCAAGGAGCGCGGCATCCGCTACGAGTACATCCATACGGCCTCGTCGCACATCATCCGCGCGCGCAATTTCTTTGCGAATTATTTTTTGAGCCATCCCGAGTTCACCCATCTCCTTTTTCTCGATACGGACATGGACTTCTCGCGCGAAGCGGTTCTGCGCTTGATCGCCGGCAACAAGTCCGTGGCCGGCATTGCCTGCCCGTACCGCTATTTCGACCAGGAAAAGCAGATCACGAGCGCCGACGTGGGGCTCACACTGCGCGAATGGCAGGAAAAAACGGTGGACTACAACACGGCGATTCTCGCGGACGAAGCGGGCAGCAGTTTCGTGTCCGACGGCTGGGCCGAGGTGAGTCATATCGGCACGGGCATCTTCCTCGTGCGGCGCGACGCGCTCGAGGCGATCGTTGCGCACACGGAGCTATACCGCCCGCCCGCGCAGTACGCGGGCTACCTGCCGGACGGCAAGTTCTATGCGTTCTTCGACACCGTCGGCGAAAAAGGCGTGTATCTCTCGGAAGACCTGTCGTTCTGCCGGCGCGTGCGCGCGGCGGCCAAGTCGGTGTGGGCGCTCGTCGACGAGAAGATCGTGCATCACGGCGGGTCGTCGATTTCCGGGACGTACCTGCGTGCGCTGGAGATGCGCGGGCATACGCAGAAGTGAACGCGCCTGCGCGCGAAAAGCGCGCAGAAAAGCAAAAACCCCTGCAGCGGTTAAGCATGCAGGGGTTTTCTGAATTTGGCGGAGAGGGTGGGATTCGAACCCACGGTACGGGGAAACCGTACGCCTGATTTCGAGTCAGGTACATTCGACCACTCTGCCACCTCTCCGGGGCACTGCTTTTTTACTGCTTCCCCGGCGTTGGTCGGCAACCGGAGAAGCGAAGATTATAGAACATGTTTTGAATTTTGCAAGCCCTCATTGGAAAAAAGTTTCGAGGGCAAGCAAGTCACATGTTCTGTTCGCGAGGCAGTGCCTCAGGCGCTCACTGCAAGCCGCGCCACGCCGCCCATATACGGCCGCAGCACTTCCGGCACGGTGACCGAGCCGTCCGCTTCCTGATAGTTCTCCAGCACAGCTACGAGCGTGCGGCCCACGGCGAGGCCCGAGCCGTTGAGCGTATGCACGAGTTCCGGCTTGCCCTGCGCGTTGCGGTAGCGCGCTTGCATCCGGCGCGCCTGGAAGGCTTCCGTATTCGAACAGCTCGAAATTTCGCGATACGTGTTCTGCGCCGGCAGCCACACTTCGAGGTCAAAGGTCTTGGAAGCCGAGAAGCCCATATCGCCCGTGCACAGCGTGATGACGCGATACGGCAGGCCGAGCTTCTGCAGGATGGTTTCCGCGTGGACGACCATCTGCTCGAGCGCGTCGTACGACGTTTCGGGCGCAACGATCTGCACCATTTCGACCTTGTCAAACTGGTGCTGACGGATCATGCCGCGCGTGTCGCGGCCATACGAACCGGCTTCCGAGCGGAAGCACGGCGAGTGCGCCGTGAGCTTGATCGGCAGCGCGCTGCCTTCCACGATGCTCTCGCGCACCGTGTTCGTGAGCGAGATTTCCGAGGTCGAAATGAGGTACTGCGTGACCGTGTTCTCGCCGCCGCCCTTTTCCACGCGGAACATGTCGTCGGCGAACTTGGGCAGCTGGCCAGTGCCGTACAGGATTTCCGGGTTGACGATGTACGGCGTGTACGTTTCCGTGTAGCCGTGCTCCTGCGTGTGCGTGTCGATCATGAACTGCGCGAGCGCGCGATGCAGGCGCGCGATCTGGCCACGCAGCATCGTGAAGCGTGCGCCCGAGAGCTTCGCGCCCGTCTCGAAGTCGAGACCCAACGGCGTGCCGACATCAACGTGATCCTTTGCCTCGAAGTCGAACGCGCGCGGCGTGCCCCAGCGGCGCACTTCCACGTTGTCGGCTTCGTCCTTGCCCGCGGGTACGCTCTCGTGCGGCAGGTTCGGCACGCCGAGCAGCAGGTCCGAGAGCTTCGACTGGATCTCGTCGAGCTTGGCGGCCGACGTCTTCATCTCGTCGCCAATGCCGCCCACTTCGGCCATGACCGCCGAGGTGTCCTCGCCGCGGCCTTTCATCGCGCCGATCTGCTTCGACAGGCTGTTGCGGCGTGCCTGAAGCTCTTCGGTGCGGGTCTGGATGGCGCGGCGTTCCGCTTCGAGCGCGGAGAAGGCCGCGACGTCGAGGGTGTAGCCGCGGTCGGCGAGGCGTTTCGCGACGCCGTCGAGGTCTTTGCGCAGCAGCTGGATGTCGAGCATGAGATTGTGAGACGCAGTTTCGTTGTGTGAAGGGACGATTTTAGCGCACCGGGCACGGCATCCCGGCGGGACTGGCATCAGCCTTTGCGCTTCCTTTCGCGGATTTCGTCCCGATGCTCGTCGCGCCATTGCGCGTCGAGGTCGGCGAGGCGCGCGAGCTTTTCGCCGATCTTGCCTTCGAGCCCGCGCGGCGTGGGCTGATACCAGCGCGGCTCGCGCATGCCGTCGGGCAAATAGGTCTCGCCGGCCGCGTAGGCGTCGGGCTCGTCGTGCGCGTAGCGGTATTCGTGGCCGTAGCCAAGCTCCTTCATGAGCTTGGTCGGCGCGTTGCGCAGGTGGATCGGCACCGCGCGCGACTGGTCCTTGCTCACGAAGCGCCGCGCCTCGTTATAGGCGTTATAGCCCGCGTTCGACTTCGGCGCGACGGCCAGATAGATCACCGCCTGCGCGAGTGCGAGTTCGCCTTCGGGCGAGCCCAGACGTTCGTAGGTCTCGGCCGCGTCGAGCGTGATGCGCCCGGCGCGCGGGTCGGCGAGACCGATATCCTCCCACGCCATGCGCACGATGCGCCGCGCGAGATAACGCGGATCGGCGCCGCCGTCGAGCATGCGGCAGAACCAGTAGAGCGCGCCGTCCGGGTTGCTGCCACGGACCGACTTGTGCAGCGCGCTGATCTGGTCGTAGAACGCATCGCCCCCCTTGTCGAAGCGGCGGAGGTTTTCGGCAAGCGCGCTGCCGAGCAGTTCGCCGTCGATTTCGGTCTTCTTTTGCTGAGCGGCCGCGCGCGCGACGATTTCGAGGTTGTTCAGGAGCTTGCGCCCGTCGCCGTCAGCGGAACCGATCAGCGCCTTTTTCGCTTCGTCGGTGAAGGTCAGGCCGCCCAGCTCCTCGCTCGCGCGCGCAAGCAGTTCGCCCTGCTCCTCCTCGTCGAGGCTCTTGAGCACGTACACGGCCGCACGCGAGAGCAACGCGCTGTTCACCTCGAACGACGGGTTTTCCGTCGTCGCGCCGATGAACACAAAGAGGCCCGACTCCACGTGCGGCAGGAAGGCGTCCTGCTGGCTCTTGTTGAAGCGATGGACCTCGTCGACGAACACGAGCGTCTGGTGCCCGCGAGCGCGATGCAGTTGCGCCTGCTCCACGGCCTCGCGGATGTCCTTCACGCCCGAAAGAACGGCGGAGAGCGCGATGAATTCGGCGTGGAAGGCATCGGCCATGAGCCGCGCGAGCGTGGTCTTGCCCACGCCCGGCGGCCCCCAGAGGATCATCGAATGCGCTTCGCCGGACTCGAACGCGACGCGCAGCGGCTTGTTGGGCCCGAGCAGATGCTTCTGGCCGATGACCTCGTCGATGGAGCGCGGGCGCAGCCGTTCGGCGAGGGGGACGTTGGCACGGGTTTCTTCAAACATGACGTTTTCGCGATAATGACGGCTTTCCGGCTGGCCGAGCATGAGTGGCCGAGGTTGCCTGGTCAGCGGCGGATTCGGGGACACAGCGCCCGACGCCACAAAACGGCCTGCCGCACCGGATGCAGTCGTGCATTATGACAGCGAGTGCCGCGGCGCGAAGCGCGGGCCGAGCCGCTCAAGCTGACGAACCCGGATAAAACAGACAAAACACACGACACAGAGGAAAGCGTTCCACATGACTCAAGATTCGCACGCCGGCGAGGCCGGCTCCACCTACGCGCCGAACGTGCCCGTACCCGACGCGCGCCGCCAGTTCCGCACCGGCGACGCCTTTGCGCTGTGGTTTTCGCTCGGCATCGGTCTGCTGGTCGCGCAGGCGGGCGCGCTGCTCGTGCCGGGCCTGTCGCTGCCGCATGCGCTCGTGGCCATCGTCATCGGCAGCGTGATCGGCGTCGTGCTGCTCGCGCTCGCGGGCGTGATCGGCACGGACACGGGCCTCGCCGCCATGTCGTCGCTGCGCCCGACGCTCGGCGTTCGGGGCGTGTCGGTTCCGGCCGTCATCAACATGGTGCAGCTCGTGGGCTGGGGCTCGTTCGAGATCATCGTGATGCGCGATTCCGCCGATGCGCTCGCGAAGCAGGCCTTCGGCCTTTCGATGCCGCTCGTCTGGACCGTGATCTTCGGCGTGCTCGCCACGCTGCTCGCGGTGAGCGGCCCGCTCTCGTTCGTGCGGCGCTTCCTGCGCACGTGGGGCATCTGGCTGCTGCTCGCGGGCGCGGCCTGGCTCACGTGGAGCCTGCTCGTCAAGCAAGACCTGGGCGCGCTGATGCGCCGACCCGGCACGGGCGAAATGCCGTTTGGCAGCGCCATCGACCTCGTGGTGGCGATGCCGCTCTCGTGGCTGCCGCTTATCGCCGACTACACGCGTTTCGGCCGCAAAGCGGGCGAAACCTTCCGCGGCACGCTGTTCGGCTATGGCATCGCGAACCTCTGGTTCTATGCGCTCGGCGCCATTTATGGCCTCGCCGCGGGCGGCGGCGACGCGCTCCTCACCACGGCGCTCGCGCAGGCCGGCGGCGGCTTCGCGCTGCTGCTCGTGCTGATCGACGAAATCGACAATGCGTTCGCCGATATCCACTCGGCCGCCGTCTCGACCGGCACGTTCTGGACGCGCGCGAGCGTGCCCTGGCTCTCGGCGGCCTTCGGCGCGCTGTGCACGCTGATCGGCCTCGTCGTGCCGATGGCGAAATATGAGAACTTCCTGCTCTTCATCGGCTCGGTGTTCGCACCGCTCTTTGGCGTGGTGCTCGCCGATCACTTCATCGTGCGCCGCCGCCGTATCGACCCGCAGGCGCTCGCCGACCTGAACGGCGCGTATGGCTATTCGGGCGGCTGGCACGTGAGCGCGTTCGTCGCGTGGCTGGTCGGTTTCGGCGCGTATCAAGCGCTCAACCAGTGGCTGCCGAACCTCGGCGCGACGCTGCCGTCGCTCGTGATCGGTGCGCTGTGCTATCTCGTGCTCGCGGGGCGCCGGCGCGCGGCTTACGCTTAAGGCGCCGCATTTCGCTTTGCCCGGGCAATGAAAAACGCCACGCTTCGCAGCGTGGCGTTTTGACTTCTGGCGACGTGCGAGGCGTTACTCGCAGTGGCCGCAGCCGCCGTGCGAGTGACCATCGTGACCGTGGTCGTCGGCGGGCAGATGCTGAGCCGCCTGCGCGGTAATGCCCAGACGCTGCAGCAGCTTGCGGTCGGCTTCGGCCTGCGGGTTGCTCGTCGTGAGCAGCTGGTCGCCGTAGAAAATCGAGTTCGCGCCCGCCATGAAGCACAGCGCCTGGAGCGCGTCGTCCATCTGCTCGCGGCCCGCCGACAGACGCACCATCGCCTTCGGCATCGTGATGCGCGCCACCGCGATCGTGCGCACGAACTCGAACGGATCGATCGGTTCGGTGCCTTCGAGCGGCGTGCCCGTGACCTGCACGAGATTGTTGATGGGCACCGACTCCGGGTACGGCTCCATGTTCGCGAGCTGCGCGATCAGGCCCGCGCGCTCGCGGCGCGACTCGCCCATGCCGACAATGCCGCCGCAGCACACGTTGATGCCCGCGTCGCGCACGCGTTCGAGCGTCTCGAGGCGGTCCTCGTAGGTGCGCGTCGTGATGATCTTGCCGTAGTACTCCGGCGACGTATCGAGGTTGTGGTTGTAGTAGTCGAGGCCGGCGTCGGCGAGCGCCTTCGCCTGGTGATCTTCGAGCATGCCGAGCGTCACGCAGGTTTCCAGACCCATCGCCTTGACGCCGCGGATCATGTCCTTGATCGGCTCCAGATGGCGATCCTTCGGATTGCGCCACGCCGCGCCCATGCAAAAGCGCGTCGCGCCGTTGGACTTGGCCGCGCGCGCGGCTTCCAGCACGGCGTCGACGGCCATCAGCTTGCCGGCTTCGAGTTCGGTTTCGTAGTGCGACGACTGCGGGCAGTACGCGCAGTCTTCCTCGCAGCCGCCGGTCTTGATCGAGAGGAGCGTGGAAAGCTGCACGGCGTTCGCGTCGAAATGCTCGCGATGCACCTGCTGCGCGCGGAAGATCAGGTCGTTGAACGGCAGCTCGTAGAGCGCGGCGACGTCGGCGACTTTCCAGCGCGCGGCGGCTTCGGCTGCGGCCTGAGCGCTAGGCGCGGTCGCCTTCAGCGAGGTAATGTCGATGTGAGTTTGCGTCATGGTGTCGTGGTCCTTCTTTACGTGACTGTGCCTGGCAGTGCTTGAATGTGCATCAGGCGTCGGCGCGCAAGCGCGCGAGCAACGCGTCGATGTTCAGATGTCCGGCTGCGTCATCGGCGCTCGCGCCCGGCATATGCGGCACAACGCCCAAGAGCGGCGCGCCGTACTGGGCAGCGAGACGCTCGCGCAGCGCGTCGATGTTTTCTTCGGGGAACGTCATGGCCGGGTCGATACGGTTCGCGACCCAGCCCGCGAGCTTCAATCCGCGCGCGGCAATCGCTTCGGCCGTGAGCAGCGCGTGGCTGATGCAGCCGAGCCGCATGCCCACCACGAGCACCACCGGCAGACCGAGCGCGACGGCGAGATCGGCGGTGTCTTCGGTCGCCGTGAGGGGCACGCGAAATCCGCCCACGCCTTCCACGACGATGGCATCCGCGCGCTCGCAGGCCGCCCGGTAGCAATCGACGATGCGCGCCATGTCGAGCGTCACACCTTCGAGCGCAGCGGCGATGTGCGGCGCGGCGGGCTCCTTGAGCAGGAAAGGCGTGCGGATCTCCGGCGGCAGCAGCACGCTCGCGGCGGCGTCGAGCTGATCGGCGTCCTCGTTGTGCAAGACGCCGTCGCGCTCGTAAGCGCCCGCGGCAATCGGCTTGAGCGCCGTGGCGCGCAGCCCCGCGTGGGCGAAGCCGCGCAGCAGTGCTGCGCTCACGAAGGTCTTGCCGATCTCGGTATCGGTGCCGGTGACGAAAAGCGCAACCGTCATTGCGCGAACTCCTGCGCTGCGAGGCTCGCGCGTTGCAGCGATGCGTTCAGGCGGTCGAGATCCGCATCCGAGTGCGCCGCGGAGAGCGAAATGCGCAGGCGCGACGTGCCCTCGGGCACGGTGGGCGGACGGATGGCCGGCACCCACAGTCCGTCGCGTTCGAGCGTGGCCTGCAGCGCGAGCGTCGCCTCGTTGGCGCCGATGACGAGCGGCTGCACGGCGGTATGCGAATCGACGGGCTGCCAGCAGGTATCGACGAGCAGCGAACGCGTGCGGCCAATCAAATGTTTCAAATGCGCGCGGCGCGCATCGCCCTCCTCGCCTTCGATCAAACGCAGGCTCGCGGACACCGCGTGCGCCACCGCCGGCGATGAAGCCGTCGTGAAGATATACGGACGCGCGCGCTGCACGAGCCATTCGATCACGGTGCCGTGCGCGCAGATGAACGCGCCCGACACGCCCGCCGCCTTACCGAGCGTGCCGACCATCACGAGATGCTCCGAACGCAGCGCGGCTTGCGCCAGCGCGCCGCGGCCCTGCGGCCCGAGCACGCCGAAGCCGTGTGCGTCGTCGACCACGAGCCACGCGCCGTGCTTTTGCGCGAGTTCGACGAGGAGCGCGAGCGGCGCGACGTCGCCGTCCATGCTGAACACCGTGTCGCTCACGATCACTTTCGCGCTCGCGTCGCAGGCTTCGAGCATCGCGGCGAGCGCCGCCATGTCGGCATGCGGATAGATCTGGATGTCGGCGCGCGAGAGCCGCGCGCCGTCGATCAGCGAGGCGTGGTTGAGCGCGTCGGAGAAGATTGTCGTGCCGCGGCCCGCGAGCGCCGTGAGCACGGCCAGATTCGCCATGTAACCGGTGCTGAAGTACAGCGCGCGCGGTGCATCGACGAAGGTGCCCGCGAATGCCGCGAGATCGTCTTCGAGTTGCGCATGCGCGCGCGAGTGGCCGCCGAGCAGATGCGAGCCGCCACTACCCGCGCCGTAGCGCTGCGCGCCTTCGGCAATGGCCGCGACCAGTTGAGGATGCGCGGCGAGGCCAAGATAGTCGTTGCTGGCAAAGCCGATGGTCGCGCGGCCGTCCACCTGCATGTGGGCGCTGCACGGCGTGTCGGCGGTGCGGCGGCGGCGGCGCAGGCCGCGCGCGTCGATGTCGCGCAAGCCCTGTTCGAGGGTATCAAGCAATGCCATATCAGAGGTCCTCCGCGACAGTGGCGTCGAAAGTCTCGCGCGTGCGCGTTGCGAGGAACGCCTGCATTTCGTTGTCCAGAATATACGGCGGCATGACATAGACCGTCGTGCCGATCGGGCGCAGCAACAGTTCGCGCTGCAGCGCGTTTTCGAAGAAGCGTCGCGAGAATGTCGCCGCGCGCAGCGGGTCTTCGAGCGCGACGTCGAATGCGAGTATCGTGCCGCACTGGCGCAGGTCGCGCACGAGCGGATGCGCGGCGAACGGCTCGAACAGCGCGCGCAGTTGCGCCGATTTGCGCACGTTCGCGGCGAGCACGTCGTCGCGTTCGAACAGGTCGAGCGTCGCGAGCGCGGCGCGGCACGCGAGCGGATTGCCCGTGTACGAATGCGAATGGAGGAAACCGCGCGTCGTGTCGTCGTCGTAGAACGACTCGTAGATGGCGTCGCGCGAAAGCACGATCGAAAGCGGCAGATAACCGCCGCTAATGCCCTTCGAAAGCGTAAGCAGATCGGGCCACACGCCTGCGTGCTCGCACGCGAAGAAGGTGCCGGTGCGCCCGCAGCCCACGGCGATTTCGTCCGCGATCAGATGCACGCGATGACGGTCGCATAGCGCACGCAGGCCCTTGAGATACGCGGGATCGTGCATCGCCATGCCGGCCGCGCACTGCACGAGCGGCTCGACAATCAGCGCGGCGATACGGCCTTCGCGCTCGATGAAAAGACGCTCGACATCGGCCAGCGCGCGGGCCGCGACATCCGCCGCCGTTTCGCCGGGGTGCGCTGCGCGCGCGTCGGGCGAAGCGACCACATGCGCGTGATGCAGAAGCGGATCGTAAGCATCCCTGAAAAGCTTCACATCGGTCACGCCGAGCGCGCCGATGGTCTCGCCGTGGTAGCTGTTGGCAAGGCAGGCGAATTCGCGCTTGTCGCTCTCGCCGCGGTTGCGCCACGAATGAAAGCTCATCTTGAGCGCGATTTCGACGGCCGACGCGCCATCGGAAGCAAAGAACGCGTGGCCGAGCACGCCGCCGGTGCGCGCCGAAAGACGCTCGGCAAGCTCCACGGCGGGCTCGTGCGTGCAGCCCGCGAGCATGACGTGCTCGAGCGTGTCGAGCTGCACCTTGAGCGCGGCATTGATCGCAGGATTGGCGTGGCCAAAGAGGTTCACCCACCACGAACTGATCGCGTCCAGATAACGGCGGCCTTCGCGGTCATACAGCCACGGCCCTTCGCCGCGCGCGACGGCCACGAGCGGCAGGCGCTCGTGATGTTTCATCTGGGTGCAGGGGTGCCACACGGCGCGCAGGCTGCGAGCTACCCAGTCGGTCGCGGCGCGATCTTCGCGGGCAAGGTGCGCAGTTTGCGCAGTTTGAGATAGCGAATTCAAATACGACTCCCGATACGACAGCGGGACCGAGATTAACGTGTTAGCCGCCGCAATGCACTACCCCGAAAATCGCCCTCTAACGCACGGCGGCGCGGCGTTTCGAGCAGTTCGGGACAACTCGGAACCGATGGAAAGCAAAGACCAGAAATGCGCGGAGATGACGACGGCAAAGTGAACCCGCCTTATGCAAAAAAATCTGCGAGCCGGTGCGAAATTGCAGAACGTGGAATGGCGCGCCGGATATTTTTGGCGACGAGTGGCAAGCGCGCATGTGCGTGAAAGTCAGACGATATGGCGCGACCCCATCGGGGGCGTGCGAGGAAATACGCGGGAGAATGAAAAGCAAAGCGGCCCGCTTTGGGGCCGCGCAGTGCTGCAGTGATGGGGAATTCGAGCCCGGCGGCAGCCGGGCGCTTGCGTTCAGCGGCTCGCCAGCGCGTGGTCGCTCTCGTCGGCGTTGTCGTTGTCCGCCGTGGCGCGTGTGGTGTCGCTGTCGCCGGTCTGAGCGGTCTGCGTGCCGCCGTTGTTCCAGACCACCGTGTTGTTCACGGCGTAGAGACGGCACGGATCGGCGCTGTGCTTTTCGCAGTTCGAAATCGCCACGGCCATCGGATTATCGCCGCCTTCGGCCCACGACCATGCGCCGGAGTCGGACACCGCGAATGCGCGGCTCGGATACTGCTTGAGGAAGTTGCGATAACCGTCGCGGCCCGCCTGATCGACGAAAGGCACCGCGCCGACCGAGTCGATCTGCGCGAAGCCGGTGCCGCGTGGCGCGGCCTGCGTGGCCACGCGGTACTGGACCGCCGTCGGCAGGCCACGGTTCGCAAGGAACGCCTCGACCGTGGGCCACCAGATCTTCACGCCGTCGCGATCGCCTACAAGGCGATGCGCATCGTTCTTGTACGCGCCGAAGTCCACGAGCTTCGCCGTCGCGCCCGAGCGGTCCTCACCCGTTTGCGCGTCGCGGTAAGCGGTGAACATCTTCGTGACGAGATCGGGCGACCAGACCGAATCGTTGTCGCCGTAGAGCCAGAGCGAGGCCA
Organism: Paraburkholderia flagellata; assembly: GCF_021390645.1. Classification (GTDB taxonomy): domain Bacteria; phylum Pseudomonadota; class Gammaproteobacteria; order Burkholderiales; family Burkholderiaceae; genus Paraburkholderia; species Paraburkholderia flagellata. Next base: position 2,356,582 of record NZ_JAJEJT010000001.1, read on the forward strand.
CGCGGGCCTTGCCGCCGTAGTCGCCGAACGCCTGGGTCAGGTTGTTCTGCCAGCCGGTGCAGGCGTCCTGGCGCAGACCACCCGAGAAGTTGATGAGCGCCCGCACGCCGCTCGCCGCCTCGGTGCCATAGGCCATGGTGGCGAGGCCCCCGTGCGAGGTGCCCGCGACGATGATCTGGGTAGCGTCGACATAGGGTTGCTTCGACATGTACGCGATGGTCGAAGCGACATCGGCCGCCTGGCCGAGGCCGTTGCTCGCGACGTCGCAACCGTCCTGCTGATACGAGCCGCCCGAATCCGCGAAGCCCTGGCGGTTCGGCGCGACGACGACATAGCCGCGGCGCACGAATTCGCGCGCGAACGAAAGCGGGTCGCTACGTGCCTGGAGGTGCGGGTCGCCGGGAATCTTGCCGTGGTTGAAGATCACCATCGGGAACGGCCCGGGGCCGTTCGGTCGATAAATCGTGGTTTCGAGCGTGACGTCGCCGGATCCATCCACGGGAACGCGGATCACCTGCTCGTTCATGGTGGCGGGCACGACGGGCAGATACGCGTCGTCGAGCGCAATACGCGGTACGTTGGCGCTGCCGAGAGGACCGCCTGCGAGGTTCGCTTGAGTCGCGTTGGCGGAATGGGCTGCGGAGGTGTTGGCGGCGAGTTGCGGGTTCGCGCTCGCACTTGCCGGATCGGAAAGCGACGCTGCGTGAGCAACCGAAAGCACACACGCGGTGCCGGCTACGACCCATCCGGTAAGGAGCTTCCTGAACGCCATGCGCTACACCACCTGCAAAAGACTTGCTGCTGTGATTCCGACAACCGTCCGATCATGACCCGTGGTTCGGCCCTTTCAGGGCACAACGAGACACCGTTGCGCCTGGCCGCGAGGCCAGGAGCGGGTATGTGACCCGTCACGTGGGATTGCATCGATCAGAACACCTGCGCGGCGCAGTTCTATCGTCGATCAGACCCGCCGCCAGCACCCGTTTGCAGTCGACACATGCATATGTGAAAAAGCTTTTTCACTATGCACTTACGTATCGTGCAGGGCACCGTGATTAGATACTCGCACGACAAATATTTGTTGTGCAATTCAGGGGTAACCCGGCATAAGGCATGCCAACCATGCGCGGCCCTATGAGGCATGGCGCATATGCGGCTTTCGGTAAGTCGCAAATGGGCGAGTATTTAAAAAAGGTCCGGGAGGCGAGCGTCGCGCGCGGACAACAGTCACGCGACTACTCAGTAAGCGCTTGTTTGCAAAGACATTATTTCCGGCGCCATGACGGCAAACCAGGGCGGGAACTCACAGCGGCCAATTCCGGCCGCAGTCAGCTATTCGTTAGCCCGACGAAACGTCACCGTCAACATAACGCCAGCGTCCGTCTTCACCGCGCGTGAAGCGGCTCGTCTCGTGCAGCCGGAACGCCCGGCCGCCCGTTTTGTAGCGCGCGACGAATTCGACGATCGCGTGCGTGTCGTCGCGCTGTTCGTGGCGCTTGATGGCAAGTCCGAGCCAGCGCGGGGCGCCAACGGCTGCGGGGTCCACGTCGAGATCGGCGGGACAGGTCTCGGGCGCCCACGTCGCGCGCAGATACGCCTCGTCGCCCAGTACATACGCCGTGTAGCGCGAGCGCATCAGTTCAAGCGCGGTGGCGGGCACCGCCGCGTCGTCGATGAAGCGGCCACAGCACTGCGCGTAGCGCGGCGCCCTGGCGCCCGACTTCTGGTTGGGCGCGGCGCCGCCGCAGGGACAATCGGCGGGCCGGGTAGTTGTTCCGGTACCGCGCGCGGTTTCAGCGTTCATGAGTCAGGGCTCCGTTGCGAGAGCCCGCAAGCGTAGCGCAGACGAGCGGCGCTTTACCAGTCGAGTTCCGTGCCGTCGTACTGGAAGAAGCGGCCATTGAAGACGTCGCGCGCAGCGGCCGCCTCGGCCACCACCTCGCGCATGCCGGTGACACTCACCACCGGGTCGATCGCCGCGTGCGCGCCGCCCATGTCGGTGCGCACCCAGCCCGGATGAAGCGCGACGCACGTGGCGCGGCGCGTTTGCAGCGAGGTGATCTTCAGCACGTCGTTGAGCGCGGCCTTGCTCGCGCGATAGAGCCAGCCCGTCGTGCCCGTGGTCTCCGCAATGCTGCCCATGCGACTCGACAGCACGCCGAGCACACCGTGGGCTTCGTCGACGAGCGGCAGCAGGATCGGGATCAGTTGCATTGGGCCGCGGACGTTGGTGTTCATCACGTATTCGAAGTCCTCAGCCGTGATGGTTTCGACGCCTTCGGTGCGCGGACCATAGACGCCCGAGACGACGAGCGCCACGTCGAGCCGCTCGCCGTCGAGCTTCCAGCCGAGCGCGGCGATTTCCTCGGGAATCGCGATATCGAGCTGGAAGGTCTGCGCTCCGATTGCGCGCAAGGCTTCGAGCGCCTCGGGCCCGCGCGCCGTGGCCAGCACGCGCCAGCCGGCCTTCGTATATTGCCGGGCGAACTCGAGACCCAGGCCCCGCGACGCGCCCACGATCAGCACTGTTTTCATCTCGCCACCTTATCTGTCCGTGTATTGAAACCGCTGCAGCGCGCCGCCGCCCCGCCTTTGACGCGGCGCGCTTCTTCTGGCGCTAGCCTACAGCAGTTCGACGCCCATCGCCGTGGCTTCTCCGCCGCCGATGCACAGCGTCGCCACGCCGCGTTTGCCGCCGCGCGCGCGCAACGCGCCGATCAGCGTCACGAGAATACGCGCGCCCGAAGCACCGATCGGGTGACCGAGCGCGCACGCGCCACCGTTCACGTTGACCTTCTCGTGCGGCAGATCGTGCTCCTTCATCGCGGCCATCGTGACCACGGCAAAGGCCTCGTTGATCTCGTAGAGATCGACGTCGCTCGCTTTCCAGCCGGTCTTCTCGAACAGCTTGTTGATCGCGCCCACCGGGGCGGTCGTGAACTTCGCGGGGTGTTGCGCGAAGGTGGAATGGCCTGTCACGCGTGCGAGCGGCGTGAGGCCGAGCTGCTTCGCCGTGGACTCGCGCATCATCACGAGCGCCGCCGCGCCGTCCGAGATCGACGACGAGTTCGCGGCTGTCACCGTGCCGGTCTTGCTGAACGCGGGCTTGAGCGTCGGGATCTTGTCGAGGTTGGCCTTGAAGGGCTGCTCGTCGCGCTCGATGAGCGTCTCACCCGCGCGCGAAGCCACCTTCACCGGCGCGATTTCCCACGCGAACGAACCGTCCTCGTTCGCGCGTTTCGCGCGCTTGAGCGACTCGATCGCGAACGCGTCCTGGCGCTCGCGCGAGAAGTCGAACTCGCCCGCGCATTCTTCCGCGAACGTGCCCATCAGGCGGCCCTTGTCATAGGCGTCTTCGAGGCCGTCGAGGAACATGTGGTCGAGCACCTGGCCGTGGCCCATGCGCATGCCGGCGCGCGCCTTCGGCAACAGGTACGGCGCGTTCGACATGCTCTCCATGCCGCCCGCGACGATCACGTCGGCCGAGCCCGCCAGCAGCATGTCATGCGCGAACATCGCCGCGCGCATGCCCGAGCCGCACATCTTGTTGACGGTCGTCGCACCCGCGGCAAGCGGGAGCCCCGCGCTGAGCGCCGCCTGGCGCGCGGGCGCCTGGCCCTGCCCTGCGGGCAGCACGCAGCCCATCACAACCTCGTCGACCTGTTCGGGCTTCAAACCGGCGCGCTCGACGGCCGCCGCGATCGCAGCCGCGCCAAGCTGCGGCGCGGTGAGCGACGCGAAATCGCCCTGAAAACCCGCCATCGGCGTGCGCGCCACCGAAACGATCACGATAGCGTCCTGCTTTTGCGTCTCACTCATGTTTCTGCTCCTTGATGAATCCGTTTGAATTCGCTTGAATCTGTTTGAATCCGTTCGAACCTGTTTGCCGCGCGCTCAAGCGACGCGCACAGCCGGCGCGTCTTCACGCACGAAACGTTCGGGGTATCGCACGCTGAAGCGTATCGATGCGTCGTAAGGAAAGCAGTCTGGCACCTCGCCCGCGATGAGCCTCGCGCGGCTCTCCTGCCAGAGTGTGGGCTCGAAGAAGTCCGCGTGATGCGCGAGAAAAGCGCGCTTCACGCGCGGATCGCCGAGCAGAAAGGCACCGTACGTCTCCGGAAAAATGTCGCGCGGGCCGACTGGGTACCATGGCTCACCCGATAGTTCGTCTTCCTCATTACGTGACGGTGGCACGGCGCGCACGTTGCAGTCGGTGAGATATTCGATCTCGTCGTAGTCGTAAAACACCACGCGGCCATTGCGCGTCACGCCGAAATTCTTGTAGAGCATGTCGCCCGGAAAGATGTTCGCGCGCAGCAGGTCTTTGATCGCATTGCCGTATTCACGAATGCCGTGTTCGACTTCAGCGTCGCTGCCGTTCTGCAGATAGAGATTGAGTGGCACCATGCGCCGCTCGATGTACACATGGCGGATCACGAGGTTCTCGCCCTCGTACTCGATCATCGACGGCGCCAGCGTTTCCAGTTCGCGCACGAGCGCATCGTCGAGCCGTGCGATGGGTAGCGCAACGCTCGAATATTCGAGCGTGTCGGCAAGCCGCCCGAGGCGGTCGTGGCGCTTCACGAGCTGATACTTCTGCACCACCTGCTCGCGCGTGGTCTCCTTCGGCGCGGGAAAGCTGTCCTTGATGACCTTGAACACGTACGGATACGAGGGCAGCGTGAACACGATCATCACCATGCCGCGTATGCCGGGCGCGATGATGAACGGATCGCTCGAATGCGAGAGGTGGTGCAGCAAGTCGCGATAGAACAGGTTCTTGCCCTGCTTCTGCAACCCGATCGACGTGTAGATCTCGCCCTTGGCCTTGCGCGGCATGATCGTGCGCAGAAACTCCACATAGGCCGACGGCACTTCCATGTCCACCAGAAAATACGAGTGCGAAAAGCTGAAGAGGACCAGGAGTTCCTCGAGGCGCAGCAGCACCGTGTCCAACGCGAGCTTGCCGTCCTCCACGTGACGCACCGGCACGACGAACGGCGCAAGCAGATCGCCGTTGATGATGCGCCCGACGATATACGCGCCCTTGTGCCGGAAAAACAGCGACGAAAGCACGTGAATCTGGAAGTTCGGCTTGGGCTCGACCACGCCGAAGGTGTCGAGCATCGCCTGCACGATGCAGTCGACATCGCGCTCGAGGTCTTCGAACGGCGTCTCCAGCTGGAAGTTCGTGACGATGCGCTCGAGCGTCGCCGCGAGCCCGTCCTTGCCCGGATAGTACGCACGGTAGGTGGGCTTCGCGGCAGGCTCGTCGTTCTCGATGTATTCGGTCGAGATGGCGGGCCGCACGAAGATGAAATCGTTGTTGAAGTACGAGCGGTGCAGGATCTTGCAGCACACGGAGTTGAAGAACGTCTCCGCGCATTCGGGCTGCCGGTGCGTCGTGAGCAGGCCAATGTAGTGCAGTTTGATCTGCTGCCAGACGTCGTCGTCGATGCTCTCGGCGCCGTATTCGTCTTCGAGTGCGACCACGCATTCCTTCACGCGATCGTCATAGGAAGCGATGCGCTCGCGCGCGAGCTGCTGCAGCGCGCGCCAGTCGGCAGCTTCGAAGAACGTCCGCGCCCTCACGGCCGCGTCGCAGAAGTTGCGGTAGTGACGGTCGAAGCCGTCGAGCATGGTCTGCGCGACATCGAAGCCAATCTGCGAGGAGAGCAGTTTCGGGAAGTGTTTCATGGCGGCCATGCCCGTTTCGCAAGCACAAGCGTCAGGTTTTCGCGGGGGCGTCGCTTTCGTGCGCCGCGCTCTGGTGCGCCGCATTCCGCTCGAGCAGCGCGCGCGCCTGCGTCTCGTACTGCGCGAGGTCTTCGAGCGTCGCGTCGAGGTCCGCTCGCTGGCGCTCCAGTATCTCGCGGTGATGCACCACGGTGTCGAGGAACGCCTGGAGCTGCGGAAGCGTGTCGGTCGGCGACTCGTAGAGGTCGAGCAGCGTGCGGATCTCCGAAAGCGTGAAGCCGAGCCGCTTGCCGCGCAGTGTCAGCTTGAGCCGCGTGCGATCGCGCCCCGAAAAGACGCGCTTCAGCCCCCCCGCACCTTCGCGGCTCGGCGCAAGGAGGCCTTGGTCCTCGTAGAAGCGGATCGCGCGCGGCGTTACGTCGAATTCCCGGGCAAGTTCGGTGATCGTGTACTGGGTCGTCATGATGTGCGGAAGGCGGCTGGCCCGGCTGTTGTCTGCACGACAGCGCGAGTGAAGATAGAATCGACGTTTACGTTATCGTCAAGCAGGCGGTTGCGCAACCGGCGACGACAATGCATGAGACAAGCTTTGCATGGGGCCGGAGTCAGTGCTAACGCACTAACCCCGGTCGACCGCTTTGCATGGGGCCAGAGTAAGCGCTAAAGCGCTAACTCTGGTCGACAGGAGAAGACACCCCCAATGAACGCCCTCGAACACCAGCTCGACTATCCCTACGCCGACACCCTGCCGGAGCCCGGCCTCGCCTTCGATGTCGCGCCGGGCGTGAAATGGCTGCGCATGCCGCTGCCGTTTGCGCTCGACCACATCAACCTCTGGCTGCTGCGCGACGAGATCGACGGCCAGCAAGGCTGGACCGTGGTGGACTGCGGCATCACCAACGACACCATCAAGGCCCGCTGGGAAGCCGTGTTCGAGAACCAGCTGGAAGGCCTGCCGGTGCTGCGCGTGCTCGTCACGCACTGCCATCCCGACCATATCGGCCTCGCTCACTGGATCTGCGCGGGCGGCGACAAAGCACGCTGGGACGTGCGCCTGTGGACCACGCTCGGCGAATACATGCAGGCCCGCGTGATGGCCGCCGGCGACGGCTCGAACGCGGGCGGCGAAGGCGCGGCGCGCCATTTCGCGCGCCACGGCCTCACGGACGAAGCTTCGCTCGACAAGCTGCGCAACCGCCGCGGCTATTACGGCAGCCTCGTACCCGCGCTGCCCACGCAGTACCGTCGCCTGCGAGAAGCCGATACGGTGGCGATCGGTGGGCGCGACTGGCGCGTCATCACGGGCTACGGCCATTCGCCCGAGCATTGCGCGCTGTTTTGCGAAGAGACCGGCGTGCTGATCTCCGGCGACATGGTGCTGCCGCGCATCTCGACCAACGTCTCCGTGTTCGACATGGAGCCGGAGGGCAACCCGCTCGGCCTGTATCTGGAATCGCTCGGCCGCTACGAAACGCTGCCCGAGAACACGCTCGTGCTGCCCTCGCACGGCAAGCCGTTCCGGGGCGTGCGCACGCGTATCGCGCAACTGCGCGCGCACCATGACGCGCGTCTCGCCGAGGTGCTGGAAGCATGCGAGCGAGCGCCGCAAAGCGCCGCCGACATCGTGCCGATGATGTTCAAGCGCGAACTCGACATCCACCAGATGACCTTCGCAATGGGCGAAGCGCTCGCGCACCTGAACCTGCTGTGGCTCGCGGGCAAGCTCACGCGCACGACCGGCGCGGACCGGGTGATCCGCTTCGCCGCCTGATTGGCTGGCGCACACAAACGAAAACGGGCGGCCCGCAAGGAGCCGCCCGTTTTCACGTGGCGCGAGGCGTGAGACGCGCTAGTTCGAGCCGCCCGTGATCAGATCGGCGCCCTGAGGCCGCACGAACTTGAAGGTCGAAGCCGGCAGTGGCGGGTTCTTTTCGATGTTGGAGAACGTGAGCAGCGTCACGTTGCCGAACACGTCATGGAGTTCCATGGCTTCGAGGTTGCCGTCGCGAAAGCCGATGCCCACGCTCTTGAACTGCGTGTCCTTCGACTTCGGAATCAGCTCCAGCCAGTCGATGCCGTTCTTCACGCCCGCATCCGAGAGCGTGAAGTTCTTGTCGAGATCGTTGCTGCCGAACAGGATCGCCGCCGGGCTCGCGCCGAGCGCGCCGCCAAGCTTGCGCTCGGTCACCTGGTTCAAGTCCTTGTCGTAGACGAAGAGGTTGTCGCCGTCCGACTGCAGGAGCTGCTGATACGGCTTCTCATACGACCAGATGAACTTGCCGGGCCGCGCGAACACGAACGTGCCGCTCGACGTTTTGGCGTTCAGCGTGGCCGTGGCAATGGCGTCGCTGGCGTTCTTCGCACCCGACGGCGCCTTGAGTTCGCGCTGCACGAAGCTGCCGCGCGCGGAATGGACCTGCGAGACGAACTGCTTGAGTTGATCGGTGCCGCTCGCATATGCCTGCGAGACGATCAGGACCGACGCGCCGAGTGTGGCAAAAGCCGCGCGGAAAAGCGCGCGGCGCGCAGTGCGCGCAAAGCGGGTCGGAAGTCCAGCCGGATACTGCATCTATCGTTCTCCAAGAGGTGTGTCTTTGGCCGCCGGAATGCCCCAAACGCCAGAGGGGCCGCCAGAACGGCGGCCTGGCGTGGCCTATTCGGCGTCGCCGCGGCTGGGCACGAGGATCTCGCGGTTGCCGCTCGACGACATCGCCGAAACGAGCCCGGACTGCTCCATCTGTTCGAGCAGCCGCGCCGCCCGGTTGTAGCCAATGCGCAAGTGCCGCTGTACGAGCGAAATCGACGCGCGGCGATTCTTGATGACCACTTCGACGGCCTGATCGTACAGCGGATCGGACTCGTCGCCGGTGCCGCTGGTTCCCGCAGCCGTACCCTCGTCGCCCTCGCCTCCCACGCCGCCTTCGAGGATGCCCTCGATATAGTTCGGCTCGCCCTGCTCCTTGAGCTTCTCGACCACGCGATGCACTTCGTCGTCGCCGACGAACGCGCCGTGCACGCGCACGGGCAAGCCCGAGCCCGGCGGCAGGTAGAGCATGTCGCCCATGCCGAGCAGCGACTCGGCGCCCATCTGGTCGAGAATCGTGCGCGAGTCGATCTTCGAGGACACCTGGAACGCAATACGCGTGGGCACGTTGGCCTTGATGAGGCCCGTGATGACGTCCACCGAAGGCCGCTGCGTAGCGAGAATCAGGTGAATACCCGCCGCGCGCGCCTTCTGCGCGATACGCGCGATCAGCTCTTCGACCTTTTTGCCGACCACCATCATGAGGTCGGCGAGTTCGTCGATCACGACCACGATATGCGGCAGCTTCTGACACGGCTCCGGATCGTCCGGCGTGAGGCTGAACGGGTTCGGGATCTTCTCCTCGCGCTTGTTCGCCTCTTCGATCTTGTTGTTGTAGCCCGCCAGATTGCGCACGCCCAGCTTGCTCATGAGCTTGTAGCGGCGCTCCATCTCGGCCACGGTCCAGTTCAGCGCGTTGCCGGCCTGGCGCATGTCGGTGACAACCGGGCAGAGCAGATGCGGAATGCCCTCGTAGACGCTCATTTCGAGCATCTTCGGGTCGATGAGGATCATGCGGACCTGCTCCGCGCTCGCCTTGTACAGCAGCGAGAGGATCATCGCGTTGATCCCCACCGACTTGCCCGAGCCGGTCGTGCCGGCCACGAGCAGGTGAGGCATCTTCCCGAGATCGGCGCAAACCGGCTTGCCGCCGATGTCCTTGCCAAGGCCCATGGTAAGCGCTGAAGGCGCGTCGGAATAAACCGCCGAGCCGAGAATCTCGGAAAGGCGCACGGTCTGGCGGCGCTGGTTCGGCAGTTCCAGCGCCATGAAATTCTTGCCCGGAATCGTTTCCACCACGCGGATCGAGACGAGTGAGAGCGAACGCGCAAGGTCCTTCGCGAGGTTCACGATCTGGCTGCCCTTCACGCCTGTGGCCGGTTCGATCTCGTAGCGCGTGACGACCGGCCCCGGATACGCGGCCACCACGGCCACGTCCACGCCAAAGTCCTTGAGCTTCTTCTCGATCAAGCGCGAGGTGAATTCGAGCGTGTCGTCGGAGATGGTTTCCTGGGTTGCCGACGCCGGGTCGAGCAGCGAGATCGCTGGCAGCGTGGAATCGCCCGGCAGGTCCTTGAAGAGCGGTACCTGCCGCTCTTTTTCCACGCGCTCGGAGCGCTGCGGCGTGACCACTGGTGGCACGATCGTGACCGGCTCGTGCTCCTCGATCTTCACGCGGCCGCGCTCGACCTTGCCTTCGCGCTTCACGGCCGCCGCTTCGCCAAGCTTGCGGTCGCGGCCAGCCTCGCGGCGCAGCCTGGCCATGGTCACCGCGTTGATGATGTACTCGCCGACTCTTTCGGCAACCGAAAGCCACGAGAAGCGGAAATAGAGCGAGAGACCGATCCCGAGCGCGAGCAAGAGCGCGAGCGTGCCTCCCGTGAAGCCGAGTGCGTGCGAAACGCCTCGCGCAACCGCCCCGCCCACCACGCCGCCAGGCGTCTGGGGCAGTTGCACTTTGAGCGACCACATGCGCAGCGCTTCGATGCCGCAGCTCGACAGCATGACGAGCACGAACGACAAGGCTTCGGCGACCCAGCTGATGTCGCGCGGCTTGTCGTCGTCATCGTCGGCAATCGCCTCGTTGCGCGTGATGCGCTGGTAGTTCGCCGAGATGAGGCGCCCGAGCAGCACGATCCACCAGTAGGCGGAGAGGCCGAACAGCAGCAGCAGGATGTCCGAGACGCGCGCGCCGACGCGCCCGGCCCAGTTCGAGATGTGGTCGACCTGGGCCGCGTGCGTCCAGCTCGGGTCGTGGCGGCTGTAGCTGATGAGCGCCATCAGCAGGAACACGCCTAGCGCGACCTGCAGGATCCAGCGAATTTCGGTGAAAAGGCGCGACATGCGGTGAGGCAATGCCTGCGCCTGCGCGGAATAGGGAGCTTTGGCCATTGAATCCTGGGCTGATTCTTGATGCGTTTGCGGTCCGCGAGTCCTTCCGTATGCCCGAAACCCCGGGCAGACGGGCGCGGCCGCCGTCGTCCGATCCGGCCTATTGTAAACGCGTTGTTTCGGCCAGGGCGCCCCCTCGCTGTAAATGACGGTAACTGACAACGGTGTAGGGGCGGCGTCGGGCTGCGTCAGGCCTGCCGATCCGCCCTGCCCACGCCGCCGCAAGATCCAGCCTATCGCTGCGATCAGTAAGCTTCATCGAGCGGCCGTCTTCCCCCGCCTTTATAATTGCGCGCTGATGCCCAACTACATGCGTGAGCCCCGCCGCAACGCCGGGCGGCCCTAGCCGGGCGCGCCTCGGCCAGCCGCCCGCAATTTCGCGCCACGCAGCGTCTTTCTACGGAATTCGATCATGTCTGCAACCAAACACGCCAAAGTCCTGATTCTCGGTTCCGGCCCCGCCGGCTATACGGCTGCCGTTTATGCCGCGCGCGCGAACCTTTCGCCGCTGCTCGTCACCGGTCTTGCCCAGGGCGGCCAGCTCATGACGACGACCGACGTCGAAAACTGGCCCGCAGACCCGAACGGCGTGCAAGGCCCCGAGCTGATGCAGCGTTTCCTCGAGCACGCCGAGCGCTTCAACACGGAAATCGTGTTCGATCACATCCACACGGCCAAGCTGAACGAAAAGCCCATCCGCCTGATCGGCGACTCGGGCGAGTACACCTGCGACTCGCTCGTCATCGCGACTGGCGCGTCGGCGCAGTACCTCGGTCTGCCGAGCGAAGAACTGTACATGGGCCGCGGCGTCTCGGCCTGCGCAACCTGCGACGGCTTCTTCTATCGCAATCAGCACGTCGCCGTGGTTGGCGGCGGCAATACTGCGGTTGAAGAAGCGCTGTACCTCTCCGGCATCGCGAAGAAGGTCACGGTCATTCACCGCCGCGACAAGTTCCGCGCCGAGCCGATCCTGATCGACCGCCTGCTGGAAAAGGAAAAGGAAGGCGTGGTCGAGATCAAATGGGATCACGTGCTCGATGAAGTGAAGGGCAACGAAGGTGGCGTGAACGGCCTGCGCATCAAGAACCTGAAGACGGGCGAGACCACGGACCTCGATCTGCAGGGTCTGTTCGTTGCGATCGGCCACAAGCCGAACACGGATATCTTCGAAGGCCAGCTCGAGATGAAGAACGGCTACATCATCACGAACGGCGGCCTGAACGGCAACGCCACCGGCACGAGCGTCCCGGGCGTGTTCGCGGCCGGCGACGTGCAGGATCACGTCTACCGCCAGGCGATCACGAGCGCGGGTACGGGCTGTATGGCCGCACTCGACGCCCAACGCTACCTCGAAACCGTGAACGAACTGGGCCAGGCGCATGTGATGAGCGCCGAAGCCGATCGCTGAAGCTCGCGAGCGCCGCCCTGTCCTTCGATCGGGCGGCCGCAAACGCGCGGGGCGCCACGCCGCTAGAATAGCGGTCTGAAGCCCGGCGGCGCACCGGCAACGAGGGCCGCGGCCAGCCAGCCGGCGGCCCTTCGCTTTTTGCGGCGGTTCGTGCGCAGAGCCAACGATTTACCCAGCAGATTTACCCAGCGTCTTTCGCCATGCCCAAGAACGTGCCCCATCCGGGCGAGCCCAAGCGCCCCGCCTCCGCGCGCCCTGCTCCGGCGCCCGCGCCTCTTCCCGCAGCAGACGAAGCCGCGTCCGGGAAGACGGCTTCTGGCTTGGCCGGCCTCGGCAGCCTGCGCGACGCCCTCAAGGTGCAAACGCGCCAGCGCGAGCGCGAACGCGTGGTCGCACAGGCGGCGCGCGTCGAAGCCGCGGCCGACAGCGACCTCTTTCGCCGCGAGATCGGTCAGGTCGCACCGCTCAAGCAGCCGACGCGCGCGCAGCCGCGCCGCGAGGCCCCCGTGCCGCTGCCGCTGCAAACGCGCCTGGACGAGCAGGCCGTGCTGCACGAAGCGATCTCCGACGAATTCGACCCGGAAGCGCTTCTCGATACCGACGACTCGCTGTACTACCACCGCCCCGGCGTGACCGAGGAGGTCGTCAAGAAGCTGCGGCGCGGCACGTGGATCGTGCAGGCGCAGCTCGACCTGCACGGCATGCGCCGCGAAGAAGCGCGCGAGGCGTTGCAGAATTTCATCCGCGAGGCGGGCAAGCGCGGACTGCGCTGCGTGCGCGTGATCCACGGCAAGGGCCTCGGCTCCATCGGCAAGGAGCCGGTGCTCAAGGGCAAGGTGCGAGCGTGGCTCGTGCAGAAGGAAGAAGTGATCGCGTTCTGCCAGGCGCGGCCGCACGACGGCGGCGCGGGTGCGGTGCTCGTGCTGTTGCAGCCGCATCCGGTCGGGCACGGACAACACCATCATCACGCGCCCTGACCGAACCCGTCATCGGCGTGTCGATATGAAAAAACCCCGTTGCTGCTCACGCAGCCAACGGGGTTTTTTTATCGCATCAGGAACATCCGGCGAACGACGATCAGGCGAGGCGCTCTTCCGTCTTCGGATCGAACAGCACGGCTTTCGAAACGTCGAACAGCAGGTCCATGTTGTTGAGCGGCTGCGGGTTCGCGCCCGGGTGGACGCGGCTCACGATGCGCTTGCCGTTGACCTGCGCGAACACGAGCGTGTCCGGACCGGTCGGCTCGATCACGTCGACCTTCACCGAGTGGCGCTGCAGTTCGTGACCATGGCCGTCGTGCGAGCTGCGCGCGTCGGTGATGCGCTCCGGGCGCAGGCCCAGCACCACTTCCTGGCCGATCTGGCTGCGCAGTTTGTTCGCTTCGAACGGCAGGTTCAGCACATTGCGCGCCACACCCGTGTCCAGTTCGATGCCAATACCCGAGCCCTGCTCCACCAGCTTGCCGTTGATGAAGTTCATCGGCGGCGCGCCGATGAAGCCCGCCACGAAGAGGTTCGACGGCGAGTCGTAGATGTCCTGCGGCGCGCCGAACTGCTGCACGATGCCGTCCTTCATCACTGCGATGCGGTCGCCCAGCGTCATTGCCTCGATCTGGTCGTGCGTCACGTAGACGATGGTCTTGCCCACGCGCTGATGCAGCAGCTTGATTTCCGAACGCATCTCGATACGCAGCTTGGCGTCGAGGTTCGACAGCGGCTCGTCGAACAGGAACATGATCGGGTCGCGTGCGAGCGCCCGACCCATGGCGACGCGCTGGCGCTGGCCGCCTGAGAGCTGGCCCGGCTTGCGGTCAAGCAGATGCTGGATCTGCAGCATGCTGGAAACGCGGTCGACGATCTGCGTCTGTTCCGCCTTCGGCACCTTGCGGATATTCAGACCGAACGAGATGTTCTCGCGCACCGTCATGGACGGATAGAGCGCGTACGACTGGAACACCATTGCGATATCGCGATCTTTCGGCGAGAGGTTGTTCACCACCTTGCCGTCCATCATGATCTCGCCCTTGGTCACGGTTTCAAGACCCGCAATCATGTTGAGCAGCGTCGACTTACCGCAACCCGAGCCGCCGACCAGAATCAGGAACTGGCCGTCTTCGATGTCGATGTTCACGCCCTTGAGGACGGGGACCCCGTTCGGGTAGGTCTTGTAGACGTCGCGAATGGAAAGGCTTGCCATGCTATGAATCCTTTAATCGAATGCGGGGGTTAGCCCTTCACCGCGCCCGCCGTGAGACCGCGCACGAAGTAGCGGCCGGCGATTACGTAGACGAGCAGCGTGGGCAGCGCGGCGATGATCGCGCCGGCCATGTCGACGTTGTATTCCTTCACGCCCGTGGACGTGTTCACGAGATTGTTCAGCGCCACCGTGATCGGCATCGAATCGACGCCCGAGAACACGATACCGAACAGGAAGTCATTCCAGATCTGCGTGAATTGCCAGATCAGGCACACCATGAAGATGGGCAGCGAGATCGGCATCATGATGCGCGTGAAGATCATGAAGAAACCGGCGCCGTCGATGCGCGCGGCTTTCACGAGTTCAGCGGGCACGCTCACGTAGAAGTTGCGGAAGAACATCGTGGTGAACGCAATGCCGTACACGACGTGCACCAGCACCAGGCCGCCGATCGTGTTCGAAAGGCCGAGGAAGCCTTCGAGACGCGCCATCGGCAGCAGGATGGCCTGGAACGGGATGAAGCAGCCCACCAGCAGCATCGTGAAGAGCGCGTCCGCGCCGCGAAAACGCCAGTGCGTGAGCACGTAACCGTTGAACGCGCCGATGATCGACGAGATCAGCACGGCCGGAATCACCATCTTCACGGAGTTCATGAAGAACGGCTGCATGCCGTCACAGCGCACGCCGGTACACGCTTCGCTCCACGCCTTGATCCACGGCGCGAAGGTCGGGCTCGTGGGCAGCGAGAGCATGGTGCCCGAGTGAATCTGGTCGAGCGACTTGAACGACGTCGACAGCATCACGTAGAGCGGGAACAGGAAGTACAGCGCGAACAGGATCAGCGCCGCGTACACGACCACGCGGCTCACAGTCATCTTAGGCTGCATTGCGCGTGCTCCTCGATTCCAGATACATGAGCGGCACGAGCACGGCCACCACCGTCGCGAGCATCATCATCGACGAAGCTGCGCCAACGCCGAGTTGCCCGCGGTTGAACGAAAACGTGTACATGAAGATGGCCGGCAGCGACGACGACGTACCCGGACCGCCCGCGGTGAGCGCGACGACCAGGTCGAACGTCTTGATCGTGATGTGGCACAGGATCAGCAGCACCGAGAAAAACACCGGACGCATGCTGGGAATCACGATCTTGCGATAGATCGTGGGCAGCGTCGCGCCGTCCACCTGAGCCGCCTTGAAGATTTCGCTGTCGACACCGCGCAGGCCGGCGAGGAATAGCGCCATGCAGAAGCCCGTGGATTGCCACACAGCGGCGACCACGATACAGAAAATGGCGCGGTCCGGATTGTTTAGCCAGTCGAGCTGGAAGCTCGTCCAGCCGATGCTGTGCATCACTTGCTGAATGCCGAGATCCGGATTGAAAATCCACTGCCAGGCCGTGCCCGTGACGATGTACGAAAGCGCCATCGGATAGAGGAACACGGCGCGCAACGCGCCTTCCTGACGAATCTGCTGGTCGAGCAGGATCGCGAGGAACAGCCCGAGCGCCACGCAAATCGCGATGAACGGGATGCCGAACCACCCGAGGTTCTGCGCCGACGTCCACCAGACGTCGTTGGAGAACAACTCGCGATAGCGGTCGAGACCGGCGAATTCGTAGCGAGGCATCAGTCGCGAGGTCGAAAGCGACAAATAGCCGGTAACGAGAATGAAGCCGTAGACGAAAAAGAGGCTGATCAGAATGCTGGGCGAAAGCACCAGCTTCGGGATCCAGCGGTCTGCGAGCGCCGCCATGGGCGACGCGCGGCGGGTAGCAGGCGTGGCCGCCTTGCCGTTGCCGCTAAGAGAAGCAGTCACTGCGCAACTCCTGTTACGGTGCGAAAACAGCTTTCGCACGATGATGGGGTTCAGAGGGTGAACCGTCATGCCCGGGGCGCGCCACGTGTGGCGCACCCCGTCTTACAGCACTAACTTACGTCGATCACTTCGTCTTCGCAGCCTTCGCGAGCGCTTCCACCGCGCTCTTCGAATCCTGGTTCGAGTTCATGAACTTCGTCACGACGTCGGTGATCGCACCGGCCGCTGCGTCCGGCTGAGCCATGCCGTGCGCGAGCGACGGCACATAGCCGCCTGCCTTGATCGCGGTTTGCTCATCCGCGTACGACTTCTTGGCGCAGTCGTCGAACTTGCTCATGTCGACGCCCAGACGCACCGGGATCGAACCCTTGTACAGGCTGAACTGCTCCTGGAATTCCGGGCTCATGATCGTCTTCGCGAGCGCGAGCTGACCAGGCGTTGCCGCCTTTTGGCCCTTCTGCTGGAAGAACACGAACGAGTCGACGTTAAAAGTGTAGGACTTTGCGGTGCCCGGCACTGCTGCACAAACGTAGTCCGTACCCGGCTGCTTGTTCGCGTTCGCGAACTCGCCCTTCGCCCAGTCGCCCATGAACTGCATGCCGGCCTTGCCGTTGATGACCATGGCCGTGGCGAGGTTCCAGTCGCGGCCCGTGCGGCCGTTATCCATGTACGACTCGATCTTGCGGACCGTGTCGAACACGCCGACCATCTGCTGCGACGTCAGGGTCTTCTGGTCGAGGTCGACGAGCGCCTTCTTGTAGAAGTCCGCGCCCTGCGAGAGGACCACGTCTTCCCACAGCGTCAGGTCTTGCCAGGGCTGGCCACCGGCTGCGACCGGCTGGATGCCTGCGGCCTTGAACTTGTCAGCCAGCGCGAAGAATTCCGGCCACGTGGTCGGCGCCTTGCCGCCGACCTTGTCGAGCGCTGCCTTGTTGATCCACACCCAGTTCACGCGGTGCACCGAGAACGGTGCAGCGACGTAGTGACCGTCTGCGTGGATGATCTTGTCGATTTGCGGCGGGAGGTTGGCCTTCCAGTCGCCTGCGACGGAGTCGATCGGCACCAGCACGCCTTGCTCGGCCCATTCCTGAATCAGCGGACCCTTGATCTGGGCAGCCGAAGGCGCATTGCCCGAGATCACCTGGGTCTTCAGTGCGGTCATGGCCGCCGCGCCCGCGCCACCGGCGACCGCGAAGTCCTTCCACACATAACCCTGCTTCGTCATGTCGTCCTTGAGCACGCCAACGGCCTTCGACTCGCCGCCCGAGGTCCACCAGTGCAGCACTTCAAGAGACTCGGCCGCTTGCGCCGTGGCGACGCCACCCAACAGACCTGCTGCGCACAGGGCGCCCATGATCGCGCGGAATTTCATTGCTTATCTCCTCCAGACACCTGAACAAAAAACGATTGGCCCCTGATCGCCAGGGTGCGGTGGTTGGTCAAACAGGCAAAACAGGCAAAACACTGGACGGACGGGCGCCGGAGTGCCGCGCGCGTGCTTTTCATTAGATGCGCGCGGGCCGCGTGCCGGTTACCGGCCGCAGGACGCTCAAGAGATGAGTGGATCTGAATGCAACTTGACTGTCTCCTCTTTTGATTTTCACCGGCCACCTGGCCGGCCGAGGCGCCGCTTGCGTCACGCGGCCTTGAAGCCCCCGCACGCTGGGGAACCGGGCGCACGGCTGACTGGCAAGCCGGGCTGAGTCCCGCGTGGTTCTCCGTTAACATGAGGGGGCATTCCGTCCGCTCGCGAAACCGCGCAAACCGCCTTGCTGGCTGCGTTTCACGCTTTTTTCATCGAATGAACGTTACCTCTTGATTTGGATTGTAGTTAAACTACAATTCAGTGTCAAAAAAAATTTTATCGGACTACGGCCGCCCGATCGCCCACATCGATGAACACCCGATGTAACCTGCTGCGGCCCCCCAGGACTCTGACTGAGACTCATGCAAACCCAGATCGAATCAGGTTTCACGTTCGTGCTCTTCGGCGCCACCGGCGACCTGTCGATGCGCAAGATTCTCCCAGCCCTGTATGAAGCGCACCGTTCAGGCATGCTCGCGGAGTCGGGCAAGATCGTGGGCGTCGCGCGCCACGAAGAGGATCGCGCAGCGTACATCCAGTGGGTCGACGAGCACGTCAAGCCGCATGTGACGAAGAACGGCGGCTTCGAAGACAACGCGTGGGCCAGCTTCCTCGAGCGCATCGTCTATGTGAAGCTCGACCTCTCGCGCGCCGAAGACTTCACCCACTTGCGCGACGGCATCGCGTCGCTGCCCGGCATTCGTGTGTTCTATCTGGCCACGGGCCCGTCGCTCTTCGTGCCGATCTGCCGCGCGCTCGCCGCCGTCGGCCTGAACGAGAACTCGCGCATCGTGCTGGAAAAGCCGCTCGGCTACGACCTCAAGTCGTCGAATGCGATCAACGACGCCGTGGGCGAGATCTTCGCCGAAGGCCAGATCTACCGGATCGACCACTACCTCGGCAAGGAGCCGGTGCAGAACCTGCTCGCGCTGCGTTTCGGCAACGCGCTCTTCGAGCCGCTGTGGCGCCGCGAGTGGGTCGAGAGCATCCAGATCACGATTGCCGAAGAACTGGGCGTCGAGGCGCGCGGCGATTTTTATGACAACACGGGCGCGCTGCGCGACATGGTGCAAAATCACCTGTTGCAGCTGCTTTCGATCGTCGCCATGGAACCGCCGCATTCGATGGATTCGGATTCGGTGCGTGACGAAAAGCTTCGCGTGCTGCGCGCGCTCAAGCCGATCAACCCGCTCGACATCAGCAAGGTCGCGGTGCGCGGGCAGTATCACGCGGGCGTGATCCGCGGCCAGTCGGTGCCGGGCTATGCGACCGAGCATGGCGTGAAACCCGAGAGCCACACCGAGACCTTCGTGGCGCTCAAGGTGGAGATCGAGAACTGGCGCTGGGCGGGCGTGCCCTTCTTCCTGCGCACCGGCAAGCGTCTTGCCGACCGCGTGGCCGAGATCGTCGTGAACTTCCGCCCGGTGCCGCATTCGGCGCTCGGCGCGCCGGCGCTGCGCCCGGGTGCGAACCGCCTCGTGATCCGGCTGCAGCCGAATGAGAACATCCGCCTCTACTGCCTCGCGAAGCAGCCCGGCGAAGGCATGAATCTCGCGAGCGTGCATCTGGATCTCGCGTTCGACCAGTTCTTCCGCGAAGGGCAGATGGAGGCTTACCAGCGCCTGCTGCTCGACGTGATCAACGGCCGCCTCGCACTCTTCGTGCGCCGCGACGAGCAGGAAGCGGCGTGGACGTGGGTCGAGCCGATCCTGAACGAGTGGGCCGCTTCGCCGCGTGCGCCCAAGCCGTACGCGGCCGGCACATGGGGACCGGCGGCGGCGAGTGCGATGCTCGCGCAGCACGGTACTTGCTGGCTCGAAGAAGAGAACTGATGGGATTGCATGGCAACGCACAGTGAGTGCGAAGCCGGACCGGACAGATGAACGACCCTGTAGACCTACAAAAAAGCAGCATGGAGGAGAAGTGATCGAGCTTCACGTATTCGACGACCCGCGCGTCCAATCCGACGCGCTGGCGCGAGCCGTGGGAGACGCGCTACATGCGTCGCTCGCCGCTCAGCAAGCGGCGCCCGGTACTACCGTGCGCCGTGCAACGCTCGCCGTCTCCGGCGGCACGAGCCCGCGCCCCTTCCTCGAGACCCTTTCGACGCACCGCTTCGACTGGGCGCACATCGACGTCACGCTCGTCGACGACCGCTGGGTGCCCGACACCGACTCCGCGAGCAACGCGCGCCTCGCGCGCGAGACGCTGCTCACGCACGAAGCGGCCAGCGCGCGCTTCCTGCCGCTCGTCGATGTGGCGCAGGATCTCGACGCACACGTCGCCGCACTCAACGCCGACCCGGCCCGCAAGCTTCCGAGCGTCGCCGTGCTCGGCATGGGCGAGGATGGCCATACGGCCTCGATTTTCGCCGATGCCCCCGAATGGCACGAAGCGATCACCACGGCGCGCCCGTTCGTGGCCGTGCATCCGCAGGCCGCGCCGCACGCGCGCGTTTCGTGGTCGATGCAGGCGCTGCGCCAGGTCGATCGGCTGTTCCTGCTGATCGCGGGACAGCGCAAGCTCGAAGTGCTGCAGCAGGCCGCCGCGGCCGAACAAAACAACGCCATCTCGAAGCTGGCGAACGACAAGGGAGTGAGACTCGATGTCTACTGGTGCGCCTAATAAAAACGCCCCTGGCGCAGGCCAGCACGCCGACGGTCCGAGGCTGCTCGCCGACATCGGCGGAACCAATGCGCGCTTCGCGCTGGAAACGCGTCCCGGCGAGATCGGCCAGGTGCGCGTGTATCCGTGCGCGCAGTATCCGGGCGTGGCGGAAGTGATCCAGCAATACCTGAAGGACAACAAGATCGGTCGCGTGAATCATGCGGCCATCGCCATTGCGAATCCGGTCGACGGCGACCAGGTGCGCATGACCAATCACGACTGGACCTTCTCGATCGAAGCGACGCGCCGCGCGCTTGGCTTCGACACGCTGCTGGTCGTCAACGATTTCACCGCGCTCGCCATGGCGCTGCCCGGCCTGACCGACTCGCAGCGCGTGCAGGTGGGCGGCGGCCAGCGCCGCCAGAACAGCGTGATCGGCCTGCTCGGTCCGGGCACGGGTCTCGGCGTCTCGGGTCTCATTCCCGCCGACGACCGCTGGATCGCGCTCGGCAGCGAAGGCGGCCACGCAAGCTTCTCGCCGCAGGACGAGCGCGAAGACATCGTGCTGCAGTTCGCGCGCAAGAAGTGGCCGCATGTGTCGTTCGAGCGCGTGTGCGCGGGGCCCGGCGTCGAGCTCATCTATCGCGCGCTCGCCGCACGCGACAAGAAGAAAGTGCCCGCGGAGATCAACCCGGCCGAAATCGTGAAGCGCGCCCATGATGGCGAAGCGCTCGCGGTCGAGACCGTCGAATGCTTCTGCGGCATTCTCGGCAGCTTCGCGGGCAACATCGCGATGACGCTCGGTTCGCTCGGCGGCATCTACATCGGCGGTGGCGTGGTGCCGCGCCTGGGCGAACTGTTCACGCGCTCGTCGTTTCGCCAGCGCTTCGAGTCCAAAGGCCGTTTCGACACCTATCTCGCGAACGTGCCCACCTACGTCATCACGGCGGAGTATCCGGCGTTCCTCGGCGTTTCGGCCATTCTCGCGGAGCAGCTTTCGAATCGCGCGGGCGCCGGATCGTCGGCCGTGTTCGAACGCATTCGCCAGATGCGCGACGCGCTCACCCCCGCCGAGCGCCGCGTGGCCGACCTCGCGCTCAACCATCCGCGCTCGATCATCAACGATCCGATCGTCGATATCGCGCGCAAGGCCGACGTGAGCCAGCCCACGGTCATCCGCTTCTGCCGCTCGCTTGGCTGCCAGGGCCTCTCGGACTTCAAGCTCAAGCTCGCCACGGGCTTGACGGGCACGATTCCGGTAAGCCACAGCCAGGTGCATCTGGGCGACACCGCCACGGACTTCGGCGCGAAGGTGCTCGACAACACCGTCTCGGCCATCCTGCAATTGCGCGAACACCTGAACTTCGAGCAAGTCGAGAATGCGATCACGCTGCTCAATGGCGCGCGCCGCATCGAGTTCTATGGCCTCGGCAATTCGCACATCGTCGCGCAGGACGCGCACTACAAGTTCTTCCGCTTCGGCATCCCGACCATCGCCTATGGCGACCTGTACATGCAGGCCGCTTCCGCCGCGCTGCTCGGCAAGGGCGACGTGATCGTGGCCGTTTCGAAGTCGGGCCGCGCGCCGGAACTGCTGCGCGTACTCGACGTCGCGATGCAAGCGGGCGCGAAGGTGATCGCAATCACGTCGAGCAACACGCCGCTCGCCAAGCGCGCGACCGTGGCGCTCGAAACCGATCACATCGAGATGCGCGAGTCGCAGCTTTCGATGATCTCGCGCATTCTGCATCTGCTGATGATCGACATCCTCGCGGTGGGCGTCGCGATTCGCCGCGCTTCGCCCGATGCGGATCTGGGCAATGCCGTCGAAAAGGCGCGCGAGCATGCCGACGACGACGCATCGGCCGTGCTCGACTGGCTGAGCCACGGCGCGTCGCCTACGGCGCGCGACTGAAGTCCGCTCGTTCGAGCGATGAAAAAAATGGGACGCCTCGGCGTCCCATTTTCGTTGCGCGCTATGTTGCCGTCACGGCGTGGCGGTTTGCACCGTATCCGGCGCCGGCGTGCCGTGCCACTTCACGACGAGCGCGCGTCCCACCCACGTGAACAGGCCACACACGCCGATCGTCACGCCCATGCCGAACGGCGAGATGCCCGGGAACCAGCCGACCACGGCGCTTGCGAGCGCACCGAGGGCAAGCTGCGTCGCGCCGAATACGGCCGCTGCCGCGCCCGCATTCTTCGGATAGCGATACATGAGATCGGTCGCGCAGTTCGCGCCGAGCAGCCCCACCACGCTCACCACGAAGAAAAGGCCAAACACGATCGACCACAGACCGCCCCAACCCGTTACGCACATGAGCGCAACGAAGAGCGACGCGCCGATGCTCACGCTTGACGCGATCGACACCATGCGCAGCGTGCCGAGACGCCCGATGAAGCGCGTGTTGAGGAAGTTGCCGAGCATGATGCCGAACACGTTCGCGCCGAAGAAGAACCCGTAGTGCTGCGGCGAAACGTGGAAATACTCGATGTAGACGAACGGCGTGGCCGAGATATACGTGAACATCGCGGCGAACGCCATGCCGCCGCAGAGCATGTGCCCCCAGACGAGCGGATCGCGCAGCAAGCGTCCATAAGCCGCGAACGAGCGCAGCACGGCTGCGCTTTCGCGCTTTTCCGGCGGCCAGGTTTCCGGCACGCGCAGGTAGGCCGCCACGGCACACGCGAGGCCGAAGAGCGTGAGCACGACGAACACCACGCGCCAGCCGCCGAGCAGCAGCAACTGTCCGCCGATGAGCGGCGCAAGCAGCGGCCCGATCGCCGTGACGATCGCGACCATCGAGAGGACTTTGGCGGCGTCGGAAGGCTCGTGGGCGTCGCGCGCGATGGCCCGCGAAAGCACTGAGGCCGCGCCCGCGCCTAGCGCCTGAAGAAAGCGCACGATCACGAGTTCGCCCACCGAGAACGAGAGCCAGCAGGCAATGCTGGCCAGCGTGAAGAGCGCGATGCCGCCGAGCAGCACGGGGCGGCGGCCATAGGCGTCGGACACCGGGCCGTAGAGCAGCATGCCGATCGAGAAGCCGGCCATGAAGCTCGTGAGCGTCGAGGCCGCGGCGGCGGCGCTCACGCCGAACGACTGCGCGATGGCTGGCAGGCTTGGCAGATACATGTCGGTGGCGAGCGGGCCACAGGCGGCGAGTGCGCCCAGCAACAGGATCAGCCGGCCATCGGGCCGGCGGCGTGGGGAATGGGACATGGTGTGTATGGCGGCGGAGCTCGCGCGGGCTCGATGTCATGGGCCGATTGATCCGTCGCTGCGGGAGCGGACAAATCGGCGACGCAGTGCCGTCGAATTGTACCTGACGCCCCTTTTCCGCCCATCGCCGCCCTGCACCGCGCCGCATGCGGCATCGCCGCGGCTTTGCGCTAAGCTGCCCGCTTTCGCTCACCTTGCCACGTCGCCGACATGACTGCCTTCCTGCTCATCTGGAGCCCCAAGAAGTGGCCCTGGCCCGAACTGCCCGACTTCGCGCGCCGCGTGCGCGCCGGGGAAGCCGTCGCCGACACGTGGGGATGCGGCTTCGCGCGCGGCATCCTGCCGGGCGACCGGGTGTTCCTGCACCGCGTCGCCGCCGAGCCGCGTGGGCTCTTCGGTTCCGGCTACGTCACGCGCGCGCCCTACGAGGTGCCGGACGCCAAGTACAAGCGCGGGTACAGGCTGTGTATCGATTTTGTCTACGACTGGCTCGTCGACGCCGGCGAGGAAGTGGTCATCGCGCGCGACGAATTGCGGCCTCATCCGTTTTCGGTACAGACCTGGGACGCGCAGAGTTCAGGCACGGTCATCAAGCCGGTTGCGGAAGGCGCGCTGGAAAAACGCTGGGCGGAGTTGACCGGGCGGCGGCCAATGCCGGCGCCGGCTCTCGCGGCCATGCAGGCGTGGCACGATGCGCACATGGCATCAGCGCCGAACGATGCACCTGCACCGGCCGCAACTCGGCCCGCCCGCAAACGCGCCGCCGTGAAAGTCGACCCGCGCGACACGGCGCCGCACGTCGCGCCGCCAATCCGCAAACGTAGCCAGCAAACGCGCTGAATCCGGCCGCCCGGTGAAGGCCCAAGCCAACCGGGGGCTCCGGCCCGATCCGCGCGACTCCGGTACAATTTCGAGAGAACAGCCCCATCGCCCGCGCCCTTGCGGCGCCGCATGGGTCCGTACGCCGGCCCCTTTCGTCAGCGCCGCGCGCCACACCACTTTCGCAGGTCCAGCACTCATGTCCAACGCCCAGTCCAGCTCGCCGAATCGCAACGAAGCCCTCTTCGCACGCGCCCAGCGCACCATTCCAGGCGGCGTGAATTCGCCCGTGCGCGCGTTCCGCTCGGTCGGCGGCACGCCGCGCTTCATCGAGCGCGCGCAAGGCCCGTACTTCTGGGACGCCGAGGGCAAGCGCTATATCGACTACATCGGCTCGTGGGGCCCGATGATCGTCGGCCACGTGCATCCGGAAGTGCTCGAAGCCGTGCAGCGCGTGCTCGCGAACGGCTTCTCGTTTGGCGCGCCTACCGAGGCCGAGATCGAGATCGCCGAGGAAATCTGCAAGATCGTCCCGTCGATGGAGCAAGTGCGTATGGTGTCGAGCGGCACCGAGGCGACCATGAGCGCGCTGCGTCTCGCGCGCGGCTTCACGAAGCGCGATCGCATCGTGAAGTTCGAGGGCTGCTACCACGGCCACGCCGACAGCCTGCTCGTGAAGGCGGGCTCGGGCCTCCTCACGTTCGGCAACCCGACTTCGGCGGGCGTGCCCGTGGACATCGCGAAGCACACCACGGTGCTCGAATACAACAACGTCGCGGCGCTCGAAGAAGCATTCAAGGCGTTCGGCGACGAGATCGCCGCGGTGATCGTCGAGCCGGTCGCGGGCAACATGAACCTCGTGAAGGCCACGCCCGAATTCATCGGCGCGCTGCGCAGCCTCACGGCGAAGCACGGCAGCGTGCTGATCTTCGACGAAGTGATGTGCGGTTTCCGCGTCGGCCTGCGTGGCGCGCAGGCGCTCTATGGCGTCGAGGCGGATATGGTGTGCCTCGGCAAGGTGATCGGCGGCGGCATGCCTGCGGCAGCGTTCGGCGGCCGTCGCGAGATCATGGATCACCTCGCGCCCAACGGCACGGTGTACCAGGCGGGCACGCTTTCGGGCAACCCGATCGCGGTCGCGGCGGGTCTGAAGACGCTGCAGCTCATCCAGGCGCCCGGCTTCTACGAGCAGCTCACGGCGAAGACCGAGCGTCTCGCGAAGGGGCTAACGGCCGCCGCGAGCGAAACGAAGGTGCCGTTCGTCGCGGATTCGGTGGGCGGCATGTTCGGCCTCTATTTCGCGGACAAGGTGCCGGGCAGCTTCGCCGAGGTCACGAAGAGCGACATCGCGCGCTTCAACCGCTTCTTCCACCGCATGCTGGACGCGGGCGTCTACTTCGCGCCTTCGGCCTACGAGGCAGGCTTCGTGTCGAGCGCGCACGACGACGCGATCCTCGACGAGACGATCGCCGCGGCGCGCAGCGCGTTCGCAGCGGAAGCCGCGGCTGAAAACGTGACGCAGTAAGGCCTCACGCTACCGACAGCCGGCGAGAGGCGCGCGCCCCGCCGGCCCCACCTGACCGCCGCCCGAGAGAAAGCCCGACGATGTTTTCGCAATCCGATTTCGTCCACATGGAGCGTGCGCTCGCGCTCGCGCAGCGCGGCCTGTACACGACCGACCCGAACCCGCGCGTGGGCTGCGTGCTGGTGAAGGACGGCGTGGTGATCGGCGAGGGTTTCACGCAGCCGGCTGGCCACGATCACGCCGAAATCCAGGCGATGAAGGACGCCCGCGCGCGCGGCCACGACCTGCGCGGCGCGACTGCCTATGTGACGCTCGAGCCGTGCAGCCACTTCGGCCGCACGCCGCCCTGTGCGAACGCGTTGATCGAAGCGAAGATCGGGCGCGTCATCGCGGCGATGGAAGACCCGAACCCGCTCGTGTCGGGGCGCGGTCTGTCGATCCTGCGCGACGCGGGTATCGACGTGCGTTGCGGGCTGCTGGCCAACGAGGCGCGGGAGCTGAACATCGGCTTCGTTTCGCGCATGACGCGCAAGCGCCCGTGGGTGCGCATGAAGATGGCCGCGTCGCTCGACGGCCGCACGGGCCTGCCCTCGGGCGAAAGCCAATGGATCACGGGCGAGGCCGCGCGCGCCGACGGCCACGCCTGGCGCGCGCGCGCCTCGGCCATCCTCACGGGTATCGGCACGGTGAAGGAAGACGATCCGCGCATGACCGTGCGCGCCGTCGACACGCCACGCCAGCCCAAACGCGTGCTCATCGACAGCCGGCTCGACGCCTCGCCGCTCGCGCAAATCTTCGTGGGCGCGCCGACGCTCGTGTTCTGCGCGGCGCTCGACGCAAGTAACGAAGAACGCGCCGAAGCGCTGCGCGTGCGCGGCGCCGAAATCGTTGCGCTTGGCAACGATCGAGGCAAGGTGGATCTGCCGGCCATGCTCACGGAACTCGCCGCGCGCGGCGTGAACGAACTGCACGTGGAAGCCGGCTACAAACTCAACGGGTCGCTCCTGCGCGAAGGCTGTGTGGATGAGTTGCTCGTGTACGTGGCGCCTTCGCTGCTCGGCACGAACTCGCTCGGCATGATCGACATCGCCGCGCCCGCGACGCTCGATGAGCGCACGCGCCTCGCATTTCATTCCGTCGATCGTCTCGGCAACGACCTGCGCATTCTTGCGCGCGTCGTCACGACGCAAGACGCCTGACCTCACTGATGCACTGAACACAAGGAACAGCACGATGTTTACCGGAATCGTCGCGGCAGTGGGCCGCATCGAATCGATCAAACCGCTCGGCACGCAAGCCGACGCCGGTGTGCGCCTCACCGTCAACGCGGGCAGCCTCGACCTCGACGACGTGGAGCTCGGCGACAGCATCGCGATCCAGGGCGCGTGCATGACCGTCATCGAGAAGTCGGCAACGAGCTTCGACGTCGACGTTTCGCGCGAAAGCCTGAACCGCACCATGGGCCTCGCGGCAACGGGCGAAGTGAACCTCGAAAAGGCGCTGCGCGCGAACGACCGCCTGGGCGGCCACATCGTCTCGGGTCACGTGGACGGTCTTGGCACCGTCACGCGCTTTGCGCCCGTGGGCGAGTCGCACGAGTTGCGCATCCTCGCGCCGGCGGAAATCGGCCGCTATCTCGCCTACAAGGGCTCGATCACCGTGAACGGCGTGAGCCTCACGGTCAATTCGGTCGACGATCGCGCGGATGGCTGCGAATTCTCGATCAATCTGATCCCCCACACCGTGGAAGTGACCACGCTCAAACACCTTCAGGCTGGCACGAAGGTGAATCTTGAGATCGATCTGATTGCGCGCTATGTGGAGCGGATGCTTTCGACCGAGAAGGCCGCAGATTCGGGCTCACAAGACTAAAGAACGCTGAGCCAGCGCAAGTCATGCCCCGCAGGCGCGCAAGCAGGCGCGCCGGGGCGCTGATAGAATTTAGCCTTTCCCTACGCGCTCGCCGGACGGCGTGCCGCGTTTCCATCACCCGAATCGAACAAGGAGGCACAGTTGGCAACGATTGAAACGAGCGCCGCCATGCCGATGGTTTGGGTGATGTTGCAAGTCGCGTCTCGCCACGCAACCTTCCCGCTTCCAGCGCAGCCATAGCGCGTCCTGCGCGGCATGTTTTCAAACGCCGCGCCGTTATTCCGAGAATTCGAGGTCAAGCCGTCCGGCAACGCATGCCAGGGCGTGCGAATCCCGTTTTCCGTCTTAACGCTTCATGCTTTCTTCAGGAGAGTCTTCGGGCGTCACGTCCGGAGCATGCTGTCCATGACAGAGCTAAATAACAAACCCGAATCGGGCGGACAAACGTTCCGCAAGGTCCTCGGCTTCACTTTCCGGCACTGGGCGCGCCAGCCGGCGCGCGTCACGGCCGTTGCGCTCGCCTCGCTGCTCGGCGCGCTCGCAGACGTGCTCACGCCGCACTACGCAGGCCAGCTCGTCGACGCCCTCACCCACGACGGCGCCGCTAGCAGCGCCGCCGCGTGGCATGCGGCAGTCGTCGCGTTCTGGGCGCTCACGGCGCTCGGGCTCGCCGGCACGATCATGCGCCAGGCCGCGTACCGCAACATCATCACGCTGACGCTGCGCATGATGAGCGAGATCGCCACGCAGGCATTTCACCGCGTGCAGCGCTTCTCGACGGACTGGCACGCGAACAGCTTCGCGGGCTCCACGGTGCGCAAGGTCACACGCGGCATGTGGGCGCTCGACCTGCTCAACGACACGCTGCTCGTCGCCCTCTTCCCGTCGCTCGTCATGCTGGTCGGCTCGACCATCCTGCTCGCGGTGCAGTGGCATGTGATGGGCCTCGTGGTCGGCCTCGGCTCGGCGGTGTATCTGGCGATCACGGTCTCGCTATCGCTCTTTTACGTGGCGCCCTCGGCCCGGCTCGCGAACCAGTGGGACACGAAAATGGGCGGCGCGCTCGCTGACTCAATTTCGTGCAACGCCGTCGTGAAAGCCTTCGGCGCGGAAACGCGCGAGGAAGCGCGGCTCGCGCGCGTCGTATCGAAGTGGAGCAGCCGCACGCGACGCACGTGGCAACGCGGCACGCTCAACGGCGGCGTGCAGGGCGCGCTGCTCGTCGGTATGCAGGCGGCCATCCTCGGTGCGGCGCTGCTGCTTTGGGCACGCGGTCTCGCGAGCGTTGGCGACATTACGTTCGCGCTCACGCTGTTCTTCCTGCTCAAGGGTTATTTGCGGGATGTGGGCATGCACGTGCGCAACCTGCAGCGATCGGTCAACGACATGGAAGAGCTCGTCATGCTCGACGCGTCACCGCTCGGCATCGAGGACCTGCCCGACGCGCCGCCCATCGTGGTCGATCAGGGTGACATCCGCTTCGAGAACATGACGTTCCGTTATGGCGCGCACGCGGATGCGAGGGCGCTCTACGAGAACCTCACGCTACGCATCTCGCCGGGCGAGCGCGTGGGCCTCGTCGGTCATTCGGGCTCCGGCAAGACGACGCTCATCAAGCTGATCCAGCGCCTTTACGACGTTTCCGGAGGGCGCATCACGATCGACGGCCAGGACATTGCGCGCGTCCAGCAGGCGTCGCTGCGCTCGCAGATCGCCATCGTGCAGCAGGAGCCGGTGCTATTCCACCGCTCGCTTGCCGAGAACATCGCTTACGCACGGCCTGGCGCCACGCACGCCGAAATCGAGCGCGCGGCGAAGCTTGCGAGCGCCCACGACTTCATCATGGCGCTCCCGCACGGCTACGACACGCTCGTGGGCGAACGCGGCGTGAAGCTCTCGGGCGGCGAGCGCCAGCGCGTCGCGATCGCGCGCGCGTTCCTCGCGAATGCGCCGATCCTGATTTTCGACGAAGCGACCTCGAGCCTCGACAGCGAAAGCGAAGTGCTGATTCAGCAAGCCATGGAGCGACTCATGGAAGGCCGTACGACCGTGGTCGTCGCACACCGGCTTTCGACCGTGCGCGCGCTCGACCGGCTGCTGGTGCTCGAGCGCGGACGCGTAGCGGAGGAAGGCACGCACGACGCGCTCGTGCGTCGCGAGAACGGCCTGTACCGGCGCCTGTTCGAGCGTCAGGCGCTGGAACTGACGAAGGGGCTCGCCGACGACGTGATCCTGCGCTGAAGCGACTCGCCTTCGCGCTCGCGCCCTCCCGCCGCGAGCCGGCTCAGGCGGGAACGGCGCGCACGTGCGGCGTGATGCGCGCGAGCACCTCGGCAAGCGCCTCACTCGCGATTTCAGTGTCGAAGTGGGCCTGCAATTCCATCCAGCTGCGCGCGTCGGTGCCGAAATAGACCGCGAGGCGCACTGCCGTGTCCGCCGTGATGGCGCGCTTGCCGAGCACGATCTCGTTGATACGGCGCGGCGGAACGCCGATCGCCTTCGCGAGCGCGTACTGGCTGAGGCCCATCGGCTTGAGCCACTCTTCGTTCAAAATCTCGCCCGGTGTGGCAAGCGGTACTTCACGTGCCATGGTTTTGCTCCTCAGTGATAGTCCACGATGCGTACGTCCGATGCCTCGCCGCACGCGAAATGAAAACAGATTCGCCATTGCGCATTGATGCGGATGCTGTACCAGCCTTCCATCTCCGCGCAGAGGCTCTCCAGCCGGTTGCCCGGCGGCGCCCTCAGGAACGCAAGCGTGGCAGCCGCATGGATCTGCTGGAGCTTGCGCATCGCGACCGCTTCAATGGCGACGAAACGGGCAACGCGTTGCCCGGCAAAAAGCGCCGCGGTATCGCGGCAGGCAAAGGAGGTAATCGTCATGGATAGTAACGCATCACGTTAATAACGTCAAACGTTACTAGCGTGGAATATGGGCGATTCGTCCGCCAGTCGGCCGTTCGGCCAACATCGGCAGGCGCCCGCCCCCGCCCCGGCACACCAGAAGACAGGGCCACCGGGCAAAAGGCGCTGCGCCGTCCCGCGTTCTGGGCGACGCGCCCGCCCGCGTGGCGTAAAATGTGGCCTTTCCAGCCAAAATCGCAGCCAGAATCCCAACATGACGCTCGCCTCCACCCCTGAGATCATCGCCGAGCTCAAAGCCGGCAGGATGGTCATCCTCGTCGACGAAGAAGACCGGGAAAACGAGGGCGACCTCGTCATCGCTGCGGAGTTCGTCACGCCTGAAGCCATCAACTTCATGGCGAAGTACGGCCGCGGGCTGATCTGCCTCACGCTCACCCAGGAGCGCTGCAAGCTGCTCAACCTGCCGCTTATGACCTACCGCAACGGCACGCAGTACGGCACGGCGTTCACGGTCAGCATCGAGGCCGCTGAAGGCGTCACGACCGGCATTTCCGCCGCCGACCGCGCCCGCACGATCCAG
Source organism: Paraburkholderia flagellata (assembly GCF_021390645.1). GTDB lineage: Bacteria > Pseudomonadota > Gammaproteobacteria > Burkholderiales > Burkholderiaceae > Paraburkholderia > Paraburkholderia flagellata. The sequence goes on from NZ_JAJEJT010000001.1 coordinate 2,387,749, forward strand.
GCCGCCGTCGCGCACGACGCGCGCGCCGAGCACATCGTGCAGCCCGGCCACGTGTTCCCGATCATGGCGCAGCCGGGCGGCGTGCTCGTGCGCGCGGGCCACACCGAAGCGGGCTGCGACTTCACGGCGCTCGCGGGACTTACGCCTGCCTCGGTGATCTGCGAGGTCATCAAGGACGACGGCACGATGGCGCGCCTGCCCGACCTCATGGAGTTCGCGCAGGAGCACGGCCTGAAGGTCGGCACCATCGCCGACCTGATCCACTATCGCAGCCGCACCGAATCGATCGTCGAGCGCGTGGCCGAGCGCATCATGCAAACCGCGCATGGTCCGTTCCGCGCGGTCATGTACGTCGACCACCCCACGCGCACGCCGCACATCGCGCTCGTGCGCGGCACGCCCAAGCCTGGCGTCGATACGCCCGTGCGCGTGCACGAGCCGCTCTCGGTGCTGGACCTGCTCGAAACGGGCTCGTCCACGCACTCGTGGACGCTCGACGCCGCCATGCGCGAGATCGCGTCGCGCGACGTGGGCGTGATCGTCATGCTCAACTGCGGCGAACCCAAGGAACATCTGATCGACGTCTTCAAGGCGTTCGATCAGAAAGAGCGCGCGGAGGCGCTCGCCCGCCGGCCCGTGGACTTCAAGACCTACGGCATCGGCGCGCAGATCCTGCGTGAACTCGGCGTGGGCCGCATGCAGGTGCTCTCGAAGCCGCGCCGTCTCGGCAGCATGTCGGGCTACGGTCTCGAAGTCACCGGCTTCGTGCCGATGCCCGGCGGCAACGCGGAAGCGCCCTGCCCGCCGGAAGCCTCTGATCCTGCCTCGTCGCGCGCCTGAAGTCGCATCGCACACTTTTCACGCGTCACCACGCTCAATCGAACTTACGGACACCACATGGAAATCGGACAATACCAACCGAACCTCGACGGCGACGGACTGCGCATCGGCATCGTCCAGTCGCGCTTTAACGAACCCGTCTGCAACGGCCTCGCCGACGCCTGCATCGAAGAACTCGAACGCCTGGGCGTGACGGGCGAAGACGTGCTGCTCGTCACGGTGCCGGGCGCACTCGAAATCCCGCTCGCATTGCAAAAGCTCGCCGAAAGCGGCCAGTTCGACGCCCTGATCGCGCTCGGCGCGGTGGTACGCGGCGAAACGTACCACTTCGAGCTCGTCTCGAACGAAAGCGGCTCGGGCATCTCACGCGTCTCGCTCGACTTCAACGTGCCTATCGCGAATGCCGTGCTCACCACCGAAAACGACGAGCAGGCCGTCGCCCGCATGACCGAAAAGGGTCGTGACGCCGCGCGTGTCGCCGTCGAAATGGCGAACCTGACGGTAGCGTTGGAGCAGCTCGACGGCGGCGACGACGACGAAGAAGATGAGGAAGACGAAGAGGAACAGCAATGAAGAGCGCGCGCCGCCGCTCCCGCGAACTGGCCACGCAGGGGTTGTATCAGTGGCTGCTGTCGGGTGTGCCCGCCGGTGAGATCGACGCGCAGCTGCGCGGTTCGCAGGGCTATGACAAGGCCGATCACGAGCATCTAGACGCGATCCTGCACGGCGTCATCCGCGAGTCGGACGAACTGTCCGCCTCCATCACGCCGTGCCTCGACCGTCCGATCGAGCAGCTTTCGCCGGTCGAACGCGCGGTGCTGCTCGTCGCGACCTACGAGTTCAAGCATCACGTCGACATTCCGTATCGCGTCGTGATCAACGAGGCGGTCGAACTCACGAAGACCTTTGGCGGCTCGGACGGCTACAAGTACGTGAACGGCGTGCTCGACAAGCTCGCGGCGCAATTGCGCGCCACCGAAGCGCAAAACGCACGCAAGTCGTAAGAACGCGCGCCGCCGGGGCAAGCGGGTGCGCCTGAGCGCCCTGCCCCGCGTGCCGCGTGATCTGCCAGCACTGGAAATACCCGCATGAACACCGTTGCCGAACCGCTGCTGCGGCTAGCCGCGCGCGTCGACGAGATCCAGCCTTTCTACGTCATGGAACTGGCGAAGGAAGCCGCGAAGCTTGAGCACGCTGGACGCGACATCATCCACATGGGTATCGGCGAGCCGGACTTCACGGCGCCCGAGCCCGTAGTCGAGGCCGCCGCCGCCGCGCTGCGCCGCGGCGTCACCCAATACACGAGCGCACTCGGTATCCACGCGCTGCGCGAGGCGATCGCCGCGCACTACCAGCACGCGTACGGCCTGACGGTCGATCCCGCGCGCATCGTCGTGACGGCGGGTGCATCCGCTGCGCTCTTGCTCGCGTGCACGGCGCTCGTCGACCGCGACGACGAAGTGCTGATGCCCGACCCCTGCTATCCGTGCAACCGGCACTTCGTGGCCGCCGCGGAAGGCAAGCCCGTGCTCGTGCCGAGCGGCCCGCAAGCGCGCTACCAGCTCACCGCCGCCGATGTCGAGCGCCTGTGGTCGCCGCGCACACGCGGCGTGCTGCTCGCCTCGCCGTCGAACCCCACCGGCACGTCGATCGAGCCCGACGAACTCAAGCGCATCGTGCAAACCGTACGCGTGCGCGGCGGCTTCACGATCGTCGACGAGATCTATCAGGGGCTTTCGTACGATGCACCGCCCGTCTCCGCGCTTTCGTTCGGCGACGACGTGGTGACCGTCAACAGCTTCTCGAAGTACTTCAACATGACCGGCTGGCGCCTGGGCTGGCTCGTGGTGCCGCCCTCGCTCACTGGTGCGTTCGAGAAATTGGCGCAGAACCTGTTCATCTGCGCGTCGGCGCTCGCGCAGCATGCCGCGCTCGCCTGCTTCGAGCCGGACACGCTCAAGCTCTACGAAGCGCGCCGGCTGGAATTCAAGCGCCGCCGCGACTTCATCGCACCGGCGCTCGAGTCGCTAGGCTTCACGGTGCCCGTGATGCCCGACGGCGCGTTCTACGTCTACGCCGACTGCTCGAACGTCACGCATCCTGCCGCCGGCGACAGCGACGCGCTCACCCGCGCGATGCTGCACGACGCGGGCACGGTAATGGTGCCCGGCATGGACTTCGGCGTCGCCGCGCCTCGCCAGTACGTGCGGCTCTCGTATGCCACGGCGTACGAGCGTCTGGAAGAAGCGGTCGACCGGCTGCATACGTTCTTCGGCCGCTGATCCACACGCGTCGAGAAATAGAAAAAGGCACCCGAGGGTGCCTTTTTTCGTTACGTCCGACCTTTCAGCTAGAGGCTCAAGCGCCCAATTCGGGCGAACCGTGCTTCTGGGCCGTCGTGCTCGTGCTGGCGTCGTCCTGATCGGAGCCGCTGTTCGCCGACGACTTCTCGACGATCGCGTGGGCGCTGTCGAGCGTCACGTGCACGCGCTTTTCGCCGTTGACGCTCGCCACCTTCTGCGACGCAGGCGAGCTGGCCGTGGTCGTGGCGGGCGCCTGCGGCGCGTTGATCGGCACGTTGCGGCCGCGGGCGACGTCGCGCAGACGCCCGCGCTCGGCCATCACCTTGGCGCCGTAGCCGCCGTCGTCGGGCGAGCTCGAACCGACGTAGAGGCGCAGGCCACCCGGCAGCGAACCGCCGCGCGCGATGCAATCCTTGAGCACCAGCGCACCGACCTTGATGTTCGCGAGCGGATCGAGCGCCGCGCGCTGGCCGCCGAAGTACTGGAACTTGTCCGAATGGACCTTCGACATGACCTGCATGAGGCCCTTAGCGCCCACACCGCTTTCGGCGTACGGGTTGAAGCCCGATTCGATCGCCATCACGGCGAGCAGCAACAGCGGATCGAGCCCCACTTCGCGGCCGGTATCGAACGCCGCTTTCACGAGTTCGCCGACCGGCTCCTGCGCCACACGGTATCGACGCGCCAGATAGGTCGCGACGAGCGCCTGCTCGCGCGCCGAGATGAGCGCACGGTCGTCGCGTGCGTCAGGCGTGATGCGTTGGGGCGGAATCATGCGCGCCAGCGAGCCGACACTGGTGGGCAGCGCACGCGGATCAAGGCCGTTGAGCGTCACGGCGTCGAGCGTGGCGATTCCGCCGTTCGACACCGAGTTCGCGACCTTTGCGACTGTGCCGTTGGAGCCAGCGGGCGAAACGCCCGTGGCGCCGGCAGGGCCAGTCGCACCGGCATCGGGCGCGAGCGCCGTGGGCAGCATCGCGCCGTCGGCGTTGTCGTCGGCGGTCGCGACACCAGGGGGCGCGAACGAGGGCAGCGGGTTGCCTTGCAGCAGACGTGCCGGGCCGGCCTGTACCGCCGCAGAGACGAAGGGCATCACGCGAGCGGCCAGCGTGCCGCGCCACGTGGGCAGCAGCCAGACGGCAACCGCGAGCACAACGGCACAGCCGCCAACAATGCTGAACAGGTGATGGCTAAGGCGCGTGCCACGACGCAGCAGCGCACGCAAGCCAAGAGCTACACGCTCGTCGGCGCGCCACCACGATAACCAGGTATTCATCTACAGATCTCCCCATGTTGCATGATCCGGCAGTGGGGTCGGCACGAGGCAGACGGCCAATAGCAGGATCAAGACACCGCGCGCCCTGGCTGGTGCGGCAGCGATGTCGGGAAAACGGCAAGTACGCCGTGGGTGGAACTCCTCCTGGACAACCAGGCACGCAATATGCGCGCGCCGGGAGTTCTCACGCGAAAAGCCAGCACGAAGGTGCGCTGACGAGGACAACCAATCTAGACCGTATGCAAGCCGTGCAGGGGTTCGGCAAAACGGCGACGCGTTGCGTCTGAAGGGCCGGGAAGGTGGTTAAAAATTTCAAACCCTGCAACCAGTGTGGACGGATTCTAGCAGCCTGTTATAGATCGTCAATACTATAGAATGTCAAATCTATAACTAATTGTAATGATGAACACCGTTCAATCGGTCGGAAACCACGCGGCAAGGGGGTCTGCGGCTTGTTATGCGGATTGGCTACCTGCGTGCGTCGGCCAACACAGGTAAAATCGACAATCGTTACGCCGCGTTTCGTCCGGCTTCAAGCGCCGGCCGCGAACTGCAGTCGCCCTGCAACCGCCGCACAGCTGCCGAATCCGGCCCCGTAGTGGCCGCGCGAGCCGGCCGAGTTGCCCACTGAGTTGTCCACGACTGGCCCCAATGAAATACAAAGACCTGCGCGACTTCGTTGGTCGCCTGGAGACGCTCGGCGAATTGCGCCGCGTCCCACAAGCTGTCTCTCCGGTGCTGGAAATGACCGAGCTGTGCGACCGCGTCCTGCGCGCCGGCGGCCCGGCCCTACTCTTTGAGAACCGTTCCACGCACGCGTTCCCGGTCCTCGGCAATCTGTTCGGCACGCCCCGGCGCGTCGCGCTCGGCATGGGCATCGACGCGCCGGAAAGCGGCGGCGACGGCGCCGCGCTGGAGTCGCTGCGCGACGTGGGACGCCTGCTCTCGGCGCTCAAGGAGCCCGAGCCACCGCGCGGACTGAAGGACGCAGGCAAGCTCCTCACGCTCGCCAAGGCAGTCTGGGACATGGCGCCGAAGACCGTGAGCGCGCCACCCTGCCAGGAGATTGTCTGGGAAGGCGACGACGTCGATCTCGCGAAGCTGCCGATCCAGACCTGCTGGCCCGGCGACGCCGGCCCGCTCGTCACGTGGGGCCTGACCGTCACGCGCGGCCCCAACAAGACGCGCCAGAATCTCGGCATCTACCGCCAGCAGCTCATAGGCCGCAACAAGCTCATCATGCGCTGGCTCGCACATCGCGGCGGCGCGCTCGACTTCCGCGAGTTCGCGCTGAAAAACCCCGGCAAGCCGTATCCCGTGGCGGTCGTGCTTGGCGCTGACCCCGCGACGATCCTCGGCGCCGTCACGCCGGTGCCCGACACGCTCTCCGAATACCAGTTCGCGGGCCTGTTGCGTGGCGCCCGCACCGAGCTTGCAAAGTGCCTGACGCCCGGCGTCGACACCCTCCAGGTGCCCGCGCGCGCCGAGATCGTGCTCGAGGGCTTCATCTACCCGCAGGCGGGCGAGCCCGGCCCCGCACCCGCCGGCGCGCCGCCACGCCCTGCCAAAGGCGCGAGCGCCGCGTACGAGCACGCGCTCGAAGGCCCCTATGGCGACCACACGGGCTACTACAACGAGCAGGAGTGGTTCCCCGTCTTCACGATTGAGCGCATCACCATGCGCCGCGATGCGATCTACCATTCGACCTACACGGGCAAGCCGCCCGACGAGCCCGCGGTGCTCGGCGTGGCGCTCAACGAAGTGTTCGTGCCGCTCCTCCAGAAGCAGTTTCCCGAGATCACCGACTTCTATCTGCCGCCTGAGGGGTGCAGCTACCGCATGGCGATCGTGCAGATGAAGAAGAGCTACCCCGGGCACGCAAAACGCGTGATGTTCGGGGTATGGAGCTTCCTGCGCCAGTTCATGTATACAAAGTTCATCGTCGTGGTCGACGATGATGTCGACATCCGCGACTGGAAGGAGGTGATCTGGGCGATCACCACGCGTATCGATCCGGCGCGCGACACGGTGCTCATCGAGAACACGCCGATCGACTATCTCGACTTCGCTTCGCCAGTGGCCGGACTCGGCTCGAAGATGGGGCTCGACGCCACCAACAAGTGGCCTGGAGAGACGGATCGGGAATGGGGCCGCGCAATCGAGATGGACGCGGCCGTGAAGACGCGCGTCGATCGCCTCTACGACGAACTCGGCCTTAGCCGCAGCTAGCGCGCCGCGCCTCGCGACCCGGCGTTACCCGGCGTGGTGCCTCGGGCGCCACGCCGGCCAATTGATCCGCGACGCCTTTTCGCGACGCCGCGCTTACCGCGTCACGCCTCGTGCACGGCATGAGCCGCGGCGCCAGTGAACCTGAGGAGACTCGAAGATGAGCTTGCCCGCATCGGAGCGCCTGACGCAACTGAACGATCCCGCCCTCTTCAAGACCCGCGCGTACATCGACGGCGAATGGAGCGGAGGTGCGGCCACGTTCGCCGTGCTCGACCCCGCCGACAACACCGAGATCGCGAGCGTGCCGGACTTCGGCGCCGATGAAGCGCATCGCGCCATCGGCGCCGCGAATGCCGCGCTGCCGGCGTGGCGCGCAAAAACGGGCAAGGAACGCGCGGCGGTGCTGCGGCGCTGGTTCGACCTCGTGATCGAGCACGCCGACGACCTCGCCGCGATCATGACCGCCGAGCAAGGCAAGCCGCTCGCCGAAGCGCGCGGCGAAGTGATATACGGCGCGTCGTTCCTTGAGTGGTTTGCCGAAGAGGCCAAGCGTGTGAACGGCGATGTGCTCGCGAGCCCCGCCAGCGACCGCAAGCTCGTCGTGCTCAAGCAACCCATCGGCGTGTGCGCCTCGATCACCCCGTGGAATTTCCCGATCGCGATGATCACGCGCAAGGTCGCGCCAGCCTTAGCCGCGGGTTGCACGATCGTCGTGAAGCCCGCCGAGCAAACGCCGCTTTGCGCACTCGCGCTCGCCGAGCTGGCGCAGCGCGCGGGCGTGCCCAAGGGCGTGTTCAACGTGGTCACCGCCGACTCGGCGAACTCCATCGAGATCGGCAAGGCGCTGTGCGAAAGCGATATCGTGCGCCATCTCTCGTTCACCGGATCGACGCCCGTTGGCCGCATCCTCATGGAGCAGTGCGCGCCGACGGTCAAGAAAATCGCGCTAGAACTCGGCGGCCACGCCCCCTTCATCGTGTTCGACGACGCCGATCTCGACGCCGCCGTGGAAGGCGCGATGATCTCGAAGTACCGCAACGCGGGCCAAACCTGCGTCTGCACGAACCGCTTCTATGTGCACGACAAGGTGTATGACGCCTTCGTCGAGAAACTCGCCGCCGCCTCACGCAAGATCAAGGTGGGCAACGGCTTCGAGGATGGCGTGAGCCAGGGGCCGCTGATCGACGACGCGGCCGTCGCCAAGGTCGCGCAGCACATCAGCGATGCAACGGCCCAGGGCGCGAGGCTCGTGGCGGGAGGCAAGGTCAGCGCGGGGCGCTACGTCGAGCCCACCGTGCTCGCCGACGTCACGCGCGACATGCTGATCGCGCGAGAGGAAACCTTCGGCCCGGTCGCGGCGGTGTTGCGCTTCAGCGACGAAGCCGAAGTCATCGGCCTCGCCAACGACACCGACTTCGGCCTCGCCTCCTACTTCTACAGCCGCGATATCGGTCGTGTCTGGCGCGTCGCGGAAGCGCTCGAGTACGGCATGGTCGGGGTCAACACCGGCCTCATTTCGAACGAGGTCGCGCCGTTTGGCGGTGTGAAGCAATCAGGTCTCGGGCGCGAGGGTTCGAAGTACGGCATCGACGAATATGTCGAACTGAAGTATCTGTGCATCGGCGTTTGAAGCACGTTTGAACCGCGACGCCCGCTTTCTCGCATGCGGGCGTATGCGGCACGCAGTCCCATACCAACAAGAAATCGTTTTCATGTCTCACATTTCCCTGCTTTCCGACGGCTTTTTCCTGTCGCTTTCGCTTTGCCTCGACATCGGTCTCGTCAACGTCGCCATCATCTCGCTCACGCTCACGCACGGCTTCCGCCCGGGCTTCTGGCTTGGGCTCGGCTCGTGTTTCGGCGACCTTATCTATGCCGCGCTCGCGCTTGCGGGCATGGCCGCGCTGCTGCAGTTTTCGGCCGTGCGGTGGATCGTGTGGATCGGCGGCTCCGCCCTTCTGCTCATGCTCACGTGGAAGATGGCACGCGAAGCGCTCAATCCGGCGTCGGCGCCGCCCGTGGAAGGCGAAGCCGACAATGCTGCGCCGCTGCCCAACCCATGGCGCAGCTTCGGGCGCGGCGTGGTTCTCGCGCTCTCGTCGCCGAGTGCAATTCTCTGGTTTGCCGCTGTCGGCGGCGCGCTCATCGCAAAGTCGGGGGCGACGAGCGCCAGCGCGGCCTCGCTCTTTCTGCTGGGCTTTTTCGCGGGCGGCCTCGGCTGGACCTTGTTTCTTTGCGGACTGGCCAGTCACGGCCGCAAACGTGCCGGCACCGGCCTGCTGCGCGCCTGCCACGTGCTATCTGCGCTGCTGTTCGCGTATTTCTCGTACAGCGTGATCGTGCACGGCTATCGCGACCTGATCCTGCAGGGCGCGGGCGCGACGTAATACGCGTCAGGCGCGCAGCGAGCTAGCGCGCGGTGCCGTGCGGGCGGTGAAAGCGGACGCCAAAAACAAACAGCGCAACGCGGCGTGAGCCGGCGTTGCGCCGTTCGTGAAACTTGCGGCCGGGCGGCGTGCGCCGCCCGTCACGCTCAATGACGGTAGTAGCCGTGGCCATAGCCGTGGCCGTAGTACCCGCGGCCGTAATAGCCGCCGCGGTAGTACCCGTGATGCCAGTACGGATTGCCGTAGTAGCCGCCAACGACGACGGCAGGCGGCGGCGCGTACACCACCGGCGGCGGCGCATAGACCACGGGCGGGGGCGGTGCGTAGACCGGCGCAGCATAGACGGGATAAGCCGGGGCAACCGGAATGCCAATGCCGATACCCACCGAGACGTGCGCCTGGGCCGCGCTGACGAACCCCACACCCAGCGCGGCGGCAACGATGAACGATACGGTCTTTTTCACTTCTCTTCTCCTGGCGGCCGCCAGCGGCGACGCGCATGTAACGGGCACTGCCCACACATTCAATGTATCGAAAACGGCGGCCGTTATTGGTAGCCATTTGTTTCGAATTGCAATGCTATTTGGGGGGCGCTTAATTGCGCGTCAAGCCAGGCGGGTGCGGCTGTCGCGAAAAATCGCCGCACATGCGCGCGGTCACGACGCCATTCGTTACAAAAACCAGGGCGCTGTCATTGTTACCGGCGCGAGGGCATCGGGAGGCAAACCTCCCGGTAATGTTTGATTACAAATTGGTTGGCCGGGCTACGTTCGAACCACAGCCGCGGGCGCGCGGCGAGGCTGTAAACGACGATGCCCGGTCCTGGAACCGGGCATCTCATCCGACCAGCCGGCGGCGCACAAACCGCCGCCCTGGAACACACTCTCCGCTATCCGACCTTCACGTAGGTGAACTCGCGCGTGACGTTCGGTGGCACATAGGCGCCGCTGATGCGAACGCGCGGAGTCAGGCGCTTCTTCTGATCCCACCAGCGGCGGCGCTGAAAGGGCGTGAGAAACCGCAGATGCTTTCGGTAAGCGAAGATGCTCATGGTGAACTCCCCGAATCGGACTACCGACAGGAACAAACCCAATTGCACGACTGCAACAGCGAAACCGAAACGATGAAAAGTATTGTGCTCAGATTCCGCGACAAAATTGGCAGTGTTGCGAGATAGCGTCACGAGCGCCGTATATTCGCAGCGCTCTGTTCGTCGCTGCTTCCCCGTGCTGGGTTTGGGCGCTGCACACAGATGCGCCCGCCAGACACCAGCAGAAATCGTGCCGCGCCAGGCTACCGGACACGACATCGCGCCCGTCAGTGTCATTTGTAGTCGTACTGTCGGCGCCCGATCGGTACGAAAGCGAACATACGCGCGCCGCGCGGCTACGGCGCAACACTCGGCTCATGGGCGCCTGTCCGACGCGGCCTATCGGAAACACTGTAGCCGTTCGCGGAAAAGCCTGCGGCGAGTGCAGCCATTTTGCGCGGCGCGCACGCCAGAAATAGCGGCGGCTGCCGCGCGCCAGGCCCGCGAAGCAGCATCGCCCACGGATACTGGCGAGGCGTAAGCCGTGTTAATGTGGCGACGGCGCGCGCATCGCTACGGCACGCAACGCGCGCCCATCGGACTCACCGACGAGAACGCACAATGATCAAGGTCAGCATCCTCTATCCGTATCGCGAGAACGGGCGTTTCGATTCCGAGTATTACTGCACGCACCACATGCCGCTCGCGGCGAAGCTCTTTGGCGAATCGCTCAAGGGCTGGTCGGTCGACATCGGCATCAATGCGGGGCCGCCGGGCACGCCGCCGCCGTACGTCGCGGCTGGCCACTTTCTGTTCGAGACGATGGATGCGTTCTACGCGGTGTTTCAGCCGAATGCCGACACACTCCTCGACGACATTCCCAACTACACCGACGGCGGAAATGGCACCATTCTGATCAGCGAGGTCAAGGTGTCCGTCTGACGTGCTCCGCTCGGACGACTGGGACGAGCGGATCTTGACTAGACCTTTCATCGGCCGCCACACGCCAGACGCGCCGCCACCCAACATAAGAAGGAAACAATACCGATGTTCGGCGATATCGCCCGCTTTCTGCTCAATACGGTCTTCACGCTGTTTGGCGCCGCCCTGCTGCTGCGCGCCTGGCTCCAGTACGTGCGTGTGCCGCCGTACAACCCCGTGACCCACGCGATCCAGCAGGTCACCAACTGGCTGGTGCTGCCGCTGCGGCACGTGATCCCCGGCGTGCGCGGCATCGACTGGGCAAGCGTGGTCGCCGCGCTGATCGCGGCCATTGCCTACGTGCTGCTGATGGTATGGATCGCGGGCGTGGACCCATTGGGTCTTTTGCCGACGCTGCTCATCGTTGCCGTGCTCACGCTGGTGAAATGGGCGCTCAACCTGCTGATCTGGCTGACGATCCTGATGGCGCTGCTCTCGTGGCTCAATCCGCGCTCGGCGGCGATGCCGGTGCTATTCCAACTGACGGCGCCGTTCCTCAACCCGCTGCGCCGTATCCTGCCGAACCTGGGTGGCCTCGATCTTTCGCCGATTCTGCTCTTCGTGATCGTGCAGGTGCTGCTGATGGTGGTCACGCGCGCAGCTGTTTCGCTCACGCTGTTTGGCATCTGACTCGCACCAGAGGAGCTATCCGCGCACGCTCTAGTGCACCCGGCGGCGCGCTCGGCGCGCCGCGTCGTTTGACCGCGTCATTGCGCAAAACGGCCAAGACCGCGTAAAATGACGCGCTCTGCGGGCGTCGTATAATGGCCATTACCTCAGCTTCCCAAGCTGATGACGTGGGTTCGATTCCCATCGCCCGCTCCACGTCGGCTTGCCGACCTCTCTTCGAGGCTTGGGCTTTCGAATAGCGCCCCTCCCGGGACGCCCTGCCCGCCCGACCGGCACATGCCGGGCACGACCTGAATTCCTCCGTTGCACAATGCACACTGGCGCTCCTCGGGTCATCCCGCACGCGCCGCGAGCAGGTCTGCCGACAAGCATTTCGCACCACTGCCGCATAACGACTCGCTGCGCGCCCTCAGGCGCACCAGCCCACCGATGGATCAATTTTTCATGTCCCGGCCGAGCGCGATCGCCCTGATTGTCCGCTCGCGCAAAGCCCTTCTCGCCGACGCCGACGAGCGCCCATCCGCCGAAGCCGAGCGCCTGCGCGCCGCGGCCGCCGACCTCACGCGCCTCATGTTCGACGTACGCGCCGGGCGTGTGAACGCATTCGAGTTGAACGAACCCACGCGCACGCAGGTCGTCGTTTCAGCCGATTGAGCGTCACAGCGAGGAGCAGCGGCCGCGCCTCGGCCGCCAGAGCCGTGCGAGTGCGCTGATATATAATGCGCGACGGCTTCGGAGCCGCTGAGCTTCGAGCGCGCCGCGCCCGCCCTGCCGGGCCGAAGGTCACCGCCGATTCCAGCGAACGCAAAGCGGCCCACAAGGCGTCCGGCCACGCCGGCCCGCCTCGCGCACGGCAATATGCGGCCCGGATAGCCCGCGAATTGGCCGGCACCAAGGGCCGGCACCGAGCCGAAGGCACAGCCTGCCCCGATTATCGACAGCCGCGAAGTCCGCCGCTCTCACACCTACCCGCGAAGATGAATCACGATCCCAACGACGCCGCCCGTCCCGACTGCAAGCCGTCAGACGCACAAGACGCCGCCTCCGACACGAACGCGCAATCCGAGGCGTCCGCCAGCGACGCGCTGCACCACCGCCGCATCCGCAGCTTCGTGACCCGCGCAGGCCGCGTCTCCACCGGCCAGCGTCGCGCGCTCGACGAACTCGGCCCGCGCTTCGTCGTGCCCTACGCGCCGCAAGCCGCCGACTGGGACGCCGTGTTTGAACGGCACGCGCCGCGCATCCTGGAGATCGGTTTCGGGATGGGCGCGAGCACGGCGGAAATCGCGGCATTGCGCCGCGAAGACGACTTCCTTGGCGTCGAGGTCCATGAACCCGGTGTGGGAGCGCTACTGAAGCTGATCGGCGAGCAGAATCTGGAGAACATTCGCATCATCCAGCACGACGCCGTAGAAGTGCTCGAACACATGATCGCGCCGGCGAGCCTCGACGGCGTGCACATCTTCTTCCCCGATCCGTGGCACAAGGCGCGCCACCACAAGCGCCGCCTGATTCAGCCGAAGTTCGTCGCGCACCTCGTCTCGCGCATGAAGCCGGGCGCGTACCTGCATTGCGCAACCGACTGGCAGAACTACGCCGAACAGATGCTCGAAGTACTCAACGCGGAACCCGCGCTCGAGAATACGGCCGCCGACTACGCGCCGCGCCCCGACTACCGCCCGGTGACGAAGTTCGAGCGCCGCGGTTTGCGGCTCGGTCACGGCGTGTGGGATCTCGTGTTCCGCCGCCGCGCGGACTGAAACAGAGACTGAGAAGCACGCAGAAAAACGGGCGCCGTGATGTTACGCGGCGCCCGTCGTGTTTTTAGTCATCCCAGCCGAGGCCGCCGCCATAGCCGAACAGCAGGATCACAAGACCGAAAGCAATCCGATACCAGGCGAAGGCGGTGAAGTCGTGCGACGCGACGAAGCGCAGCAGCCAGCGCACGCATGCGAACGCGCTCACGAACGCGGCGACGAAGCCGACGCCGAAGAGCCCGAGCCAGTCCGCGGAAAGCTCGTGCCAGCTCTTGTACAGCTCATAAACGGTCGCGCCGAAGATCACGGGAATCGCAAGGAAGAACGAGAACTCAGTTGCGACGCGACGCTCGAGGCCGAACAACATTGCGCCGATGATGGTCGAGCCCGAGCGCGACATGCCCGGAATCAGCGCGAAGCACTGCGCGCAACCCACCTTGAACGCGTCGAGCGGCGTGATCTCGTCGATCGAGTTCACGCGCGCGCTGCGTTGCGCAGCGACCGGCACTCCCTTCGGACCGCGCAGGCGATTTTCTACCCACAGGATGACGAGGCCGCCGCCAACGAGCGCGAAGGCTACCGGCACCGGCGCGAAGAGAACCGCCTTGATCGCCTTCTCGAACATCAGACCGAGCACGACTGCCGGAATGGTGGCGACGATCACGTTGAGCGTGAAGCGCCGCGCATCGGACCGCGAGGGCAACCCTACAACGACCTCGCCGATCTTGCGCCGGAACTCCCAGCACACGGCCAGGATCGCGCCAAACTGAATGACCACGTAGAAAGTCTTTGCATAGTCGCCGTCGAAATTGAGCAAGCTCCCGACGACGATCAGGTGCCCCGTACTCGAAACGGGCAGAAATTCCGTCAGCCCCTCGACGATGCCGAGAATCAAGGCCTTGCAGGTCAAAATCCAGTCCATTCCTTTTATCCCTCGTTCTTATGCGTCGGTCGCGGTGCGCACCACGCCACGCGACCGACAACGCCGCGTGCACTGGCGTTTCATCTGCTCACTTCTCGACGATCTGCACGCGTATGCCGTTTGTAAGGATGGTGATTGTACCGGGTTCGTAGTTGACTCCGGCAAATTGGAGCTGGTCGGGCTTGAAGGTGTAAACCGGATAGTTGTTGAGCAACTGGGTGGCGACGAGCGCGGCGACCGCACTCACCTGCGGCGCGTAGGCGGCGGCGTTGCCTGCCATGTCGACGCCATCGACCGAAGGCGAGCGCAGCACCACCGCGCGGCTCGCGCTGTCATAGGCGAGTTCGCTCGACACCGTGAATGCGCCGCTCACGGGCTGCTGCATCAACGGGCTTTCGAGGTGCGCGTCGAGCCGCACGGCCACGCGATTGCGATCGGGTTGCAGCGTCACGACAGGGTTCGTGAGCGAGACGTCGAGAATCTGCTGCATCGAGCGGTGATAAGGAAACTTGCGCTGCACCGCGTCCTGCACCTGCTGCTGCGAAAACGTGTAGTGATCGGGAATGAACGGGAAAATCCCCGTCGCACACGCGCCGAGCGACATCGCCGTACCCGCCGCAGCGCAGGCTGTGAACAGGAAGGCGCGCCGGGAAACGCGCGTTGCGGTGTGGACCATGCGAAATCTCCTTGGTTAGCCGGGTTTGACGCGCCGTCATTCTGGCGCATAACGGCCGGGCGACGCAGTTTGCGCCTGATTCAGCGCACGGCTGGCGTCTGCGATTGCGGTTGGGTTTGCGCCTCGAGACGCGTGAGCCAGACGATGGCCTCCTCGCGCGATGCCCCGCACATCTCGGGCTGCGGCTGCAGCCCCGAGCAGCATGCCGGGCGCAACGGCGAACCGAAGATCATGCAGCGCAGGTCCTCTCCGAGTTGAACGCAACGCACGCCGGCCGGCTTGCCTGCGGGCATGCCCGGAATCGGGCTCGTAATGGACGGCGCGATGCAGCACGCGCCACAACCGGGACGACACGCATGCGCTGAGACATCGGCGGGAAAAACGGTATTCACTTCGGCTTCCTGGAACTTTGACAAATTGTGTCCGAGGCGCGGCGGGGATTGCGACACCGCGCGCGGCGACGGACCAGACGCATTGTGCCATCGCCCGCATGCGACCTTTTTACACAATCGCTTCCTCCTACCCGCTCGTACACTTTGTCCATCTGGCGCTGTAGGACAAGGGACAGGCCACCTGTGCGCGGCGCTCCGCGGCGCCGGGCGCTGCCCACCCGTGCGCCGCCCTTCCAAGTGAGCTTTGCATGAGCGACGCAGACCTGCTCTTTCGCCCCGACCTTCTTGCCAAATACGGCGCCAACGGCCCGCGCTACACGTCTTACCCCACCGCCCTGCAGTTCCGTGACGACTTCGATCCCGCCGACTACCGCCGCGCCGCTGCCGATCCGGGTGCGAGCGAAACCGATCTCTCGCTTTACTTCCACGTTCCGTTCTGCGACACCGTCTGCTTCTATTGCGGCTGCAACAAGGTCATCACGAAGAACCGCGGCCGCGCGAAGCCCTATCTCGCGCAGATGATCCGCGAACTGGAACTGCAGGCCGCCCTCTTCGACACGAAGCGCCCCGTTTCGCAACTGCATTGGGGCGGCGGCACGCCCACGTTTCTCTCGCTGGACGAAATGAGCGCACTCATGGCCGCTACGCACGAACACTTCGCGCTGCAGCCCGACGACACCGGCGAATACTCGATCGAGATCGACCCGCGCGAAGCCACGGCGCAAACCATCGCGCATCTGCGTTCGCTCGGCTTCAACCGGCTGAGCCTGGGCGTTCAGGACTTCGATCCGGTTGTGCAGAAGGCGGTCAACCGCATCCAGCCGCTCGAGCTGACCGTCGACGTCATGAACGCCGCGCGCGCAAACGGCTTCGAATCGATCAGCGTCGATCTGATCTACGGCTTGCCGCACCAGAACGTCAAAACATTCGGCCGCACGCTCGAGACGATGCTGCTGCTCGCGCCCGATCGCATCTCGGTGTTCGGCTACGCGCACATGCCGCACTTGTTCAAGATGCAGCGTCAGATGGACGAAGCCACCTTGCCCACGCCCGCGGAGCGCATGGCGCTATTGAGGCTCGTGATCGAGCAGCTCACCGAGGCGGGCTACGTGTACATCGGCATGGATCATTTCGCGCTGCCCACCGACGAACTTGCGCGCGCCCAGGCGCAACGCACGCTGCACCGCAATTTCCAGGGTTACAGCACGCGCGCCGACTGCGACCTGATCGGCTTTGGCGCTTCGGCGATCGGCAAGGTAGGCGACGTCTACGCGCAGAACGCGAAGGACCTGATCGGCTACGGCGCGGCCATTGGCGCGGGCAAGCTCGCGACCGTGAAAGGCGTGCGCCTCACCGCCGACGACCGACTGCGCCGCGACATCATCACGGAACTCATGTGCAATCTCGAACTGCGTTACGACGAGTTCGAGGCTGCCTACGGCGTGCGT
Source organism: Paraburkholderia flagellata (assembly GCF_021390645.1). GTDB lineage: Bacteria > Pseudomonadota > Gammaproteobacteria > Burkholderiales > Burkholderiaceae > Paraburkholderia > Paraburkholderia flagellata. The sequence goes on from NZ_JAJEJT010000001.1 coordinate 2,404,620, forward strand.
TTTCCGGCAACCTTCGCGGCCGAACTCGAACGGCTGCGCGAATTTGAACGCGACGGGCTCGTCGCGCGCGGCGCCGACCGGCTCGAGGTGCTGCCCGCTGGGCGCATGCTGGTGCGCAATATCGCGATGGTGTTCGACCGCTACCTTGGCGCACAGCAGCCCGAACGGTTCTCGCGGACGATTTGAGGGCTCGCTGCCGCCGTGTGGTTGCCTGCGAGGGCGATTTGCGTCATAATCTCCGGCTACTTCGAGCGCTCGCATTTTTGCGCTCGGTGCTTGAAACAAGCAAGCACACGCCTCGGTGGTGAAATTGGTAGACGCGCCGGACTCAAAATCCGGTTCCGAAAGGAGTGCCGGTTCGATTCCGGCCCGAGGCACCAGAATACTTTCCGGCAAGTTTTAGCAACTTCGGTCGGAATCCTGAAACCCGCGAAAGCTCATGGCTTCGCGGGTTTTTTGTTGTGAGCTTGAATCCGGCATGCCCTTCTTTGGACGAAGATCAAGCCTCCTGCGGATGTCGCGTGCCTCGCCGCACCCCGCTGCTATCGTTATCGATGTTATTGAGATAGCAAACCGGGAGAGCACGATGGACCGCATATTCATGTCACGAGAGGAAGCCATACGCATCCTCATCGAGGCCCACGAGTCCCTTTCCGGACGCCCCGCAGCGACGCTGATCAAATCAGGCGACGACAGATCCGCCAGGCTCGAAGTGCTGGACCGGTTGCTGCTCGACGTGCGCGCTGGCCGGGTCGATGAATTTCGCACCAACCCCGAGGACAGCACCTGCGTCTCGATCACTGACTGACGCAGGTCCGCCGCACGAGCCTCAGCGCAAATTCGTCTGCGCCAGCTCCACCACTTCGTCCCCGCGCCCGCTCAACACCGCGCGCAGCATGTAGAGGCTGAACCCCTTCGCGTGCGCCCACTGCAGCTTCGGCGGCATGGCCAGTTCGTGCTTCGTCGTCACTACGTCGACGAGCGCGGGCCCTGCGTGCGAGAACGCCGCGCGCAACGCCTCATCGAGGGCTTCGGACGTCTCCACGCGCACGCTGAAGAGGCCCGCACCTTGCGCGATATCCGCGAAGTTGGTCGCCGCCAGATCGGTGCCCGTCTCCACGTAGCCGCCGGCCTTCATCTCCATTGCGACAAAACCAAGCGAGCTATTATTCAGGACAACGATCTTGATCGGCAAATCAAGCTGGCGTGCCGTGAGAATGTCGCCGAGCAGCATCGAAAGGCCGCCGTCGCCGGAGAGCGAGACCACCTGGCGCCCGGCGTGCGCAGCCTGCGCGCCGAGCGCCTGCGGCATGGCGTTCGCCATCGAGCCGTGGTTGAACGAGCCGTGCAGGCGGCGCCGGCCGTTCATCGTCAGGTAGCGCGCGGCCCAGAGCGTGGGCGTGCCCACGTCGACTGCGAAGATCGCATCGTCCTCGGCGAGCGCGTCGACTCGCGACACCACATACTGCGGATGCAGCGGCTTGCCCGCGGCTGCCGGGCGCGCGAGTTCGTCGAGTCCTTTGCGCGCGTTCGCGTAGTGCTCGCGCGCACGTTCGATGAAGCGCCGGTCGGTCTTGCGCGTGAGCTTCGGCGTGAGCGCGCGCAGCGTTTCGCGCACGTCGCCGATGAGTCCGAGCGCGAGCGGCGCGCGCTTGCCGAGCGCGGCCGCGTCGCGGTCGATCTGCACGATGTTCGCGTGCTGCGGATAGAAGTTGCGATACGGGAAGTCGGTGCCGAGCATGACGAGCGTGTCGCACGACATCATCGCGTGGTAGCCCGAGCTGAAGCCGATCAGCCCGGTCATCCCCACATCGAACGGGTTGTCCCATTCAACGTATTGCTTGCCGCGCAGCGCATGCACCGTCGGTGCGCCTAGCGCGTCAGCGAAGGCCACCACTTCGTCATGCGCGCCCTTGCAGCCGCTTCCGCACAGGAGCGTCACCGCCTCGGAACGGTTCAGCAGCACGGCGAGCCGGTCGATATCCGCCGACGAAGGCAAGGTCGCCGGACGCGCCGCCTGGGCCCATGCCGGCTCCTCGTCAGACGCTTCCAGAAGCGCCACGTCGCCAGGCAGCACGATGACGGCGACGCCCTTCTGGTCGATCGCCGTGCGCAGCGCGGTATCGAGCACACGCGGGAACTGCGATGCGTTCGTCACCAGTTCCACGTAATGGCTGCACTCGCGGAAGAGTTCGGTCGGGTGCGTCTCCTGGAAATAGCCGAGGCCGATTTCCGTCGACGGAATGTGCGCCGCGATAGCGAGCACCGGCGAACGGTTGCGATGGCAGTCGTAGAGACCGTTGATGAGATGCAGGTTGCCTGGCCCGCAACTGCCCGCGCACACCGCGAGCCGGCCCGTCGCCGCGGCTTCGGCGCCCGCCGCAAAGGCGGCGACTTCCTCGTGGCGCGTATGCATCCAGCGGATCGTGCCGAGCTTGCGCAGGCTCGCCGACAACCCGTTCAGGCTGTCGCCCGTCACGCCCCAGATGCGCTCGACACCGACTGCCTCGAGCGTTTTCGCCAAATGATCCGCTATTGTCTTCGCCATGGTGTTCTCCACGTGAGCCGTATGGCGCAGCGCGCGCACCGAGCCCGGGCGCTGCGCGAGAAGAAAATTGGGGAGCAGGTCTGCAGGCGTCCAGGTCCTGCAACCCGCCCGGACCCGCCGATACCTCGCGCTACGTTACGCCATCCGCCCGAAATACGCCGTCAAGCCGCGCGCAGTGCGTCGGCACGGCGGGCCTGGAGGGCGCGGGGCGCGGAACACGTCGCCACGGATAAAATACCCGGCTCTACGCTGTTCGCCGTCCGTCATGAATCTCGAAAGCATTCTCTTCACCCAGGGTTTCGGCTCACGCCGCCAATGCCGCGCGCTCATCGCCGACGCGCGGGTCGCCGTCGCGGGCGAGCCGTGCACCAACCCGCTCGCCACGTTCGAGACGGCGAACCTCGTCTTCAGCGTGGACGGCACGCCGTGGCCGTTTCACGAGCGCGCGTACATTGCGCTCAACAAGCCCGCGGGCTACGAGTGCTCGCGCGATCCGCAGCATCACCTGAGCGTGTTTCATCTGCTGCCGCCGCAGTTCGCCGAGCGTAATGTGCAATGCGTCGGCCGCCTCGATCAGGATACGACCGGCCTCTTGCTGCTTTCCGACGATGGACAGTTCGTCCACGCCTTCACGTCGCCCAGGCGCAAGGTGCCGAAGGTCTACGTGGCCACGACGCGCCATCCGCTCGATGAAACCCAGCTGAACGCACTGCGTGACGGCGTGCTGCTCCACGGCGAGCGCGAACCGAGCGCCGCCGTCGCCGCAAACGCACGTGCGGACCACGAGCTGGAACTGACCGTGCTCGAAGGCAAGTATCACCAGGTCAAACGGATGGTGGCGGCGGCCGGCAACCGGGTCGAGGCGCTCCACCGCGAGCGCATCGGCGGCTTTCCCCTGCCCGCCGGCCTGGCTCCGGGCGCCTGGCAGTGGCTCGACGCCGCCGCGCTCGACGCGTTGCGCAACAAGGGGTAAACCACCAGTGAGCGGCGCGAGCGCCCGCCGCTCAGTACGCCGACGCACCGATGCTTGCAAACATGCATCGTTTTCGCCGCGCCGCAGCATGTCCTTGCCGAGCTTCCGCCCTATACTCGTCTCAAGAACGATTACAAGTTGCAAGGAGGAGCATCATGATCATCAACGGCTCATTCGAAATCTCATTCGTGTTGATGGCATTCATGGCGCTTGGGGCGGTTCTGATCGGGGGCCTGCTCGCGTCGATGCATATGCGGCATCAGTATCAACCGAACCTCATCGGTGCGCTCATCGGAGCGCTATTGTGCTTCCTCCTGCTCGAAGCGCTGCCGGCCATCACGTGAACGGCACGCTTTGCGCCGCGCCGCCCGCCCGAAGTCACGGGTGCGGCGGCAGCGTGCGCAAGAACGCATCTACATCGGGATAACGCAAACGCACGCCCAGTTCGCGCTTCAGGCGCGTATTGGCGAGCCGGCGTGACTCGCGCATGAACGACAGCAAGACGGGCTCGAGTTCGCGCTCCGCCTCGGCGCGGCTCACGCGCGGCGCGCGAGCAAGCCCGAAGGCGTCGGCTACGCGGTCGAAATACTCGCCCATCTTCAGTTCGCTGTCGTCCGTTGCGTGGATCGCGCGCCCCGGGCGGCCAATTGTCGCGAGGCGCAGGAGAATCGCCGCGAGATCGTCCGCGTGGATGTGGCTCGTGTAGACGTCGTCGCTCGCGACGAGCGCCGGCGTGCGCTTCGCGAGCCGCGCAAGCGGGAGACGGTTCGCAGCGTAAATGCCGGGAATGCGCGCGATCGTGGCGCTCAGCGCACCGCGCGCCGTTGCGCGCCGCAGTTGCCGTTCGGCCGATACCCGACGTTTGGCGCGGGCGTTAGCGGGCTGCACCGCGCGGGTTTCGTCGATGCGCGCGCCGCCACAATCACCGTACACCCCCGTCGTGCTTGCGTAGACGAGTGTCGGGCGTTCGAGGCGCTTACGCCGGGTGCGGGAAAACCGCCGGATGCGCTCGGGTACAATAACGGATGCTCCATAGCCTGCGGCATCGCCGAAAGCGCTGCGGCGAATGCGGCCCACGAGAGAACGCAATGGGGGCCGCAATGCGCGCGGCGCCACACCGGCCAGCGCGGGCCGCGACACTGCGCGACGGCGCGCCGCAAGCGCTGCGATCAGGCGGCGCGTTCGCAGGTCGTCGTCGCCGGATTTTTGCGGCGGAGCGAGGTGCAGGACGGTGCCAGCCAGGCCCGCGATCCGCGCGAGGCTCGTGCGGGAATCGAGGTCGCCGTGCACCGGCGTTGCGCCCGCGGCCCGCGCCGCGTCTGCGCGCTCCGCACGCCGCGTGAGCGCAAAAACCCGCGCGCGGTCTGGCCGCTCGCGCAACTGGGCGACGCAGCGCAGGCCGACGTCGCCGCAACCGACAATCAGGATGCGCGCACGGCGCAAGGTTCGTGTGGCAATCATGGTGGAACCATTTTAGCGGCCCGGGCCTCGCGGCGAAGGCCGGCAAGAAAACGCGGACACTAGCCGGAAACTGCCCGCAAAGGGTCCGGAAGGGCCCGCGCCCGAATTCAACCCTCGGATACAGACTTACGCTTCCCTGAATATGGCTTTCAACGTAACGCTCAAGCAAAGCGGCCGGCAATTCCAGGTCGAACCCGACGAACCCATTCTCAACGCGGCGCTGCGCCAGGGCATCGGCCTGCCGTATGGCTGCAAGAACGGCGCGTGCGGCTCGTGCAAGGGCACGGTCTGCCACGGCGAAGTCGAGCAGCGCGCTCACGCGGCCTCGGCGCTGTCCAATGACGAAAGAACGCGCGGCATGGCCCTCTTCTGCTGCGCAACGGCGCAAACCGACCTCGAAATCGATATCCGCGAAGTGGCGGGCGTGGGCGACGTGCAGGTGCGCAAGCTGCCTACCCGCATCGCCGCCATCGAACGCAAGGCCGATGACGTCGTCATCCTCAAGCTGCAACTGCCCGCCAATGAGCGCCTGCAGTATCTCGCCGGCCAGTACCTCGAATTCATCCTCAAGGACGGCACGCGCCGCTGCTACTCCATGGCGAGCGCGCCGCACGAGGAAGGCCCGATCGAGCTGCACATCCGCCACATGCCGGGAGGCAAGTTCACGGACCACGTCTTCTCGCAGATGAAGGAGCGCGACATCCTGCGCTTCGAAGCGCCGCTCGGCACCTTCTTCCTGCGTGAGGAATCGGACAAGCCCATCGTGCTGCTCGCCTCCGGCACCGGCTTCGCGCCGCTCAAGGCCATCGTCGAGCACGCGGTCCACAAGAATCTGAACCGCCCGATTACGCTCTACTGGGGCGCGCGCCAGAAGAAGGATCTGTACCTGATGGATCTCGCCGAGCAATGGGCGAAGGACATCCCGAACTTCCGCTTCGTCCCGGTACTCTCCGAGCCCGCCGCCGACGACCACTGGACCGGCCGCACGGGCTTCGTGCACCGCGCCGTGATCGAGGATCTGCCGGACCTTTCGGGTTTCCAGATCTATGCGTGTGGCGCGCCGGTGATGGTCGAGTCCGCTCAGCGCGACTTCACGCAGCACCACGGCCTGCCCGAAGACGAGTTCTACGCGGACTCGTTCACGAGCGCCGCCGACCTCGCGAACGCCGTCTGAGCGTCGTGCGAGCGGGTCGTTGCGTGCACAATGCAATGGCCCGCATCGACCCGCAAACGAGCCGTCACGAAAAATTCTTCGGCCGATTGGAAAAATTCGGCACATTGACGGTTTACATCGCCATTCGGCTTGTCGTATTCTTGCGGCCATGAACTGCATCCTGTCCGCTCTCCGACGTCGCCGCTCGCCCCATCTTTAGGGCCTGGCTACTCGCGGACGCGCGTTGCACTTCTCAACGCACAGCAAGTTCGAATCACGAAAGCCACGGCCAGTCCGTGGCTTTTTGTTTTTCCGCCGTATCTTTTGCAACCCCGTTTTCAACCCTTTTTGCAGCCCCAACGCGGAGCCCGTTGCCATGAATTATTCCGAGTACCCGATCGAGTCGCTGATGTACATCACCAATCGGCCCGAAATCGTTTTCACGCATGGCAAGGGGTCGTGGCTCTACGACAACGAAGGCAAGCGATATCTGGACTTCATCCAGGGCTGGGCCGTCAACAGCCTCGGGCACTGCAACGAAGGCATGATCGAGGCGCTGGAGAAGCAGTCGCGCCTGCTCATCAACCCGTCGCCGGCCTTCTACAACGAGCCGATGGCGAAGCTCGCGGGCCTGCTCACCGAGCACAGCTGCTTCGACAAGGTGTTCTTCGCCAACAGCGGCGCCGAAGCCAACGAAGGCGCGATCAAGCTCGCGCGCAAGTGGGGCAAGAAGCATCGCGACGGCGCCTACGAGATCATCACGTTCGACCACAGCTTCCACGGTCGCACGATCGCGACGATGTCGGCGAGCGGCAAACCGGGTTGGGACACGATCTATGCGCCGCAAGTGCCGGGCTTCCCGAAGGCGGACCTGAACGATATCGCCTCGGTTGAAAAGCTCATCAACGCGAAGACCGTTGCCGTGATGCTCGAGCCGATCCAGGGAGAAGGCGGTGTCATTCCCGCCACGCGCGAATTCATGCAGCAACTGCGCGCGCTGACGAAAAAGCACGGCATCCTGCTGATCGTCGACGAAGTGCAAAGTGGCTGCGGCCGTGCGGGCACCCTCTTCGCCTACGAACTCTCGGGCATCGAGCCGGACATCATGACGCTCGGCAAGGGCATCGGCGGCGGCGTGCCGCTCGCGGCGCTGCTCGCGAAAAAGGAAATCGCCGTGTTCGAAGCGGGCGATCAGGGCGGCACGTACAACGGCAACCCGCTGATGACCGCCGTGGGCTATTCGGTGATCTCGCAACTGGTTGCGCCCGGCTTCCTCGAAGGCGTGCGCGCTCGCGCCGAGTATCTGCGCGAGAAGCTGCTCGAGCTTTCGGCTGAACGCGGCTTCCAGGGCGAGCGTGGCGAAGGCTTGCTGCGCGCGCTGCTGCTCGGCAAGGACATCGGGCCGGAGATCGTCGAGAAGGCGCGCCTCATGCAACCCGACGGCCTGCTGCTCAACGCCGCGCGTCCGAACCTGCTGCGCTTCATGCCGGCGCTGAACGTGACCACGCAGGAAATCGACCAGATGATGGCGATGCTGCGCACGATTCTCGACTCGCTGTAATCGGACGGAGCACGAGCGATGTCCGTCACGATCCGCGTGTTCAGCGAAGCCGATACCGAAGCGGTGATCGCGCTCTGGCTGCAGGCGTTTCCCGAGTACAACGACACGAGCCGGCCGCACCGCAATCCGCGGCTGTCGATCGCGAACAAGCTCGGCACGCAGCCGGAGCTTTTCTTCGTCGCGATTCGCAACGACGGCGACGTTGACGGCGCGCTCGTCGGCACGGCGATGGCCGGTTACGACGGACATCGCGGCTGGCTCTATTCGGTCGCAGTCGCCCCCGAAGCGCGCCGTCATGGTCTCGGCACGCGGCTCGTGCGCCATGCGGAAAACGCGCTGGCCACGATGGGCTGCCTGAAGCTGAACCTTCAGGTGCTCACCGACAAGGCCGAGGTGCTCGCGTTCTACGAGCGGCTCGGCTATCGCACCGATGCCGTCGTGAGTCTCGGCAAGCGGCTCACCGTGCAGGAGTCCGAAGCGGTCGTCTAGACTTATTGGTCGATGCCATGAATAAAGCCGCATGGGTTTCCACCCATGCGGCTTTTGTTTTATGCGGTCGCGAGGACCGCAACGCCATGCAGCTTATTCGCCGAGCTCATTCACCCAGGTACGCCGCGCGCACCTTCGGATCGTCGAGCATCTGCTTGGCTTCGCCTTCCATCGTCACGAGGCCCGAGTCCATCACGTAACCGCGATTGGCGGCCTGCAGCGCGAGGCGTGCGTTCTGCTCCACGAGCAGCACCGTGATGCCTTCCGACGAGATCGTGCGCACCACTTCGAAGATCTTCTCGACCATGATCGGCGAGAGACCCATCGACGGTTCATCGAGCAACAGAAGCTTCGGCTTGCTGATGATCGCGCGCGCCATGGCCAGCATCTGCTGCTCGCCGCCCGAGAGCGTGCCTGCGAGCTGCGTGGCGCGTTCCTTCAGGCGCGGGAAGAAGCCGAACATACGATCGACGTCCTTCTGGATGCCGTCGCTGTCGCTGCGCAGGTACGCACCCATCTGCATGTTTTCGAGAATCGACATGCGCGCGAAGATGCCGCGACCTTCCGGCACCATCGCGAGGCCGCGCTTGAGCAGTTCGTATGCCGGCACGCCCTTGATCGACTGGCCCATGTACTCGATGTCGCCCGCCGCGTACGGCTTCAGACCCGTGATGGCCTTCATCGTCGTGGTCTTGCCCGCGCCGTTCGCGCCGATCAGCGTGACGAGTTCGCCCTGGCGGACTTCCATGTCCACGCCCTTGACCGCCTGGATCCCGCCGTAATTGACCTGCAGACCCTTGATTTTCAGAACCGATGTCGACATCAGTGAACCCCCGCACCCAGATATGCCTCGATCACCTTCGGGTCCTTCTGCACGTCTTGCGGCAGCCCCTCGGAGATCACCTTGCCATAGTCGAGCACTGTCATCCGGTTGCACAGGCCCATCACCAGTTTCACGTCGTGCTCGATCAGCAGGATGGTCTTGCCATCGGTGCGGATCTTGTCGAGCAGGCGCGTGAGTTCGACCTTCTCGGTCGCGTTCATGCCGGCCGCCGGCTCGTCGAGCGCGAGCAGCTTCGGATCGGTTGCAAGCGCGCGCGCGATTTCCAGACGGCGCTGGTGGCCGTACGAGAGGTTGCGCGACGTGTAGTCCGCGTACTGCGCGATGCCCACGTATTCGAGCAGTTCGATCGCGCGTTCCTTGATCTCGCGCTCTTCCTTGCGCTCCGACGGCGTCTGGAACACGGCGCCCAGCAGACCGTGCTTCGTGCGCACGTGGCGGCCGACCATCACGTTTTCGAGCGCGGTCATGCCGCCGAACAGGCGAATGTTCTGGAACGTGCGCGCAATCCCGGCTTGCGCCACCTGATAAACGGCGGTCGGCGTATAGGCCGTGCCGTCGAGCTTGAATTCGCCCGAGTCAGGCGTGTAGAGACCGGTGATCACGTTGAAGAACGTGGTCTTGCCGGCGCCGTTCGGACCGATCAGGCCGTAGATCGTGCCTTCCTCGATCTGCAGGCCGACATCGGACAGCGCCTGCAGGCCGCCGAAGCGCTTGTTCACGCCCTTCACGGACAGGCGGATGGATTTGTTGCTCATAGTCTGGTCTCCCCGTTATGCGCGAACCGGCTTCTTGCTGGCGCGCTTGGCGATCTTGGCAATCTTGTCTTCATGCTTCGCCGCGGGCCACAGGCCTTCCGAGCGATACAGCATGATGACGACCATGGCGAGACCGTAGAGCAGCTGGCGAATGACTTCCGTATCGACGATTTCGTGGCCGAACAGCATGTGCTGGAGCGGGCCCATCGTCGAGCGCAGGAACTCGGGGAAAATGGCGAGCAGCACGGCGCCGAGAATCACGCCAGGGATGTGGCCCATACCGCCCAGCACCACGCAGGCGAGCACGACGACCGATTCCCAGAACGTGAACGATTCCGGCGACACGAAGCCCTGGAACGCACCGAACATCGCGCCCGAAAGACCGCCGAACGACGCACCCATCGCGAACGCGAGCAGCTTGACGTTACGGGTGTTGATGCCCATCGCCTTGGCGGCGATTTCGTCTTCGCGGATCGCAGCCCATGCACGGCCAATGCGCGAGTGCTGCAGACGCGTACACACCCAGATCACGAGCAGCGCGCAGATCACGAACACGTAGTAGTACATGTACACCGACGTGAACGTGAAGCCGAGGATCTCGTGCGGCTGCGCAAGATTGAAGCCGAAGACCTGCAAAGGCGCGACACCGGTAATGCCCTGCGGCCCGTTGGTGATGTTCACCGGACGGTCGAGGTTGTTCATGAAGATACGAACGATTTCCCCGAAGCCCAGCGTCACGATCGCGAGGTAATCGCCGCGCAGACGCAGCGTCGGCGCACCGAGCAGCACGCCAAAGAGCGCGGCGAGCGCCATCGCACACGGGATCACGATCCAGTACGGCGTATGCATGCCGCCCGGGAACATGTTGGCGATCCACGTGAATTGATTCGCGAGGTGTGGCGAGGTCAGCAGCGCGGCCGTGTAGGCGCCCACCGCGTAGAACGCGATATAGCCCAGGTCCAGCAGGCCGGCGAAGCCCACCACCACGTTCAGGCCCAGCGCGAGCATCACGTACAGCATCGCGAAGTCGAGCACGCGCACCCAGTAGTTGCCGCCCGTGGCGCCGACCACGAAGGGCAGCGCAGCCACGACGATGGCGGTCACGATGCCCACGGCGAGCGTACGGGTCGTGTTCTTTTCGGGGATGAGCGTCGTCGACGGCTCGATCGGTTGAATTGAAGTCATGTTGTGCTACTCCCTCTTATGCGCGGTCCGCGACACGTTCGCCCAGCAGCCCCGACGGACGGAACACGAGCACGACGATCAGCACGATGAATGCGAAGACGTCCTGATAGTTACTGCCGAACACCCCGCCGGTCAGGTTGCCGATGTAGCCTGCGCCGAGCTGCTCGATCAGACCGAGCACCACGCCGCCGACCATCGCGCCGCCGAGGTTGCCGATACCGCCCAGCACCGCGGCCGTGAAGGCCTTCATGCCGGGGATGAAACCCATGTAGAAGTGCGCGTTGCCGTATTCCGAGGCGATCATCACGCCGGCCAGCGCCGCGAGCGCCGAGCCGATCATGAACGTGGCCGAGATCACGAAGTTCGGGTTCACGCCCATCAGCGAGGCGTTGTTCGGGTTCTCGGCGATGGCGCGCATGGCGCGGCCGAGCTTGGTCTTGTGCACGAGGATCAGGAGACCCGCCATCACGAGGAACGCGACGACGATGATGACGATTTCCGTCATCGAGATCACGGCGCCCACGCCGGTTTCAGTCGGCTTGATGACGTTGATCGGGTCGGTCGAGATGAGCTGGGGGAACGCGAGCGGATTGCGGCCCCAGATGATCATGGCGAGCGTCTGCAGCAAGATCGAGACACCGATCGCGGTGATCAGCGGTGCGAGGCGCGGCGCCCGGCGCAGCGGCCGGTACGCGACCTTTTCGATCGTGTACCCGACACCCGCGCACACGACCGCGGCGACTGCAAGGGCAATGCACAGCGTGGGAATGTTCCCGAGGCCCGGGAAGTGATTGTGGAGCACGTTGATCGCGGAGAGCGCGACCATGGCGCCCACCATGAGCACGTCGCCGTGCGCGAAGTTGATGATGCCCAGAATCCCGTACACCATGGTGTAGCCCAGAGCGATGATGGCGTAAATGCTGCCAAGCACCAGCCCGTTCAGGATCTGCTGGATGAAAATATCCATTTAATGCTCCTTAGCCCGTGCAACCGGATTCGCGCTCGTCATCGGCCGGTGGGCGATGTTTTACGGAACCGCAACGACACTTTCGGGTATTGAAGTAAAAACCGGTAACGGTTGGCCGCCCTGGTTCGCGTTGTCGCTGTGTTGCAGCGGCAGGCTCGCCAAAAGCGGATGCAAAAACGGCACCGTCGGATGGTTCGGTGCCGTCGGGTTCAATCAACTACGCGTCATATTCGCGTTGACGTATTCGCGACGAGCCTTGCGGCCCGCAAACGCGAATGCGTCAATCCATGACTCCCTCTCCCCGGCCGCCCACGCACTTCAGGATCTCACCTGCGAGATCGATTGCACCCAGGCGGCGAACCGGCATGACAACGCCGATGCATGCAAAAGCAATCTGCATGCCAGGAATGATGGATGTTGCGCTCATGCCCGTCTCGTTATGGCGGCTGTGCCACGCATTGCGCAGCGCAACCGCATTAATCGATGACGCGGAAAAAGCAGACTTGAATTGCATTAATCAGGTCTCCTGCGCCTTCCGAAATGCTTGCCTGATGGCCTTCTCAACGCTATCCAGCCTTCAGAACGCGCGCATTGTAACGCCAATTATGCGACGGGCAATATTGTTGAACCGACAGGGTTTTCCTGCATTGCAACCATATTTTTAGATAACCGTATGAGTCGGGTTGCACCATAGGTTGCGCCGCATTTTCGTGCACCAGTTGCACCAAAAATCGACGAGCTTCACATCATGTGTTGCAGAAAATTGCCGCAATGCCTTGTCGGGCGGGCATTGGATCAAATGAATGGTATTTAAGGGAGAGCATAAAAATGCTTCCCCGGCGTGGTGCATTCATGTCGCAAGCGTGTCAATCGCGCCATAAATTCGGGGTCACACCACGCGATTCGATGCAGCACTCTAGCGAAAACACTAATAAGAACCCCTCGCCAATGTGAGGTTAACCGCTCTTTTCTCTTAATATGGCCCTTTTTATTGATGTCCCGCACGCGTCGCGGACATAAAAAAACGCGCCGGATGGGCGCGTTCTTGCAGGGAGCGGGTAGCTTCAGACCGGCTGGCCAAGTCCGCGCGGCAAGGGGAACGCAATGTTCTCCTCGATGCCTTCGAGCGCGCGAACGTTGCGCGCACCGAGTTCATGCAGGCGGCGAATGATTTCCTGCGCAAGCGCCTCGGGAGCCGACGCGCCTGCCGTCAGACCGATCCGGCGCTTGCCGGCGAGCCACTGCGGGTCGATCTGCTCAGGGGCGTCCACCATATAGGCGGGAATGCCGCGCTTCTCAGCCACTTCGCGCAACCGGTTCGAATTGGAACTGTTCGGGCTACCCACCACGATCACGACATCGCACTGCGGCGCCATGAACTTGACGGCGTCCTGGCGATTCTGCGTGGCGTAGCAGATGTCCTGCTTCTTCGGCTCGCGAATCGCGGGAAAGCGCGCCTTGAGCGCCGAGATGATCTCCGCGGCATCGTCCACCGAGAGCGTGGTTTGCGTGACGAACGCCACGCGCTGCGGATCGCGCAGCTTGAGCGCGTCGACGTCGGCAATGTCTTCGACGAGGTACATGCCCTCGGCCACCTGCCCCATCGTGCCTTCCACTTCCGGATGGCCCTTGTGCCCGATCATGACGATGTCGAGCCCTTCGTCGCGCATCTTCGCGACTTCCACGTGCACCTTCGTGACAAGCGGGCAGGTCGCGTCGTAGACGCGCAGGCCGCGCGCCTCGGCGTCGGCACGCACGGACTTGGAGACGCCGTGCGCGCTGAAAATCACCGTGTTGCCGGACGGGACCTCATCGAGCTGCTCGATGAAGATCGCCCCCTTCTTGCGCAGGTCTTCGACGACATACGCGTTGTGGACGATCTCGTGACGCACGTAGATCGGTGCGCCGTGAAGCTGGATCGCACGTTCGACGATCTCGATGGCCCGGTCGACGCCGGCGCAGAAGCCGCGCGGCTGGGCGAGCAGGATTTCCGCGTCAGCCAGGTCTGCGGTGAGGGACGTGTCCGTGTTGGTCATGGGCTTTAAAGGATTCCGATGATTTGCACTTCGAACGCAACCGCCTGGCCAGCGAGCGGGTGGTTGAAATCGAACAGGGCGGAGGTCTCGTTGACTTCCTTGAGCACACCCGCGTAGCGGCCGCCGTTGGGCGCATTGAACTCGATCAGGTCGCCAGGGCTGAACTCCTCGCCGATCATGCCGTTCTCGCGCAGGGTCTTGAGCGAGACGCGCTGGATCAGGTCGGGGTTGCGCTGGCCGAAAGCGACGCCCGGTTCTAGCTGAAAGGTCGAGTGGTGACCCACCTTCAGGCCCTGCAAAATATCTTCCAGCGGCGGCGCGAGCTGGCCGGCACCCATCAGCAGGGTGGCGGGACGGTCGACAAAGGTATTGACGATTTCGGTGCCATCGGCGAGCGAAAGCCGGTAATGCAGCGTCACGTGGGAACCCGGTTTCACTTCGGAGATGTCGATGATGCTCATGCGTAACTCTTTTCGTCGGAACGCGCGCTTCGCGCGTGCGCGCCGCAAGGCGCCGGCCCGGCCTGCCTTGGGCGGCCGGAAAATATCTATTGTAAGCCAGTTGGCCGGGGCGGTCTCGGCACGATTGTGCAGTGCCACCGCCCGCGCTCGCGTGCGCTGCGCGTTCCTGATTTGTTTGCGGAGATTGCCATGACCGAACTTGCCTGCATGCCAGACACGGCGCCCGGCACCATTGGCGGCGCCCTCGCCGGCCGCCCGCACGGTCTGGGTTGTGCGGAGCGCGGCCCAGGCGACACCGCACTTCCCGCGCCGGCTGTGCCCGCGGCGTCGGACCGCAATGTCACGGCGCCCGCGGCACGGCGCCGCGACATGCCCCGAGAGCGACTGCGCACGGCGGGCGCGGCTGCACTATCGGACGCGGAGCTGCTCGCGATCCTGCTCGGCTCCGGCTTGCCGGGCCACGACGTCTTCGAGGTGGCCCGCACGCTCCTGGTCCAATTCGGATCGCTGCGCGCCATGCTCGACGCGCAGCGCGAAGAGTTCGAGGCCCTGCGCGGCATCGGCCCCGCGAAAGCGTCGATGCTGCAAGCGGTGACCGAACTCGCGCGGCGCGCCCTCGCCGAAGCGCTCGACGACAAGCCGCTCGTCGACTCACCAGGCGCGGTCGAGGACTATTTGCGTCTTCTGATCGGCGGGCGGCCGCACGAGGTGTTCGTTTGCCTCTTTCTGGATGCGCGCCATCGGCTGATCCGCTCGGAGGAAAGCTCGCGCGGCTCGCTCACGCGCATGGCGGTGTATCCTCGTGAAATCGTGCGGCGCGCGCTAACGCTCAATGCCGCGAGCCTGATCGTCGCCCATAATCACCCTTCAGGCGCGGTGCAGCCGAGCGCGAGCGACCGGCGCCTCACGCGGGTGTTGCGCGAAACGCTGGCGCTCGTGGAGGTCCAACTCATCGACCACCTGGTCATCGGCACACGGGAGACGTTTTCCTTTGCGCGCCATGGCTGGAGCTGAGGCTGCCGCGCGTAGGTGCAACTGCGGGAATCTACGGCGCCGCACAACAACATGTGCAAATCGTGTTTGATTTTCCAGGGATTTTTCTGCTAGAATCTCGGTTTGCCTATTTCCAACCCTGTTCTGAAAGCCATCAAGGCCTTCCAGGGGAAATATGGCCTGGGTTCGAGGTTGTCTCTCATCCATACGTGAGCGCTCTCTTTTCCGGCCATTTCTCGCCCTGGGAAACTTAAGCGGCTCTCGAACTCAGAATTCCGTAGGAGTGTACTTATGGCACGCGTATGCCAAGTCACTGGGAAAGCGCCGATGAGCGGCAACAACGTTTCCCACGCTAACAACAAGACCAAGCGCCGTTTCCTCCCGAATCTGCAAAACCGCCGATTCTGGGTTGAAAGCGAAAACCGTTGGGTGCGTCTGCGCATCTCGAACGCAGGCCTGCGCCTGATCGACAAGAACGGCATCGATTCCGTGCTCGCAGACCTGCGCGCACGCGGCGAACTGTAAGGAGTAAATCATGGCCAAGGGTATCCGCGACAAGATCAAGCTCGAGTCGACCGCAGGCACGGGTCACTTCTACACGACCACGAAGAACAAGCGCAACATGCCGGAAAAAATGTCGATCAAGAAGTTCGACCCGGTTGTTCGCAAGCACGTCGAGTACAAGGAAACCAAGATCAAGTAATTGATCGGGTTTCGAGCCTGACGAAGACAGAAAAACCCCGCTTTCTAGCGGGGTTTTTCTTTTTGCGCGCCCGCGCCGCCTCGGTTCGCGCCATGCAACGGTGTTTTAACGGCAGCGCCCTAACTGCCGCTATCCGCTCGCTCCTCTCTCGGAGTATGCTTCCCGCTTTATACCGGCTGCCACACGCGTGTCATATGCCTGCGACGGCGCAGGACCGCGGCAAACGCGGCGGCCGGAAAGCGTAGAACAAGAGAGACGGAGAAGCAGGATCATGAATTTCGATGTAGCGATCGTCGGCAGCGGCCTCGCAGGACTGAGCGTCGCGCTGAATCTCGCCGACTCGCGTCGCGTCGTCATCATTGCCAAGCGCGCGATGACCGAAGGCGCGAGCGACCGCGCGCAAGGCGGTATTGCCGCCGTGCTCGATTCGGCCGACAGCGTGGAAAACCACGTGGACGATACGCTCGTCGCGGGCGGCGGCCTGTGCGACGAGGCGGCAACGCGCTACATCGTCGAGCATGGCCGCGAGGCTATCGAATGGCTGATCGCCCAGGACGTGCCGTTCACGAAGGACGCCGCAGCCGAACTCGGCTTTCACCTCACGCGCGAAGGCGGCCACAGTCATCGCCGCATCATCCATGCGGCCGACGCCACCGGCCACGCCGTCGTGCAAACGCTACTCGAGCGCGCCCGCTCGCACCCGAACATCACGATCCTCGAAGACCATCAGGCGATCGACGTCATCACATCTGACCGCCTGGGCCTGCCGGGCCGCCGTTGCCACGGCCTGTATGCGCTCGATCTGAAGAACGACCGCACGGTGACGATCCAGGCGCCGCACACGGTGCTCGCCACGGGCGGCGCGGGCAAGGTCTACCTCTACACGACGAATCCCGACACGGCCACCGGCGACGGCATCGCCATGGCGTGGCGCGCGGGCTGCCGCGTGGCGAACATGGAGTTCATCCAGTTCCACCCCACCTGCCTCTTTCACCCGCACGCCAAGTCGTTCCTCATTTCCGAAGCCGTGCGTGGCGAAGGCGGCGTGCTGCGCCTGCCGGACGGCACGCGCTTCATGCCCGCGCACGACGCACGCGCCGAGTTAGCGCCGCGCGATATCGTCGCGCGCGCGATCGACTTCGAGATCAAGAAGCACGGCATCGACTGCGTGCATCTCGACATCAGCCATCAGCCGCCGGCTTTTCTCGAGGAGCACTTCCCGACCATCCTCGCGCGCTGCCGCGAGTTCGGTATCGACATCACGAAGGAGGCGATTCCGGTTGTGCCCGCCGCGCACTATACCTGCGGCGGCGTCGTCACCGATCTGGCCGGGCGCACCGATCTCGCGGGCCTCTACGCCGTGGGCGAGACCTCGTACACAGGCCTGCACGGCGCGAACCGTCTCGCGAGCAATTCGCTGCTCGAGTGCCTCGTGATCGGCCGCTCGGCCGCCGGGGCGATCGAGGAAGAAGGCTTCAGCGCTGGCGCGCATGCGCCTCTGCCGGATTGGGATGAAAGCCGCGTTTCCGATTCTGACGAGGAAGTCGTCGTTGCCCACAACTGGGACGAGTTGCGCCGGCTGATGTGGAACTACGTCGGCATCGTGCGCACCGACAAGCGGCTCGAGCGCGCGCAGCATCGCATCGCCCTGCTGCGTGATGAAATTCTCGAGTACTACGCGAATTTCCGCGTCACGCGCGACCTGCTGGAATTGCGCAACCTCGTCGAAGTCGCTTCGCTGATCGTGGAAAGTGCGCGCTCGCGCCGCGAAAGCCGCGGCCTGCACTACAGCCGTGACTGGCCGAACTCGCTGCCCAAGGCGCTGCCGACCGTGCTCGCGCCGGAACGCGTACGCAATCGCACGGTTTCGTAAGACCTCCGTACTAAACGCGCCGCAAAAACAAAGGCCGCCTCAATCGCGAGGCGGCCTTTTCGTTTCGCGTCAGCCCAACGAACTTGCGGATTCAGACAATGCGCATCGAGAAGTCCGTCGCGCGCACGTCTTTCGTCAGTGCGCCAATCGATACCCGGTCCACTCCGGTTTCCGCGATCGTGCGCACCGTGTCGAAGTTCACGCCGCCCGAGACTTCGAGCACCGCACGCCCCGCCGTGAGCTTCACCGCGTCGCGCATCATGTCGAACGAGAAGTTGTCGAGCAGAACCGACCTGGCGCCGTGCGCAAGCGCCGTTTCAAGCTGTTCGAGCGTCTCGACCTCGATCTGGATCGGCACGCCCGCATCGAGCGCCAGTGCAGCGTCCATCGCCGCGTCCACGCCGCCCGCCGCCGCGATGTGGTTTTCCTTGATCAGGATGCCGTCGTAAAGCGCGAGGCGCTGGTTTACACCGCCGCCCACGCGGACCGCGTACTTCTGCGCGAGGCGCAGGCCGGGCAGCGTCTTGCGTGTATCCAGAATGCGCGTTTGCGTATGCGCGATCATGTCGACGTAGCGGCGCGTCACGCTCGCCACGCCCGAAAGCAGTTGCAGGAAGTTCATCGCGTTGCGCTCGGCCGTGAGCAGCGAGCGCGCCGGACCACGCAGCGAGCACACGGTCGTGTCGGCGGCCATGCGGTCGCCTTCGCGATAGTGCCAGCGCACCTCGATGCGCGGATCGACGTGCTTCACCACGCCGTCGAACCAGAGCACGCCGCACAGCACGGCCTCTTCACGCACGATGATGCGAGCGTCGCGCATTTCGTCGGCGGGCACGAGGCGGCCGGTCTGATCGCCTGCGCCTACGTCTTCTTCGAGCGCGTCGGCCACGTTCCGTACGATCGCGGCGTCGAACGCTGCGCCGTACTGCGCGCGCACTTCATCGAGCACGGGCGAAACGGCATCGACTGCGAGCAATTCGAGTGCACCCATTTACGCCGCCCCCACTTGCGAGAACAGCGCCGTATCGCGCGCGAGGTCGCCGCTCGCCTGCACGCGGCGCTTGTGTTCTGCCGCGAACGCCAGCATGCGATCGATCGGCAGACGCGCACGCTCACCGATCGCGGTATCGACGTGAATCTCGTTGTGGCCACGCTCCAGCACGTCGGCGAGATTCGCGAGGCCGTTCATGGCCATCCACGGGCAATGCGCGCAGCTCTTGCAGGTGGCGCTGTTGCCGGCCGTAGGCGCTTCGATGAAGGTCTTGCCCGGCGCCGCGAGGCGCATCTTGTGGAGGATGCCCAAGTCGGTCGCGACGATGAAGCGTTGCGCGTCGAGCTTCACGGCGGCATCGATAAGTTGCGTGGTCGAGCCGACCACGTCCGCAAGCGCGACGACACCTTCCGGCGATTCGGGGTGGACGAGAATCTTCGCGTCCGGGTATTCGGCGCGCAGCAGATCGAGTTCGATGCCCTTGAACTCGTCGTGCACGAGGCACGAGCCCTGCCACAGCAACATGTCCGCGCCGGTCTTCTTCTGGATGTAGCTGCCCAGGTGCCGGTCCGGCGCCCACAGAATTTTTTCGCCCCTGGCATGCAGGTCGGCGACGATCTCGAGGCCGATGGACGACGTGACCATCCAGTCCGCACGCGCCTTCACGGCCGCGCTCGTGTTCGCATAGACGACCACAGTGCGATCCGGATGCTCATCGCAAAACGCCGAGAACTCGTCGATCGGGCAGCCCAGGTCGAGCGAACAGGTCGCGTCGAGATCGGGCATGAGAATGCGCTTGTTCGGACTCAGAATCTTCGCCGTCTCCCCCATGAAGCGCACGCCCGCCACGACGAGCGTCTGTGCCTCGTGGTCGCGGCCAAAACGCGCCATCTCGAGCGAATCGGCCACGCAGCCGCCGGTTTCGTCGGCGAGCTCCTGCAATTCGGGGTCCACGTAATAGTGCGCGACAAGCACCGCCTTCTCACGCTTGAGCAACGCGCGAATCCGCTCCTTCAATGCAATGCGCTCCGCTGTGGACGGTGCATCGGGCACGCGCGCCCAAGCCTGTCCAACGCCGCAGACGGCACCCTGCGGCCGGTCGTATTCGACCTTCCTGATTGCCTGACTCATCATCTCCTGCCCCTACCGATCGCCGCGCCATTGAAGCCATTGTGGGGACTCCGGCTTTTTTGCGGCCCAAAAAGAAAAACCCCGCCAGCGCGGGGTTTTGTGACGTCTCGTCATTCTAAAGGATTTTCTTACGCCTCACTGAGAGGCCAAAAACCACTCGGGACGATAGGGCCAATCAGGCGTAACGGCGCAGGCGCGACGCGAATTCCTGCAGCGCCTTGATGCCGCTTTGTTCGGCGCGATGGCACCAATCCTGCAGCTGCGTCAGCAGTTGTTCGCGCGAGGCGCTCGAACGTTCCCAGATCGCGGCCAGTTCGTTGCGCAGTTCGATGTACGTGCGCAGCTTCTGGCTGCTCGCAAAAATTTGCGGAAGCTGGCGCTTCTGCGGCTCGTTCAGGCAGGCTTCTTCCTTGTCGAACCACTTGCGCGCGCCGCGCATGACCTTGTACTTCTCGCGCTCGCCCACTTCCTTGAGGTGCGCGAGTTCCTGGCGGTATGCCTGCTTCACGGTCTTGGCGTAACGCGCCATCACTTCATAGCGATTGGACAGCACGGCCTGCAGCGTTTCGTGATCGGGCACCAGCTTGCCCTTGGTCAGGCGCGGCGTGGGCGCGACCTTCTTCACCTTGGCAAGACCCACCGCCTGCATGATGCGGATGTACATCCAGCCGATATCGAACTCGTACCACTTGTTCGAGAGCTTCGCGGAAGTCGCGAACGTGTGGTGGTTGTTGTGCAGTTCCTCGCCGCCGATGATGATGCCGATCGGAAGAAGGTTCGTGCTTGCGTCAGACGAATTGAAGTTGCGGTAGCCCCAGAAGTGACCGAGGCCATTCACGACGCCAGCCGCCCAGAACGGGATCCACGCCATTTGCACGGCCCAGACGGTAAGGCCGACCGCGCCAAACAGCGCGACGTCGATCACCATCATGATGCTCACGCCGAGAATGGGATAGCGCGTGTAGACGTTGCGCTCCATCCAGTCGTTGGGCGTGCCGTGACTGAAGCGGCGCAGCGTTTCTTCGTTCTTCGCTTCGGCGCGATAGAGCTCAGCGCCTTCGAGCAGCACCTTCCAGATGCCGCGCGTTTGCGGGCTGTGCGGATCTTCTTCCGTTTCGCACTTGGCGTGGTGCTTGCGGTGGATCGCCGCCCACTGGCCCGTGAGCATGCCCGTGGTCATCCACAGCCAGAAACGGAAGAAGTGGCTCGCGATGGGGTGCAGGTCCAGCGCACGGTGCGCCTGGCAGCGGTGCAGGTACACCGTCACGCCGATAATCGTGATGTGGGTGGCCACCGCCGCGAACAGCACGATCTGCCACCACGAGAAATGGAGCACGCCGTGGGCGAGGAAATCAAGCAGGGAGTTCAACAAGGCATTTACCTGTGAAGCGAAGCGCGTCGGCCTTTCAGCCAGGCGCCAGTGTCAAGAAAGTGAAAGCGACTCGATACGGTTGGACGGCATTCTACTAGAACCGTTCCAAGTGTTTGTAACAAAGGGAGATTTTTTTCTTTAATGACCACGGCGTCAACGTCTAAAGGACGCTTCGAGGCGCTTTGCCGCACCCCAACCGGCCCTTTTTCCGACATCTGCCCCCATCTAGTCTTTCACCGCGATCTGCACTTCGCGTAGCTCAACAGTATCGCGATCCCGTGTTCCACGCCTTCTGCGCGGGCCGTCCGGCTCATACCGACCGGACGGTCCCACATCGCGGCTGCCTGCCGCGCGCTTATTCCAACGCGGCGTCCGGCTCGGCGGCTTCGCTTCCCTGCGCCTTTGCGATCGCATCGGACGCCTGCCGCACCGCCGCGGATTCTTCGGGCGTGGTCTGCGCGCCGGCCGCCTTCGTCCTGGGCGTGGCTTCGCCGCGACGCTCCAGCACGGCGGCAAAGAAGCCGTCGGTGGCGTGGCGGTGTGGCCACAGCGCGAGGTAGTCGCCCGTGTCGAGGCCCACGCGCTGCTCGGCCAGCACATCGCGCGCACTCACCAGCACGAAATCGGGGTGCGCCTCGAGGAACTGCTTGACGACCGCTTCGTTCTCGGCTTCGAGAATGCTGCAGGTCGCGTAGACGAGACGGCCGCCTCGCTTGAGCAGGCGCGCCGCGCTCGTGAGAATCGACAGTTGCTTGGGCGCGAGTTCGGCGATCGACTCCGGCGACTGCCGCCACTTGAGGTCGGGGTTGCGGCGCAGCGTGCCGAGGCCCGAGCACGGCGCGTCCACGAGCACGCGGTCGATCTTGCCGACAAGCCGCTTGATCTTGGCGTCATGCTCGCTGTCGATCAGCACCGGATTGACGTTCGAAAGGCCGCTGCGCGCGAGGCGCGGCTTGAGCTTGGCGAGTCGCCGGTCGGACACGTCGAAGGCGTAGAGTCGGCCCGTCGAGCGCATCATTGCCCCGAGTGCCAGCGTCTTGCCGCCCGCGCCCGCGCAGAAGTCCACGACCATCTCGCCGCGGCGCGGAGCGAGGAGCGTGCACAGCAACTGGCTGCCCTCGTCCTGCACCTCGAACCAGCCGTTCTTGAACGAATCGAGCTTCGCGAGCGCAGGCTTGCCCGTCACGCGCACGCCAAAGGGCGCGAACGGCGTTTCGCCGCCTTCGATGCCCGACTCGGACAGCGAGCGAATCAGTTCGTCGCGGTTCGCCTTGATGGGATTGGCACGTAAATCCAACGGCGCCGGGTAGTTCAGCGCGGCGGCCAGCTGCGCGAGTTCGGCGGGCTCGAAGCGCGTTTCCAGCGCCTTCATGATCCATTCCGGCAGATTCAGCTGCACGCGCTGCGGCAGGCTCGCCGGGTCGATCTTCGAAACATGCTCGAGCCACGTGGCCTCGGCGTCGGAAACGAACGGCCGGATCGCCGAGCGGCCCGCCGTCGCCATGAGACCGAGCAGCGTGAGGCGGCGCGTCGGGCTGCCCGTGCCGCTTTCGGCCAGGTGCGCGAACTCCATGCGCCGGCGCAGCACGGCGAACACGGCTTCGGCGATCACACCGCGCTCGGCGTGGCCGAGCTTCGGATGCTCGCGGAAGAAGCGGCTAGTCACCGCATCCGCGGGGCCCGTGAATTTGAGGACGTCGGCGAGCAACGTTTCGGTCTGTCCAATCAGAAATCCATGCAGTCTCATGCGCCCTCCCCGGCGGCTTGCGAGTCGTCAAAGAAGAGCCACTGTGGCTCGGCCGGCGTAAGCGTCACGCGCTCGCCGTCGAGCGCGAGGCGCCCTTCGACGAACCAGCGCACCGCACGCGGATACATCACATGTTCAGTTTTGAGCACACGCGCGGCGAGCGCCGCAGCGTCGTCGCCCGCGCGCACCGGAACCACCGACTGCGCGACGATCGGACCATGATCCAGCGTAGGCGTGACAAAGTGCACCGTCGCGCCGTGCACGCGGCAGCCCGCGTCGAGCGCCTGCTGGTGGGTCTTGAGGCCCGGAAACATCGGCAGCAACGAAGGATGGATGTTAAGCATCCGACCCGAATAATGGCCGACGAACGATTCGGTCAGCACGCGCATGAAGCCCGCCAGCACGACGAGGTCCGGCGCATAGCCGTCGATGACTTGAGCGAGCGCCGCGTCGAAGCTGGCGCGATCGGGAAACTGGCGGTGATCGACCACCGCCGTGGCAATGCCGTTCGAAGCCGCGAACGCGAGGCCCGCGGCGTCAGGACGGTTGGCAATCACGGCGGCAATGCGCGCGCCCCAAGCCTCCTGCGCGCAAGCGCGCACGATGGCTTCCATGTTGCTGCCCCGCCCCGAAATCAGGATAACGAGATTTTTCATCCGCGGATTTTATCATCGGGGGGACCTGCTCAACGCTCGCGCGGCGGCGATCGTCGCCTCGTGCGTTTATAATCTTCTGTTTCGTCGCGGTCCGTGGGCCGCGAGTGGCCAAATCAGAAGGTCCTTAGTACGCGTGCTGCGCCAGCGCGCTTTTCGAGGTTCCACCAGGTTCCGCTATCGTGAGAGTCTTCCGCGGTCTTCCCAATGCCGAAAGCCGCGCGCCCTGCGCGCTGACCATCGGCAATTTCGACGGTGTCCACCGCGGGCATCAGGCATTGCTCGCGCGCGTGCGCGCGGCTGCCGACGCGCGCGGCCTGCCCGTCTGCGTGATGACCTTCGAGCCGCATCCGCGCGAGTTCTTCAACCCGGCGAGCGCCCCGCCGCGCATCGCCATGCTGCGCGACAAGCTCGAGGCGCTGCGCGAAAACGGCGTGGACCGGGTCGTGGTCGAGCATTTCAACCACACGTTCGCAAGCCAGTCGCCCGAGGCGTTCGTCGAGCGCATCATCGTGGGCGGCCTGCACGCGCGCTGGATGATGATCGGCGACGACTTCCGCTATGGCGCCAAGCGCGCGGGCGACTTCGCCTCGCTGCAGGCTGCGGGCGCCCAGCACGGCTTCGAAGTCGAACAGATGGCGACGGTGGCCGACCCCTCGGGCGTGCGCATTTCCAGCTCCGCCGTTCGCGCTCAACTGCACGCGGGCGACCTCGACGCCGCGCGCGCCTCGCTTGGCCGCGGCTATCACATCAGCGCGCACGTCACGCATGGCCTGAAGCTCGGCCGCGACCTTGGCTTCCCCACGATGAACCTGCTGATCGGCCACAAGCGGCCGGCGCTCAAGGGCATCTTCGTCGTGATGGTGCATGGCATGGCCGATCGCCCGCTGCCAGGCGTCGCGAGCCTCGGCCTGCGCCCGACCGTGGACGACTCGGGCCGCGTGCTGCTTGAAGTGCATCTGCTCGACTGGCACGGCGACGCCTACGGCAAGCTCGTGCGCGTCGAGTTCCTCAAGAAGCTGCGCGACGAGGAGAAGTTTCCCGACCTCGAAACGCTCACCGCCGCGATCGCCCGCGACGTGACGAACACCCGCGCGTGGTTCGCCGCCGCGGGCGCCGACGTGGCCGGCGGCGCATCCACCGGCTTCGCCACCTCGGCCACCGACCGAATTAGGTGACCTGCGGCCCGCGTGCGCGGGCTGCCCCGCCCGCAGGCGCCGCATGACGAAAGTTCGCCATGCAGCGCCCGAGGCGACGGTTGCGCGGCATCGGCCGCAACGCTGACGCCACGCATCCCCCGAATTCCACGTGATCTCACCATGAGCGATAAAAAAGCATCCTCCGGCAAGCCGCAGAAGTCCGAATCGAAGTACCCCGTCAACCTGCTCGACACTCCGTTCCCGATGCGCGGCGACCTGCCCAAACGCGAGCCGCAATGGGTCAAGGAATGGGAAGAGAACCAGGTCTACGAGAAGATCCGCGCGGCCTCGAAGGGCCGCAAGAAGTTCATCCTGCACGACGGGCCGCCGTATGCGAACGGCGACATCCACCTCGGCCACGCGGTGAACAAGATCCTCAAGGACATGATCGTCAAGGCGCGCAACCTTGCGGGCTTCGACGCGGTCTACGTGCCGGGCTGGGACTGCCACGGCATGCCGATCGAAATCCAGATCGAAAAGCAGTTCGGCAAGTCGCTGCCCGCCCAGGAAGTGATGCAGAAGGCGCGCGAGTACGCGGCCGGCCAGATCGAGACGCAGAAGAAGGGCTTCAAGCGCCTGGGCGTGCTCGGCGACTGGAACAACCCGTACAAGACGATGAACTTCGCGAACGAGGCCGGCGAGATCCGCGCACTCGCGAAGATCATCGAGAAGGGCTATGTGTTCCGCGGCCTGAAGCCCGTGAACTGGTGCTTCGACTGCGGCTCGGCGCTCGCTGAAGCCGAAGTCGAGTACAAGGACAAGACCGACCCGACCATCGACGTGCTGTTCCCGTTCGCGCAGCCGGCTGAAACGGCGGCCGCGTTCGGCCTCCCCGCCCTGCCGCGCGAGGAAGGCGGCATCGTGATCTGGACCACCACGCCCTGGACGATCCCGTCGAACCAGGCGCTGAACGTACACCCGGAAATCGACTACGCGCTCGTCGACACGCAACGCGGCCTGCTGATTCTCGCCGTCGAGCGCGTGGAAGCGTGCATGAAGGAATTCGGTCTCGACGGCAAGATCGTCGCCACGACGAAGGGCGAAAAGCTCAGCCTGCTGCGCTTCAATCACCCGCTCGCGTCTGCGCATCCGGGCTACAAGCGCACCTCGCCGATCTATCTGGGCGACTACGTCACGACCGACACCGGCACGGGCATCGTGCACTCGGCGCCCGCCTACGGCGTGGAAGACTTCGTGTCGTGCAAGGCGCACAACATGGCGGACTCCGACATCATCAGCCCGGTGATGGGCGATGGCCGTTACGTCGAATCGCTGCCGCTGTTCGGCGGCCTGTCGATCTGGGCGGCGAACCCGAAGATCGTCGACGCGCTCGACGCCGCCGGCACGCTCTTGCGCAGCGAAAAGTACCTGCACAGCTACATGCACTGCTGGCGCCACAAGACGCCCATCATCTATCGCGCCACCTCGCAGTGGTTCGCGGGCATGGATGTCACGCCGAAGGACGGCGGCAAGACGCTGCGCGAAACCGCGCTCGAAGGCATCGAGGCAACCGCGTTCTACCCTTCGTGGGGCAAGCAGCGCCTGTATTCGATGATCGCCAACCGCCCGGACTGGACGCTCTCGCGCCAGCGCCAATGGGGCGTGCCGATGGCGTTCTTCGTGCACAAGGAAACCGGCGAGTTGCATCCGCGCACGCTGGAGCTGCTGGAAGAAGTCGCCGGGCGCGTGGAGAAGGCCGGCATCGAAGCGTGGCAGACGCTCGACCCGCGCGAGCTGATCGGCGACGACGCCAACATGTACGAGAAGAACCGCGACACGCTCGACGTGTGGTTCGACTCGGGCACGACGCACTGGCATGTGCTGCGCGGCTCGCACAAGGACGACCTGCAATTCCCGGCTGATCTGTACCTGGAAGGCTCGGACCAGCACCGCGGCTGGTTCCATTCGTCGCTGCTCACGGCCTCGATGCTTGACGGCCGCCCGCCGTACAACGCCCTGCTCACGCACGGCTTCACCGTCGACGGCGAAGGCCGCAAGATGTCGAAGTCGCTCGGCAACGGCGTCGATCCGCATGAAGTGGCGAACCGCCTTGGCGCCGAAATCATCCGTCTGTGGATCGCCTCGACCGACTACTCGGGCGAACTGGCCATCTCGGAGGAAATCCTCAAGCGCGTGACGGAAGGCTATCGCCGTATTCGCAACACGCTGCGCTTCCTGCTCTCGAACCTGTCGGACTTCGACTTCGAGAAGCACGCGCTGCCCGCAAGCGAATGGCTCGAGATCGACCGTTATGCCGTCGCGCTCACACACACGCTGCAAAACGATGTGCTCGCGCACTACGACCGCTACGAGTTCCACCCGGTGGTGGCCAAGCTCCAGACGTTCTGCTCGGAAGACCTGGGCGGCTTCTACCTCGACGTGCTGAAGGACCGCCTGTACACGAGCGCAGCGGACTCGAAGGCCCGCCGCGGCGCGCAGACGGCCCTGCACCACATCACGCACAGCCTGCTGCGCATCCTCGCGCCGTTCCTTTCGTTCACGGCCGAAGAAGCGTGGAAGGTGTTCCAGCCGCAAAGCGAAACCATCTTCACCGAAACTTTCCACGCCTTCCCGGACGTCGAAAGCGCGCCGGAGCTGATCGCCAAGTGGACGCTGCTGCGCGAAGTGCGCGGCAACGTGACGAAGGCGCTCGAAGAGGCGCGTGTGGCGAACCAGATCGGCTCGTCGCTGCAGGCCGAAGTGCGCATCCTCGCGAGCGGCGCGCGCTACGACGCCCTCACGTCGCTCGGCGACGACCTCAAGTTCGTGCTCATCACCTCGGCGGCGGAAGTCGTGAAGGTGGAAAGCGAAGCGGAGGAAGGTGTCGAAGTGGTCACCTCGAAGTACCTCAAGTGCGAGCGCTGCTGGCACTACCGCGAGGACGTGGGCGCGAACGCCGAGCATCCGGGCCTGTGCGGCCGTTGCGTCGTGAATCTGTTCGGCGACGGTGAGAAACGGAGCGCGGCATAATGGCAAAAACGCTGTCGAAGCAAACCAGGTCGAACGGCGCAGGCGGCACGCTCGCGCCGTGGCTGGGGGTCGCGGTCATCGTGATCCTCGCCGATCAGCTGACGAAAATCGCCATCAACAAGGTGTTCAGCTACGGCGAAGGCCGCGTGATCACGCCGTTCTTCAACCTCGTGCTGGTCTATAACAAGGGGGCGGCGTTCAGCTTCCTGTCCGCTGCGGGCGGCTGGCAACGCTGGGCGTTCACCGCGCTCGGCGTGGTGGCGGCGCTCGTGATCTGCTATCTGCTCAAGCGCCACGCCACGCAGAAGCTCTTCTGCACGGCGCTCGCGCTCATCATGGGCGGCGCGCTCGGCAACGTGATCGACCGCCTGCTCTACGGCCACGTGATCGACTTTCTCGACTTCCACGTGGGCGGCTGGCACTGGCCGGCGTTCAACCTGGCCGACAGCGCGATCACCGTCGGCGCGGTGCTGCTGGTGTTCGACGAATTGCGGCGCGTGCGCGGCGCGCGCTGAGTGTGCGCCCTGCACGGTTAAAGGAGCTGTGACTTGAACACGTCCGCTGCAAACCCAGGCGAACTTGCCGGCCGCCACCTCGTGCTCGGCATGACGGGCGGCATTGCCTGCTACAAGATCGCTGAACTCACGCGCCTCTTGACCAAGGCAGGCGCGACCGTGCAGATCGTGATGACCGAGGCGGCCACGCAGTTCATCACGCCCGTCACGATGCAGGCGCTCTCGGGGCGCACCGTCTACACGAGCCAGTGGGACGCACGCGTGCCCAATAACATGGCGCACATCGACCTCTCGCGCGAGGCCGACGCCATCGTCATCGCGCCCGCCTCGACCGATTTCCTCGCCAAGCTCGCCCACGGTTTCGCCGACGACCTGCTCTCCACGCTGTGCGTGGCGCGCGACTGCCCGCTGCTGGTCGTGCCCGCGATGAACCGGCAGATGTGGCAAAACCCGGCCACGCAGCGCAACGTCGCGCAACTGCGCGCGGACGGCATCGAGACGCTCGGCCCCGATTCCGGCCCGCAGGCCTGCGGCGAGATCGGCGACGGACGCATGCTCGAACCCGAAGCTGTGTACGAGGCGATCGTCTCGTTCTTCGCGCCGAAGGTGCTCGCGGGCCGCAAGCTCCTGATCACCGCCGGCCCGACCTTCGAGCCGCTCGATCCGGTGCGCGGCATCACCAACCGCTCGAGCGGCAAGATGGGCTTCGCGCTCGCGCGCGCCGCGCAGCAGGCGGGCGCCGAGGTGCATCTGGTTGCGGGTCCGGTCGGGCTGGCAACGCCGTGGGGCGTGTATCGCGAAGACGTTCAAACCGCCCAGCAGATGTACGACGCCGTCATGCGCGCCGCAACCGGCTCCGATGTCTTCATCGGCGTGGCGGCCGTGGCCGACTGGCGCGTCGATCACGTTGCCGAGCACAAGATCAAGAAGACGGCCGAGCACCGCATGCCGACGTTCACGTTCGTCGAGAACCCGGACATCCTCGCCTCGGTCGCGGCGCTGCCGAATCCGCCGTACTGCGTGGGCTTCGCCGCCGAAAGCGGCGACCTCGACGTGCACGGCGAAGAAAAGCGCGCGCGCAAGAAGGTGCCGCTCCTGATCGGCAATCTCGGCCCGCTCACCTTCGGCCAGGACGACAATGAAGTCGTGCTGTTCGAGGCGGCAGGCCGCACGCCGCTGCCGCGCGCGGCCAAGCAGGCGCTCGCGCAGACGCTCGTCGCCGAGATCGCGCGGCGTCTGCCCGACCAGAGCATCATCTCGTGACGCACGCGCCGGCGCAGCGGAGTGCCGGCGCCCGGCGCCGCGAACACAGGCAAGGAGCAGTACTGCCATGACACTGCTTTCCGTACTGGACCAGTCGCCCGTCATCGCCGGGCACAGCGCGGCAGACGCCATCGCCGCCACCATCGAACTCGCACAGCTTGCCGACGACCTCGGCTACACGCGCTATTGGTGCGCCGAACACCACGGCCTGCTGGGCGTGTGCAACCCGTGCCCCGAAGTCATGCTCGCGCGCCTTGGCGGCGTGACGAAGCGCATCCGCATCGGCTCGGGCGGCATCATGCTGCCCTATTACAGCCCGTTCAAGATCGCCGAGCAGTTCATGATGCTCGAGGCGCTCTTTCCGGGGCGCGTCGATCTTGGTGTCGGGCGCGCGCCGGGCGGCGACATGCGTACGGCGCAGGCCGTGGCCGCGGGCGTGTACAACCGCGGCGACCAGTTCACGCAGCAAGTGCAGGATCTCGTCGGCCTGATGGACGGCAAGCTCCCCGCCGACCACCTCGCGCACGGCGTGGTACTGCAGCCGCAGATCGACACGCGCCCGCAGCTCTGGGTGCTCGGTTCGAGCGACTTCGGCGGCATCCTCGCCGCGCAGCTCGGGCTGCGCTTCTCGTTCGCGCACTTCATCAACGCGCACTTCGGGCATCTCGTCGCAGAGGCGTATCTCGACCGCTTCAAGCCGGGCCACGAGGCGAAACCGTATCTCGCATGCGCCGTGTTCGCGATCTGCGCCGACACCGAAGCCGAAGCCGCGGACCTCGAAAAGGCCGTCGACCTACGCCGCGTGCAGATGGCCTACGGCCTGAACGCGCCGATTCCGAGCCTCGAGCAGGGGCGCGCGCAGGAGTACGGCGAGCGCGAGCAGATCGTGATCGACCGCGAGAAGCCGCGCAGCGTGATCGGCACACCTGAGAGCGTCACGGAGCGCCTGCTCGCGATCAAGGACAACTTTCGTGCCGACGAACTGATCGTGCTGACCGTTGCGGGCAGCTACAAGGCTCGTCTGCGCTCTTATGAACTTCTCGCCGAGGCGTTCCAGCTGCCTCGCGCCTGAGCGATCCACCACCGCCCCATCCCCCTGACTTCATGAAAATCGACATCAAGATCCTGAACGAGCGCATGCGCGACCAACTGCCCCATTACGCTACGCCGGGCAGCGCCGGGCTCGACCTGCGCGCGTGCCTCGACGCGCCGATCACGCTCGAACCGGGCGAAACGAAGCTCGTGCCGACGGGTCTCGCCATCCACGTGGCCGACCCCGGCTACGCGGCGCTGATCCTGCCGCGCTCGGGCCTCGGCCACAAGCACGGCATCGTGCTCGGCAACCTCGTTGGCCTGATCGACTCGGACTACCAGGGGGAACTGATGATTTCGACCTGGAACCGTGGCCATACTACCTTCACGCTCAATCCGCTGGAGCGCCTCGCGCAGCTCGTGATCGTGCCGGTCGTGCAAGCGCAGTTCAACATCGTCGACGACTTCGAGGCGAGCGAACGCGGCGCGGGCGGTTTCGGCAGCACGGGCAAGCACTAACCCCTGCGGTTGCGCTGGCAACAAAAAAGCACGCCTTGGCGTGCTTTTTTGCGTTTAGACGGAGGCTTCGGTACGCTGCGCCGCGCCCGGACCCCGGCGATACCAGAGCGCATAGACCACCACGAGCACCGCAAGAAACGCGAGGCCGTAGACCAGCGTCATGCGGAATTCGCGCGTAAAGGCCGTGCCGGCCAGAATGCCGAGCATCAACAGCGCGCCCAGCACACTCGTGAACGGGAAACCCCACATGCGGAACGCGAGCGGCGCGCCGCCTTCACGCGCCTGTCGCACGCGGAAAAAGATCTGCGTGACGAAGATCATGAACCACGTGAACATCGCGCCGAACATGGCGATCGACATCATCAGCGTGAACGCCGCCTGTGGCCAGATCGCGTTGAGCACTGCCGCCACCGCAATGCCGATGGTGGACAGCGAGAGCGCGGCGGTCGGCACGCCGTGGCGCGTGAGGCGTCCGAACGCCGCGGGCGCATAGCCCGCGCGCGAGAGGCTGAACATCATGCGCGTGGTGATGTAGAGCTGGCTGTTCATGGCCGAAAGCGCCGCCACCAGCACGATGAAGTTGATCGCGCCCGCCGCGTAAGGCACGCCAGTCGCGGCCATCACCTTCACGAACGGGCTCTCGTTCCCGCCCGCCTGGGTCCAGGGCACGATGGCAAGCATGAGCGCGAGCGTGAGCAGGTAGAACAGCACGAGCCGCAGCACCGTCGCGCGAAACGCACGCGTGACGGCGCGCTGCGGGTCCTGCGCCTCGGCGGCCGCCACGGCGATCGTCTCCACGCCGAGGTAGCTGAAGAGCGAGACGATCGTCCCCACCCACACGCCCCACCATCCTCGCGGCAGCAAGCCGCCGTGCGATGTGTAGTTCGCGAAGCCCACACCCGAGCCGGCTGGCGCGCGCCAAACGAACCATGCGCCCAGCACGATGAACGCAACGATGGCCGCGATCTTGAGGCTCGAAAACAGATATTCGATGGCGCCGTAAGCGCGCACACTCATTGCGTTCACAACGATCAGCGCTGCTGAGAATCCGATGATCCAGTAGAGCCCCGGCACGTGCGGAAACCAGAACTTCATGTAGACGGCGATCGCCGCGACTTCGGTGCCGACAGCCAGCACGTACGCCGACCAGTACGCATAGCGCACGACAAAGCCGGCGAGCGGCCCGATATAGTGCTCGGCATACGCGCCGAACGAGCCCGACACAGGATGCGCGACGGTCATTTCGGCCAGTGCGCCCATCAACAGCAAGGCGATCAGCGCGCCGATCGCGTAGGAAATGAGTACGCCCGGCCCGGCGAAAGAGATCGCGAAGCCGCTGCCGAGAAAGAGCCCGGTGCCGACTGCGCCGCCGATGGCGATCATCGTCATCTGCCCGGCGGACAAGCCCTGGCGCAGCCCTTGTTCGCGCTCGACGATGGCTTCGAACGCGCCAGATTTACGTGGTACCACTGTTACACCCCTGCTTCGCGCGAGACGCTACTGAAGCGCCGCGCATCAAGAAAACGCCGACGGCGGGACAAACCCGCATTTTACCGGCTGACGGCTTGCCCACCTGCGCGTCATGGCGCAACCCCTGAACCGGCCAGCCCAAAAGAAAAAACGGCGCAGTCGTTTCGGACTGCGCCGTCTTGCCTGAAGGCTGTATGCGCTTTCGCGCCGCCGCTTACTCCACTTCGACCGCTTCTGGATTGCGCGGCGCCGGTTGCTCGTCGAACGTGAGCTGGACCTTGTCCTCCGC
Organism: Paraburkholderia flagellata; assembly: GCF_021390645.1. Classification (GTDB taxonomy): domain Bacteria; phylum Pseudomonadota; class Gammaproteobacteria; order Burkholderiales; family Burkholderiaceae; genus Paraburkholderia; species Paraburkholderia flagellata. Next base: position 2,437,773 of record NZ_JAJEJT010000001.1, read on the forward strand.
ATCGACGTCCACGGTCACGCGCCCGCCGTTCATGAGCTTGCCGAACAGCAGTTCGTCGGCGAGTGCACGACGGATCGTGTCCTGGATCAGGCGCTGCATCGGCCGCGCGCCCATCAGCGGGTCGAAGCCATGCTTTGCCAGATGCTTGCGCAGCGCGTCGGTGAAGACGGCGTCGACCTTCTTCTCGTGCAGCTGGTCTTCCAGTTGCATGAGGAACTTGTCGACCACGCGCATGATGATTTCCTCATCGAGCGCGCGGAAGCTGATCGTCTGGTCGAGCCGGTTGCGGAACTCCGGCGTGAACAGGCGCTTGATATCGGCCAGTTCGTCGCCCTGCTCGCGCCGGGTCGTGAAGCCGATCGTCGACTTGTTCATCGCCTCGGCGCCCGCGTTCGTCGTCATGATGATGATGACGTTGCGGAAATCCGCCTTGCGGCCGTTGTTGTCGGTCAGCGTGCCGTGGTCCATTACCTGCAGCAGCACGTTGAAGATGTCCGGGTGCGCCTTCTCGATTTCGTCGAGCAACAGCACGCAGTGCGGCTTCTTCGTGACGGCTTCGGTGAGCAAACCGCCCTGGTCGAACCCGACGTAGCCCGGTGGCGCGCCGATCAAACGGCTCACCGCATGGCGCTCCATGTACTCTGACATATCGAAGCGGATCAGCTCGATACCGAGCGTGAACGCGAGCTGGCGCGCGACTTCCGTCTTGCCGACGCCGGTCGGGCCGGAGAACAGGAACGAGCCGATTGGCTTGTCCGTTTTGCCGAGACCCGCGCGCGCCATCTTGATCGAAGCCGAAAGCGCGTCGATAGCCGGATCCTGGCCGAACACCACCGCCTTGAGGTCGCGGTCGAGCGTTTGCAGCTTGCTGCGATCGTCCTGCGAGACGCTTTGCGCCGGCACGCGCGCGATCTTCGAGATGATCTCTTCGATCTCGCTCTTGCCAATCGTCTTCTTCTGCTTCGACTTCGGCAGAATGCGCTGGGCCGCGCCCGCTTCGTCGATCACGTCGATTGCCTTGTCGGGCAAGTGACGGTCGGTGATGAAGCGCGCCGACAATTCAGCGGCCGCGTTCAGTGCGCCCGATGAATACTTCACGCCGTGGTGCTCTTCGAAGCGCGACTTCAGGCCACGCAGGATCGCGACGGTCTGTTCGACGGTCGGCTCGACCACGTCGACCTTCTGGAAGCGCCGCGACAGCGCCGCGTCCTTCTCGAAGATGCCGCGGTATTCCGTGAACGTCGTAGCGCCAATGCACTTAAGCGTGCCCGACGAGAGCGCCGGCTTGAGCAGGTTCGACGCATCGAGCGTGCCGCCCGATGCCGCACCCGCGCCGATCAGCGTATGAATTTCGTCGATGAACAGAATGGCGTGCGGGCGCTCTTTCAGTTCCTTCAGCACCGTTTTGAGGCGCTGCTCGAAGTCGCCGCGATATTTCGTGCCCGCAAGCAGCGCGCCCATATCAAGCGAGTAGACCTGGGCATCTGCAAGAATGTCCGGCACTTCGCCGCGCGTAATGCGCCAGGCGAGCCCCTCCGCGATCGCGGTCTTGCCGACACCGGCCTCGCCGACGAGCAGCGGATTGTTCTTGCGGCGGCGGCACAGCACCTGCACCACGCGCTCCACTTCCAGTTCGCGACCGATGAGCGGATCGATCCGGCCGTCCTTCGCCATCTGGTTCAGGTTCTGCGTGAACTGGGCGAGCGGGGTTTCCTTCTGGCCGGCGGCGTCTTCGGCTTCGGCGTTCGCGTCGCTGGCCTTGGCGGCTTCGCCGCTGCCCGTCTTCGCGATGCCGTGCGAAATGAAATTCACGACGTCCAGACGCGTGACGCCCTGCTGCTGCAGGTAGTACACCGCGTGCGAGTCCTTCTCGCCGAAGATGGCGACCAGCACGTTCGCGCCCGTGACTTCCTTCTTGCCGTTGGAAGTGGACTGCACGTGCATGATCGCGCGCTGGATCACCCGCTGGAACCCGAGCGTCGGCTGCGTATCGACGTCATCCGTGCCGGGAACCGTAGGCGTATTGTCGTGAATGAAGTTGCGCAGGTTCTGTCGCAGGTCTTCGATATTGGCGGCACACGCACGCAATACTTCCGCCGCTGTTGGATTGTCCAACAGCGCCAGCAGCAGATGCTCGACCGTTATGAACTCGTGCCGTGCCTGACGTGCTTCCATGAACGCCATGTGCAGGCTGACTTCCAGTTCCTGGGCAATCATGCTTCCTCCATCACACACTGCAGCGGATGCCCGGCCTGCCGTGCATGGGTAACGACTTGCTCAACCTTGGTCGACGCGATATCTCGCGTATAGACCCCACAAACGCCCCTGCCCTCGCGATGCACCTTCAACATGATCTGCGTTGCGGTCTCGCGGTCCTTATTGAAATATTCCTGCACGACCATCACGACGAATTCCATCGGCGTGTAGTCGTCATTCATTAGCACGACCTTGTACATGGAGGGCGGTTTGACCTTTTGCTCCTGCCGCTCCAGTACGGTTGAATCCTGCTTGTCCGGGATAATCGCCATACACCCATTCTAAACAACTCGGACAGGCCCGCAATCCTGCCGTAACCTGACCGGCCGGCCGGTGAACCCGGCGCTCCCGACCTGCGACCCGCTGCAAGCAATTCATGCGCCCTGGCCCGGCCCCGATCCCTTGGACCGGCTGCGGGGCCGGTACACAATCCTGCTCTCAGCAGCTTTCACGCCACCGTTGAATCGAGTATCGCACAACCTTGGCGTTGCCGTGGGAAGCTACTGTAGGCGCCCGCACGCTCAGCGTCAGATTCCATGCTGCGGTGCATCCCATGTGAGTCGCTTGTGCGATTTTTCAAGATGGCTTGTGCGCCCTGCCTTGCACACCGGCGCTCAGCGTCGGCGAAAAGCAGGAAAAACCCTGGAAATGCGCTCTTTACAACGCGTCAGAGAGCGTCTCAAAATATTCTTGACAGCAGAATAAAGACCCTCAACAATCAAGCTGGCACTTTTTTCAACCGCCTTAAATTCGAAAAAATGCCGTTGGTGAGCTTGTGAGGAGGGGGCGATCGCACCGCGATCGTTTGGCTTTTCGAACTGCTCGTGGTAGTGACATGAGTTACAGGGGAAGTTGGTATGGCAACCGGTACGGTCAAGTGGTTCAACGACGCGAAGGGTTTCGGGTTCATTACGCCGGATGAAGGCGGCGAGGACCTGTTCGCTCACTTTTCGGCTATTCAAATGAATGGCTTCAAGACCCTCAAAGAAGGGCAGAAGGTGAGCTTCGAGGTCGTGCAAGGCCCGAAGGGTAAACAGGCATCGAACATTCAGGCAGCAGCCTGATCTGTTCGGTACCCGTACCTTGGAAACCCGGCTTCGGCCGGGTTTCTTTTTGGCGTCATCGTTCTTTAACGTTTGAACGCTAGTTCACGCGTAACGTGCCCATCATGCCGAGATCCTCGTGTTCGAGGATGTGGCAATGAAACATGCGGTCGCCCGCCTCGTGCTGGACCGTTGCGATGTGCACTGTTTCGCCCGGCCGCACGTTCACCGTGTCGCGCCACGCCAGCAGTTCCTCTGCCTTGCGCACGCCGCCCCGTTCACGCGCCACCACCTGAAATTGCGTACCGTGAAGATGAAACGGATGATCCATGTCCGTGCCGTTTGCTGTCGCCCAGTGCTCGACTTCGCCGCGCCGGCTCGTCAGCGTCACGCGCGCCGGATCGAAAACCGCGCCGTTCACCATGAACTGCATGCCGCGCGGCATGGACTGCGTGGACGCGCCCGGCGCGTGCATCGCTTTCATGTCCATGGCTTCGCTGAACACCACGCTTTTTTGCGGGATCGTTAGCGAACCTGACGAAACGAGCGGCGCAATCTCGCGCAAGCGCGCCGGCAACGCCGGTCGTGTCGCGGCGCTAGCCGGTGCGAAGCCAACGTTCGCCAGGATCAGCGATGGCCCCGCAGGCAAGCTGCCGTGTGTCATTGCCATTTTGTGGCGATCGTATTGCGCGGCAATCAGCGACGCGCGCGAGGCGCCCTGCCCCACGCGCACAATCAGTTCAGCGCGCTCGCCCGGCGCAAGCAAAAGCGAGGTGACGCCCTCACGCGGCGCGCCCAGCAGGCCGCCGTCCGTGCCCACCTGTGCGAAGGCGCGGCCGTCATCGAAGGCGAGTTGCAGATAGCGCGCGTTACAGCCATTCCAGACGCGCCAGCGCTCGTCGCGCACGACCTCGATTTGCGGCTCACGCGCCCCGTTCACGAGCACGTACTGCCCTTCGCGGCCGTTCATCCAGTCCATCATGTTGTTCGCGGGAATCGTGCCGTCGGCCGCGAGTTTCAGGTCGGAAACGAACAGATGCCGCTCAGGCCACGCTGCGAGCGGATCGTCGGCGGCGCGCACCACGAAGGGGCCCGCCAGCCCGCGGAACACCTGCTCCGAACTCAGCATGTGGGGATGCGGGTGATACCAGTAAGTGCCCGCGCTTCCCCGCGGCAACGTGAAGCGATAAACGTGCTGTTCGCCCGGCGCGACAGGTTTCGACGGATTGCCGTCCTGATCTGGCGGCACGGGCAGGCCGTGCCAATGGATCGTCGAAGGCTGCGGCAACCGGTTCACGAAGGTGATTTCGACGGTATCGCCCTCGCGCACGTCGATCAACGGACCGATGACCGGGCCGTCCTTTTCCGTCGCTGCTCGTGCGTCGAGCCCATCGTATTGCCAGAAGACCGTGTGCGGTTTTCCGGGCAACAGCGCACGCGCCGCGGGCTGCGCGATCAGCGTCGCACGAAACTGGCCCGGCTCGCTGCTCTGATTGGCAAGCCTGCGCAGCGCGGCAAGCGGCGCGCCGGCGGGCAGCGCATCGGCAGCCGCCAGCGGCGTTTGCGTCTGCATCATGCCGCCCGACATCGCGGGCATGCTCGACATGCCGTGCATGGCGTGCATACCATCTTGCGCGAATGCGCGGCGCGCGAACAGGGTCGCGGCGGCGGCGCTCAACGCGCTGGAAAGAAATGCTCTTCGTTTCATCAATGAGTTCCTCATACCTCGTTCATGCCAGAGCACGTGGCGCGCCATAGCGGGCACGCCGCGCGTGCGGCCGTTCGCTTCGCGCATGCGAAGCATTTCGGACCGCTCAGACGATCGGAGGAGGTAATGGAGGAGCGTGGGTAATCCCGGCACGCAGCGCAACGGGACGAACATTGAGTGGAGAGCCATCGGCAACGTGCATACCCAACGCCAACGCAGCGGGTGGCGCGCCGCAATGCACGCCGCAGCCCGCGACACAACAATTCGTACCGCACGCGCGATGCGAACCGTGGCCACTTGTGTTCGTGATGGAACCGGATTTCGTCGTGCCGCAATGATCGACGGTCACTGCTACGCTGTGCGCCGCCTGCCCGATTCGCTGCGAGTGCTCACATGCCGTCGCGCCGCGCACGGCGAAGAGCGCGAACAGGCAAGCAAGAAAAAAACGACATAAAAAACGCATGCGACTCGAGCAAAGGACTGAGCAGATAGATACGCACCATCATATCGCACAGCAGCCATCGCGATGCGCACGACGCCGTGCTGTGTCCAGGACAAAAAGAAAAACCCCGGCGAACCAGAGGTCCACCGGGGTTCTCGCAATTCGTACCGCGTAAATTTGACAAATTCGCTGACGAATTCGCTCACATATTCTCGATCATCACCTGCCCGAAGCCCGAGCACGACACTTGCGTCGCCCCTTCCATCAGCCGCGCGAAGTCATAGGTTACGCGCTTCTGCAGAATCGACTTCTCCATCGACGCAATGATGAGATTCGCCGCCTCGACCCAGCCGAGATGACGCAGCATCATTTCCGCCGAGAGAATTTCGGAGCCCGGATTCACATAGTCCTTGCCCGCATATTTAGGCGCCGTACCATGAGTGGCCTCGAACATCGCAACGGAGTCCGAAAGATTCGCACCTGGTGCGATACCAATGCCGCCGACTTGTGCCGCCAGCGCGTCGGAAATGTAATCGCCATTCAGGTTCAGCGTAGCGATCACGTCGTATTCGGCCGGGCGCAGCAGGATCTGCTGGAGGAAGGCATCGGCGATCACGTCCTTGATCACGATGTCGCCGCCCGTCTTCGGATTCTTGATCTTCATCCACGGGCCGCCATCTATCAGTTCCGCTGCGAACTCCTTCTGTGCGAGCGCATAACCGTAGTCGCGGAACGCGCCTTCGGTGAACTTCATGATGTTGCCCTTGTGCACGAGCGTGACCGAACGGCGCTCGTTGTCGATCGCATACTGGATCGCCTTGCGCACGAGACGCTCGGTGCCCTCGCGCGATACCGGCTTGACGCCGACGCCCGAGCTATCTGGAAAGCGGATCTTCGCCACGCCCATCTCTTCGCGCAGGAACTTGATGAGCTTCTTCGCGCCTTCGGATTCCGCGGGCCATTCGATGCCCGCATAGATATCTTCCGAGTTCTCGCGGAAGATGACCATGTTGACCTTCTCCGGCGCGCGCACCGGCGAGGGCACGCCCTTGAAGTACTGCACAGGGCGCAGGCACACGTACAGGTCGAGTTGCTGGCGCAGCGCGACGTTCAGCGAGCGGATGCCGCCGCCGACGGGCGTCGTGAGCGGCCCCTTGATCGACACAACGTACTCCTTCACGACATCGAGCGTTTCGTCGGGCAGCCACACGTCGGGACCGTACACGCGCGTCGCCTTCTCGCCCGCGTAGATTTCCATCCAGTGAATCTTGCGCTTGCCGCCGTAGGCCTTTTCAACTGCCGCGTCGACCACCTTCAGCATGACTGGCGTAATGTCCACGCCCGTGCCATCGCCTTCGATGTACGGGATGATCGGCTGGTCCGAGACGTTGAGCGAGAAGTCCGGATTGACGGTGATCTTTTCACCGCCGGTCGGAACCAAGATGTGCTGATACGGCATGATCGACTCCAGTAAGGGCAAGGCTGTTGTAGCGAATTTGACGCGGCGCTCGGCGCCTCGCGGCGGCGGCGAAGCCGTTTCGCACGGCGAGAGAGGCATCTCGCCGTTGCGGCTTCTCGACAACCGGCGCGCGGTCGATATTCGCAGCAAGACTGTCCAGGGACACGCGACGCGCAACGCGCAACCAGGCGGAGCAAGCGGCTTGACGAGCGGCTTGCCAGGCGGCGCGAGCGGCCCGTCGGCGTGAGGGTCTGGCGGCTATTCTAGCCCACGCCTCGCGCATGCGTGCCCCACACTTCACACGAGCGCGCAGCCGCAACGGGGCGAGCTGGGGCGCTTTAGTCTTATATCTTATATAAGAGATAAAAACTGGCGAGGCGCAATATGCATTAAGATCTCGGCGCTAGCCAGTCATCCATTCGTACCCGCCGCCCTGTCATGCGTTTGATCGCCCTCAATAAACCGTTCGCTACGATCTGCCAGTTTTCGCCGCACGAAACACGTCAGTCACTCGCGGATTGGGTGAAGGTGCCGGGCGTCTATCCTGCGGGCCGACTCGACTCCGATAGCGAAGGCCTCCTGCTGCTCACCGACGACGGCGCATTGCAGGCGCGCATTGCCGAACCGAAACGCAAACTCGTCAAGCGCTATTGGGCGCAAGTGGAAGGCGAGCCCGATGCAGCTGCGCTCGCCGCGCTCGAACGCGGCGTCGATCTTGGCGACTTCGTGACGCAGCCGTGTCGAACAAGAATCATTGCTACGCCAGAGAATTTGTGGCCGCGCAATCCGCCGATTCGTTATCGCGCATCGATACCCACCACGTGGGTGGAGATCGCGATCAGCGAAGGTAAGAACAGGCAGGTGCGACGCATGACCGCGGCAGTGGGCTATCCAACATTGCGGCTTGTACGCGTCGCGATTGGCGCACTCGATATTTTTTCACTTGGCCTCACGCCCGGCGAAAGCATCGACGTGCCCACGAATGCGCCCTGGCAAAACACGATTCACAAACACAAGTGATTGTTGTGCAAGCACTTTTCGCTTGTTGATCGATTTTTTTCGAATCACGCAACACGTCCCTCACCTTTCTGTTGCGTCTCGTTACGAAGCAAATAAAAAGTTTGCGTCAACCGTCTCGCGAGACCATGCGTTATTCGACGCAGATGCCAGAAGCTATCCGGCATTCAGCCTTCCGGGTCCTCGCAGCAATGCGCGGTCCTGACCGCTGGCAGACGCAGAACTCAAATTCACGCGAATTTGTCGTAGGCGACTGTCAACCGAAAGGTGGATGGCACGTTTACCGACCTGACTCCAAAAACCGGGTCACTTGGTTAATTAACTCAAGCTTGAGGATTCACAACATGAACAAACTGATCGCTGCTCTGGTCGCTGGCCTCTTCGCATCGGCTGCATTCGCACAAGCTTCGGCTCCGGAAGCTGCTTCGGCTGCTCCGGCTGCTGCTGCTTCGGCTGCTCACAAGTCGTCGCACAAGAAGTCGACGCACAAGAAGTCGTCGCACAAGAAGGCAGCGAAGGCTGAAGCCGCTTCGGCAGCTTCGGAGTAAGCTTGCTGTAAGACGCATGAAGAAGCGGCATTCGTTGCCGCTCTTCGCGCGACGAAAGGCAGAGCGCCGCAAGGCGTTCTGCCTTTTTGTTTGGCTGCGCATTTTTTCAGGCAGCATTTTGACGCGCACGCTCGCCACATCACGTCGATGACGTGAATGATGATGTGAAGCGCGCCGCGCATTTCGACCCGTTCTGACCTGGTCGCGTAACATGCGCGGATTAACCTACAGCAAGGAGCCTCTCGTGCGATTTACCCTGCGCTCGTTCTTCGTGCGCTGCGCGCTTGTCGTCGCATTGCCATTTGCCGCTTTCGCGGCGCTCACGTTCACCGCGGCGGCGACGTCGAGCAGCGCGCTGGCGCAGCAGATGCCGCCGGGGGCCAAGCAGCCCAGCGAATTTCCGCGCGTGAAACTCACCGCAGGCATGTTCGTGATCGACGCCGCGGTCGCCGCCAACGACGCGGACCGCGAACAGGGCCTCATGTACCGTTCGCAACTCGGGCCCAATGAAGGCATGCTGTTCGTGTTCGGCGAAAACGCCGTGCACTGCTTCTGGATGAAGAACACGCTGATCCCGCTGTCGATCGCCTTCATTCGCGCCGACGGCACGATCACCGACATTGACGAGATGCAGGCCGAAACGACCAACAACCACTGCCCGCGCAATAACGGCACGTTCGCGCTCGAAATGCCCAAGGGTTGGTTCACGGCGAAGGGCATCAAGCCCGGCATGGTGATTCAGGGACTGCCGCCGCTGCAGTAAGCGCGCGGTTACCCCGCAGTCATCCGTCACGCGACACTCGCGCGCAGCGCGAGAAGCGCAAGCCGGCCCCGTACGCAAGGGCCCGCATGGGCTGCGCCCCGCCTGGCGCCGCTTTGGCACGCCGCGGCCCGCTGCGGCCTTCTTCCCGCGCCGCGACATGCGCCCTGCAAAACCGGCGCGCAAGCGCTATCCTAGTAATCCCCAGCATGGCGCGTGCCACAACCGCGCGCGCCGTGCGGCGCATCGGGCCGCGCGCTGGCCGCGCCGCGTGCCGCCCGGCAGCTTCCATGGCGCGTCATTCCAAGGAGATCACCGTGCCTCGCAAGACCCCCATCGAGCGCTATCGCAACATCGGGATCAGCGCTCACATCGACGCCGGCAAAACCACGACGACCGAGCGCATCCTTTTCTACACCGGCGTGAATCACAAGCTCGGCGAGGTTCACGACGGCGCGGCGACCATGGACTGGATGGAGCAGGAGCAGGAACGCGGCATCACGATCACCTCGGCCGCGACCACCGCGTTCTGGAAGGGCATGGCCGGCAATTACCCCGAACACCGCATCAACATCATCGACACCCCGGGGCACGTGGACTTCACGATCGAAGTGGAGCGCTCCATGCGCGTGCTCGACGGCGCGTGCATGGTGTACGACTCCGTGGGCGGCGTGCAGCCGCAGTCGGAAACCGTGTGGCGCCAGGCGAACAAGTACAAGGTCCCGCGCATTGCATTCGTCAACAAGATGGACCGCGTGGGCGCGGACTTCTTCCGCGTACAGCGGCAGATCGGCGAGCGTCTGAAGGGCGTAGCCGTGCCTATCCAGATTCCGGTGGGCGCGGAAGATCACTTCCAGGGCGTGGTCGATCTCGTGAAGATGAAGGCGATCGTCTGGGACGACGAGAGCCAGGGCGTGAAATTCGCGTATGAGGAGATTCCCGCGAATCTCGTCGAGCTTGCGCATGAGTGGCGCGAGAAGATGGTCGAGGCCGCCGCCGAAGCCGACGAAACGCTGCTCGAAAAGTATCTGCACGACCACGAGAGCCTGACCGAAGAGGAAATCAAGGGCGGCCTGCGCAAGCGCACGATCGCCAACGAGATCGTGCCGATGCTCTGTGGCAGCGCGTTCAAGAACAAGGGCGTGCAGGCCATGCTCGACGCCGTGATCGACTATCTGCCGTCGCCGGTGGACGTGCCCGCGATTCTCGGCCACGACCTCCACGACAAGGAAATCGAGCGCCACCCGACCGACGACGAACCGTTCTCCGCGCTCGCCTTCAAGATCATGACCGACCCGTTCGTCGGGCAGCTGATCTTCTTCCGCGTCTATTCGGGCGTGGTGAATTCGGGCGACACGGTGCTCAACGCGACCAAGGACAAGAAGGAGCGCCTCGGCCGCATCCTGCAGATGCACGCGAACGAGCGCAAGGAAATCAAGGAAGTGCGCGCGGGCGATATCGCGGCAGCGGTGGGCCTGAAAGAAGCGACGACGGGCGACACGCTCTGCGATCCGGCGCATGCCATCGTGCTCGAACGGATGATCTTCCCCGAGCCCGTGATCTCGCAGGCCGTCGAGCCGAAGACCAAGGCCGACCAGGAAAAGATGGGCATCGCGCTCAACCGTCTTGCGCAGGAAGACCCCTCTTTCCGCGTGCAAACCGATGAAGAGTCCGGCCAGACCATCATCTCGGGCATGGGCGAGCTGCACCTGGAAATTCTTGTCGATCGCATGAGGCGCGAGTTCGGCGTGGAGGCGACGGTCGGCAAACCGCAGGTCGCGTATCGCGAGACCGTGAAGAACAAGGTCGAAGATGTCGAAGGCAAGTTCGTCAAGCAGTCGGGCGGGCGCGGCCAGTATGGCCACGCCGTCATCACGCTCGAACCGCAGCCGCCGGGCAAGGGTTACGAATTCGTCGACGCCATCAAGGGCGGCGTGATTCCGCGCGAGTTCATTCCGGCTGTCGACAAGGGCATCCAGGAGACGCTCAAGGCAGGCGTGCTCGCGGGCTACCCCGTGGTCGACACGAAGGTCACGCTCACCTTCGGCTCGTACCACGACGTGGACTCGAACGAAAACGCCTTCCGCATGGCCGGTTCGATGGCCTTCAAAGATGCGATGCGCAAGGCGAAGCCGATTCTGCTCGAGCCGATGATGGCCGTGGAAGTGGAAACGCCCGAAGACTTCATGGGCAACGTGATGGGCGACCTGTCGAGCCGTCGCGGCATCGTGCAGGGCATGGAGGACATCGCGGGCGGCGGCGGCAAGATCGTGCGCGCCGAAGTGCCGCTCTCCGAGATGTTCGGCTATTCCACGTCGCTGCGCTCGCTCACGCAAGGCCGCGCGACCTACACGATGGAGTTCAAGCACTACGCGGAAACGCCGCAGAACGTGGCCGAAGCGGTCATCAACGCGAAGAAGGCGTAACGCAGGCGACGCGCAGGCGTTGCTGTGCACACGAAAGCCCGTCCCTTGCGGACGGGCTTTTCTACATGCGCGCGGCGCATTTTTGACCATGCCACAATGCGGCGATAACGCTGCGACGCCCACAGTCAAGGAGACACGACGATGAGTCACGATCACGGCCATGAGCATCCTCATGAACACCCTCACGACGACGCGCCTATCGACTGGCGCGAAAACGGCGTCAAGGTGATACGCGGCGATCAGCTCGACACGAACACCGCGCAAACGCCTGGCATGAACCGCGCTGCCGCGATCAACGCGGCGCGCGTGGGCGCGCAGAAGATCTGGGCGGGCACGGTGACGATCCATCCGAACGCGAAGACGGGCGCGCATCATCACGGCGCGCTGGAAAGCGTGATTTACGTCGTGCGCGGTCACGCGCGCATGCGCTGGGGCGAGCACCTGGAGTTCACGGCCGAGGCGGGTCCTGGCGACTTCATCTTCGTGCCGCCCTACGTGCCGCACCAGGAGATCAACGCGAGCACCGACGATCCGCTCGAATGCGTGCTCGTGCGCAGCGACAACGAGGCCGTGGTGGTGAACCTGAACATCGACGCCGTCGAAGCGCCGGAAACCGTGTACTGGGTCGATCCGATCCACCGCCATCCGCACGACCATTGATCGCCCGGCCGCAAATCCACACTGACGCATGACGACACCCCCCGCCTCGCTGCGCGCCCGCCTGATTGCGCTCTACGCCGTGCTCGTCGCCGCCAATCTCGGCGCGTGGGCGTGGGCGCTGATCGCGTTTCGCCACTACCCGCTGCTGCTCGGCACGGCGTTGCTCGCCTACGGCTTCGGCCTGCGCCACGCGGTGGACGCCGACCATATCGCCGCCATCGACGCCGTCACGCGCAAGCTCATGCAGCAAGGCGAGCGCCCGCTCGGCGTGGGCCTCGCGTTCTCGCTCGGCCACTCGACGGTCGTGATCGCCGCCACGCTCGGCATCGCGCTCACGGCGCTCTCGCTGCATGGCCGCTTCGAGCGGTTCCACGAGATCGGCTCGACGATCGGCACGCTCGTTTCGTCGACGTTCCTGCTGGTGCTCGCGGGCGTGAACCTCGTGATCCTGCGCGACGTATGGATGCGCTACCGGCGCGCGCAACACGGCGACGACGCGACGCTCGCGGCCACCGATGCGCCCGCTCCCGCCGGCCTCTTTTCGCGCGCGCTGCGTCCGCTCTTCGCACTCGTCACGAAGAGCTGGCACCTGTATCCCGTGGGTGTGCTGTTCGGCCTCGGCTTCGACACGGCCACCGAAATCGGCCTGCTCGCCATCGCCGCCGCCGAAGCGGGCAAAGGCTTGCCGATGTATTCGATTCTCGTGTTCCCCACGCTTTTCACCGCGGGCATGACGCTCGTCGATTCCACCGACAACGTGCTGATGGTCCACGCCTACGGCTGGGCCATGGACGACCCCAGGCGCAAGCTCTACTACAACGCAAGCATCACCTTCGTCTCCGCGCTCGTGGCGATCGTGATCGGCGGCGTGGAAGCGCTCGGACTCATCGCCAACAAGCTCGGCGCAAGCGGCGGCGCGTGGACGCTCATCGCCGGCCTGAACGAGCGCTTCGGCGAACTCGGCTACGGCATCGTCGCGACGTTCATCGCGTGCTGGATCGGCTCTGTGCTGTTCCATCGCTGGCGCCGGCCCGCCGCGGCCCGCTAGACCTCACGCGCGTGCCGCGCTGTGCCTCGCACGGCGTGCCACGCGCGCGCAACCCCGCGAAACCCTACCCTTCGCCTCGATTGCCGAAAGCGCGTAAACTAAGCCCAGCTATTGCGCGCAATAGCCTCATCAAGCGTTTCAGTTAGCTGCACCCATTCGTCGTCTGCCGTACCGCATGCCGCCGTCGCGCACGCCCTCGGGCCTCGCGCGCCCCCTGAACGGAATCGCACGGAAACCCGCACCGATGAAACGACCGCAGTCCCGCCGTCCGCTCCTGCCCCGCCTCGAAGCGTTGCGCCCCCAGGCTGGCGACCATGGCAACCACGCGCTCGACGAATTCGTAGCCGGGCGCCTGACGCGCCGCGAACTGCTGCGCTATGCGAGCGCGGTCGGCCTCACGGCGCTGCCCGCCTTCGCGGGGCTCGGCGTGCCACGCAGCGCGCACGCCCAGGGCGCGGGCAAGCCCGGCGAGCAGACGATCCGCGTGGCGCACCTCACGCCTGCGGGCGCCGTCGATCCGCTCACCGTGACCGATGCGGGCGCGCTGTGTCTGCTGAACCAGACCGGCGAATTCCTCGCCAACGACGACGCGCAAGGCCATCTGCAACCCGCCCTCGCGCTCTCGTGGCAAGCCAACGCGAAAGCAGACGTCTGGACGTTCAAGCTGCGCCCCAACGTGAAATTCCACGACGGCCAGCCGTTCGGCGCGAAGGACGTGGTGGCGACCTTCGATCGCCTCGCCGATCCGGCAACCGGCTCGGCGGCGCTCTCGGTACTCAAGGGCGTGCTCTCCAAGGGCGGTACGAAGGCCATCGACGACCACACGGTCGAGTTCCATCTCGATGCGCCCAACGGCAATTTCGCCTACTACGTTTCTTCGGACAACTACAACGCCGTGATGCTGCCCGCCAACTATGCGGGCAATTACGAAAAGAGCTTCATCGGCACGGGGCCATTCAAGCTCGACAAATTCGAAGCGCGGCGCGGCGTGAGCTTCGTGCGCAATCCGGACTATTGGGGCGACAAGGCGCTGCCCGCGCGCGTGGAATTCGCGTTCTACGCCGACGAGCAGGCACAGTTGCTCGCGCTGCAAGGCCATCAGGCCGACGTGATGGGCACCTTCACCGTGCAGGGCGGCATCGGCATCCTGAACAATCCCGACTTCAAGGTGATTGGCGTGCGCTCGAGCGCGCATCGCCAGATCCACATGCGCAACGACTCGCCCACGTTCAAGGACAAGCGGGTGCGCCAGGCGCTCGCGCTTGCGCTCGATCGTGACGTGCTCGTGCGCGGACTCTTCAAGGGCCGCGCCGTGATGGGCAACGACAGTCCGTTCGCGCCCATCTTTCCTTCTACGGCGACGGACGTACCCCAGCGCAAGCTCGATGTCGCGAAGGCACGCCAGTTGCTCGCGCAGGCGGGCGTGCCCAACGGCTTCGACGTGACGCTCACCACCGAAAAGTACATGGAGTTGCCGGACCTCGCCGTGGTCGTGCAGAACGCGGCGAAGGCGGTCGGCATTCGCATCGCGCTCAAGGTGGAGAGCCAGTCGCAGTACTACGGCGCGGGCACGTTCGGCAAATCGGACTGGCTCGACTCGCCGCTCGGCATGACCGACTACGGGCATCGGGGCGTGCCGAACGTGTTTCTCAACGCGCCGCTCACCTCGGGCGGCACGTGGAATGCTGCGCACTTTCGCAACGCGCAGTACGACAAGCTGGTTGCGCAGTTTGCGGCGACGCTCGACGTGGCGGCGCAGAAGCAGGTGGCGAGGCAAATCCAGACGTTGTTGCTCGACGAGACGCCCGTGATCATCCCGTACTTCTACGACCAGTTGATCGCACAGCGCGCCGTGCTTTCCGGTGTGCGCTTCACGGCGCTCGCGCAGCTCTATTTCGACCGCGCGACGCTCGCCGCCTGAGCCGGCACGCGAGGCTAGCGCAACCGAAACGGAGGTCCGATGGCTACTCCGCTCCCGCCCATGCCGAATCCGGCCGGCGCCGCGCGCGCATTCGCCCCGCGCGCGGGCGTCGTGCACTTTCTTGGCAGGCGCGCCGCCTGGGCGGTCTTCACGCTCTGGCTGCTTTCGGTGCTCGTGTTCGCGGGCGGCCAGTTGCTGCCTGGCGACATCGGCCGCGCCGTGCTCGGGCCGCTCGCCGACGCGCGCGCAGTGGCCGCGCTCAATCATGAACTGGGCGCGGACCGGCCCGTGCTCGATCAGTACGCCTCGTGGATCACGCATGCGCTGCGCGGCGACTTCGGCATGTCGTGGAGCTACAAGCAGCCCGTGGCGCCGTTCGTGGCAGACGCGCTCTTGCAGTCGGCGAAGCTCGGCCTGCTCGCGTTCGTGGTGGTGGTGCCGCTCGGCATCGCGGGCGGCGTGTGGGCGGCACTCCACGAAGGCCGCTTGATCGACCGCGCGATCAGCACGGGCGGCCTGTGCGCGAGCGCCGTGCCGGAGTTCGTCTCGTCGATCGTGCTGATCCTCATCTTCGGCGTGTGGCTGCGCTGGCTGCCCATTGAAGCCACCGCGCCCACCGGCGCGGGCGTGCTCGAACAATTGCGCCACCTCGTGCTGCCCGTGCTGCCGCTCGTGCTCGTGTTCTTCGGCTACCTCGCGCGTATCGCGCGCGCGGGCACGATCACGGCGCTCGATGCCGACTACACGCGCACCGCGATTCTCAAAGGGCTGCCGAGCCACGTCGTGATCGTGCGCCACGTCCTGCGCAATGCGCTCTTGCCCAGCGTGACGGTGGCGGCCACGCAGCTCGGTTATCTGATCGGCGGGCTCGTCGTGGTCGAATCGCTGTTCCGCTATCCGGGCGTAGGCTCCCTCATCTTCAACGCCGCGAAAACCAAAGACTTTCCGTTGCTCGAAGCGGGCGTGCTCGCGGTGGGCGCGGTCTACACGCTCGCCAATCTCGCCGCCGACGCGCTGCACGCGTTGCTCGACCCGCGCCTGCGCACGCCGGGAGGCGCATGACCGATATGGCATCCGAAGCAATTTCTCCGGGCGGCGAACCGCCCGACGCGCAACCGCCAGGCGAAGAAGCGCTTGCCGACACACGTCTGCGCGACACGCTGCATCTGCTGCTGCGCTCGCCCTCGTTCGTCGCGGGTGTGTTGATCGTCGTGTGGTGGATCGTCTGCGCACTCGCGGGCCCGTGGTTCGCGCCGCACGACGCCTACGCGTCCGACCCGCTCAGCTCGCTCCTGCCGCCCGACCATACGCACTGGTGCGGCACGGATCAACTCGGCCGCGACATCTGCTCGCGCGTGATCGTGGGCGCGCGCGACATCCTCACGATCGCGCCACTCGCCACGCTCGTCGGGACGCTCGCGGGCGCGGCGCTCGGGCTCGTGACCGGCTATTTCGAAGGCGCATTCGGCACGCTCGTCGCGCGCACGCTCGACGCGGTGCTCGCGCTGCCGCTCGTGATCGTCGCGCTGCTCGTGCTCGCGGCCGTGGGCGCATCGAATCTCGCGGTGGTGCTCGTGATCGGCATTACGTTCGCGCCGCTCATCGCGCGCACGGTGCGCGCCGCCGTGCTCGCCGAGCGCCATCTCGACTACGTGGCGGCGGCTCGTTTGCGCGGCGCGAACGCGTTCACCGTGATGTTCACCGAGATCCTGCCGAACGTATGGCCGCCCATCGTCGTTGAAGCGACGGTGCGCCTCGGCTATGCGATCTTCGCGGTGGCGACGCTCTCGTTCCTCGGCTTCGGCATCCAGCCGCCATCCGCCGACTGGGGGCTCGCGCTCGCCGAGTCGTACACGCTGCTCGCGGGCGGCGCATGGTGGACCGTGGCGTTCGACGCGCTCGCCATCGCCTCGCTCGTGGTGGCCGTGAACCTCATTGCCGACAGCCTGCGCGAGGTGCTCCAATCGTGAACCGCCCCGCACCTTCACGCACCGCTCTCGCCACTTTCAGCGCGCCGCGCGATGACGACGCGCTCGCGCTCGTCGGCCTCACCGTCGCCTATCGCGTGCGCGGGCGCGAGCGCGACGTGCTCACCGACGTCTCGCTGTGCATCCGGCGCGGCGAAGCGTATGGGCTCGTGGGCGAATCGGGCTGCGGCAAGTCGACGGTCGCGCTCGCCGCACTGCGCTACCTCCCGCGCAACGGCCGCGTGAAGGCCGGGCGCATCGCGATTGCGGGCGACGACGTGCTCGCGCTCGACGCCGACGGTCTGCGCGCGCTGCGCGCCAACGCCGTGTCGATGGTCTATCAGGATCCCGCCAGCGCGCTCAATCCCACGCTCACCATCGCCCGTCAGTTGAACGAAGCGTTCGAAGCCGCGGGCGCCGACGCGAGCGTGGCCCGTTCACGCTCGCATGCGATGCTCGAACGCGTGCGCATTGCCAATCCGGGCCGCGTGCTGGCGAGCTACGCCCATCAGCTATCGGGCGGCATGCAGCAGCGCGTGGTGATTGCGATGGCGCTCGCGTCGAACCCCGCGCTCCTGATCCTCGACGAACCGACCACGGGCCTCGACGCCACCGTCGAGGCCGAGGTGCTCGACCTCATCGCGAAGCTGCGCACGGAGCTGGACATGGCGGTGCTGCTCATCAGCCACGACCTCGCGGTGATCGGGCGCATGTGCGAACGCGTGGGCGTGCTGTACGCGGGGCGGCTAGTCGAGGAAGGCGTCACGCGCGACGTGTTCGAGCGCGCGCGGCATCCGTACACGGTGGGCCTGCTGCGCTGTCTGCCCACGCATGGTCGCAACAAGCATGCAGGCGCGCTCGACACGATACCGGGCGAGTTGCCCGCGCCAGGCGCGAGCGCGCCCGGCTGCATCTATGCCCCGCGCTGTCGCTTGGCCGACGCGCGTTGCCGCATGGAAGCGCCGCCGCCGCATCGCATGACGTCGCCGAACGGCGAGCAGATGTCGCGCTGCCACTATCACGAACGCGCGATCGAATTGCCGTTCGGTAATCTGATCGGCGGCGGCGACGGCTCGCAGACGTCGAGCAATAGCCCTTCGAACGCCGACGCCGAACCGCGTGTCATACTGCGTGCGCTCGACGTCTCGCGCACCTTCGGACACGGCGCGCATGCCGTGCGCGCGCTCGACGGCGTGTCGATCGAGTTGCATGCGGGCGAGACGCTCGGCGTCGTAGGCGAATCGGGCAGCGGCAAGACGACGCTCGCGCGAATGCTGCTCGGCCTCAATGCGCCCGACGCGGGCGGCGCCGTCGAACTCGACGGCAAACGCCTGCACGCTCACGTCGCGCGGCGTCGCGCCGACGAGCGTGCGGCGCTGCGCGTCGTGTTCCAGCATCCCGACGCCTCGCTCAATCGCGCGCTGCCGGTGAAACGGCTGATCGAACGTGCGCTTTCCCGGCCGCGTGACGAGACGCCGGCAGATCATCAAGCCTCAGACGAATCGCGCATCGCGGGGCTGCTCGAAGCCGTGCGCGTGCCGGCGCGCTATCTCGTGGCACGCGCGCGGCAACTTTCGGGCGGCCTCAAGCAGCGCGTGGCAATCGCCCAGGCGTTCGCGGGCGAACCGCGCATCGTGATCTGCGACGAGCCCACTTCGGCGCTCGATGTCTCCGTACAGGCCGCGATTCTCAATCTGCTCGCACGCCTGCAGCGCGAACGCGGCGTGAGCTACCTGTTCATCTCGCACGACCTCGATGTCGTGCGCTATCTCGCCGATCGCATCGTCGTGCTCTACGCGGGCCGCATCGTGGAAAGCGGTCCGGCCGGCACAGTGTTCGACGGCCCATGGCATCCGTATACAGAAACGCTGCTGGCCGCGCGCGCGCTGGGCGTGGCGTCTGCAAACGGCACACAGGCGACGGGGCGCGGCTGTATTTTCAGCGCGCACTGCCCGCGCAAAATCGGCGCCATTTGCGACGAAGCGCCCCCGCCGCTTGCCGATGCGGGCGGCGGCCATCGCATTCTCTGCCACATTCCAGTAGACGAATTGCGCGCACAACAGAGTGCCACCACGGCCACACAATCGACAGCCTGAAGGTGTGATAGCGCTCATATCGAGCACTCCGGTTCGTTGCGCTGTCCGCTTTCGCAACGCAAACACGCGCCACTCGGCGCGCGCGTTTCATCGACGTAACGTTTTCCGCGTATTTTCTGCCATGCGGACGACACATCAATTGTTAAGTCCACCTGGCACGCCCCTCCGCAGCCGATGGCACAAAACTGGCTACATCGGCACCAGGCATCCGGCCGCTGCAATCCAGTGCAATCCGCCCCGACACGCGCGGGGTGTCGCACCGGGCGGACGGATGACCGGCTGCTCGACGCGCTTGTAATCTGCCGTCCCACGCCATGGGCTCCGACAATCCACAAGTAGTCCTGCACAAACCGGTCATCCTGCGCGCGGCCTGACCGGGTGCCTTTTGTTTGGTCAGTAGTTTGGCGAGTACCGCTCCAGCCGGATCGAAGAACCATCTACGCCGGCGCGAAGCGGGTTGCGAGCCTAACGGAGTCGGCGCACGCGCACAAGGCGTGCAGCCTGCACGGGGGCATGAGGGACGACAGCGCATCACGCTGCAGCCTCACGGGGAGAACAAGATGAAAAAGACGAATATTCATAAGTACTGCTATTTTATAAAACGGGGAGTCGGCATGTGTGCGGTGGGCGCGGGCATTCTGTTCAACGCGAGCACCGCCCGCGCCGCAGGCGACACCATCAATGCGGTGATCCTGCTCGCCGACGCACCTTTTCCGGCGAGCGGGGCGGAAGGCTTCGGGGCTTTCAGCGCGCCGGTTGCTGCGGAGTCGGCAGGCGTTGGTTCGGCTGCCGTCGGCACCTCGTCGAAAACTGATTCGGAGTCCGATTCAGCCATCCTGGCGAGCGACGTTTCTACTGTGTTCGCACCGAACGATTGCATTAGCCGTACTACCGGCACTGCGTGTTTTCGGGGCAACGGCGGCGGCCATGGCGGCTCGGGTTCGTCGGGTGGCAGCAACGGAAGCAGCGGCGGCGGTGCGGGCGCCGCTACGGCCAGCACGGGAGGGCTTGGCCGCAGCGGCAGTTCTGGCGTAGGTGGAACGGGACAGAGCGGTTCGGGAGGCGGTTCCAGCAACTCCGGCGGCGGGAAAGGCGGCAGTGGGAAAGGCGGCGGTGGCAACAACGGCGGTGGCAACAACGGCGGCGGCAACAACGGCGGTGGCAACAACGGCGGCGGAAACAACGGCGGTGGAAACAACGGCGGCGGCAGCAACAACGGCGGCGGCAGTTCAGGCGGGTGCGGCTGCGGCAGCCACGGCGGATCGGCAAGCGGCCCTTCGGGCGGACCCGCGGGCGGTTTCGGTGGCGGCTTTGGCGGGGGTTTCGGCGGCTTCGGCGGAGGTTTCGGAGGTGGATTCGGCAAGGGTGGACCGTCGGGCGGCCCGGGCGGCGGGTACGGCGGCGGACACGGTGGCGGCCATGGCAGCGGTCATTGAACCTGTACGGCGGTGCAGGCAGACCGCAGCAGCCACCCCGATCTGGCGCGACGGCCAGGCGCGCCAGTCCTGGCGTCGGCGGCGGCGTCCCGGTCCCCCGGCCGGGCACCGCCGCCGTGGGCCGGTCGCCGGATACGCGATGCGCGTGGCGTTCCCAGGCGGTCACGCCGGCTGTCTGCTCGCGATACGCCGGCGCAGGCCATGATCGCGCGCGCGAAGCGCGTACCCCCTCGCGCCCTACAGCATCTCCAGCGGACGCTTGTTGCGTGGCGGCTTGAACCAGGCGTCGAGCGCCGCGTGCTCTTGCGCACCGAGCACGAGATCGAGCGCCGCGCGGTTGTCGCGCACGTGCTCCACGCGTCCTGCCTTCGGAATCGCGCAGACCCCGCTTTGACTCAGGACCCACGCCATCGCCACGCGATACACCGACACGCCGTGCGCATGAGCGATGTCGTCGAGCGGCGAGCGCCTGGGCAAGCGCGCGTGATCGATGGGGCTATACGCCATCACCGGCATGCGATGCGCAGCGCTCCACGGCAGCAGGTCGAATTCGGCGCCGCGACGCGCGATGTTGTAGAGGATCTGGTTGGTCGCGCATGCGTCGCCGCCGGGCGTGGCGAACAGTTCCTCCATGTCGTCGGTGTCGAAGTTGCTCACGCCCCAGTGGCGGATCTTGCCCGCGCGCACGAGCGCTTCGAACCCTTCGACCGTCTCTTCGAGCGGCACGCCGCCGCGCCAGTGCAGCAAATAGAGATCGAGCCGGTCGGTGCCGAGGCGTTTCAAGCTCGCCTCGCACGCGCGCGCAACGCCGCTGCGGCTCGCGTTGTGCGGATACACCTTGCTCACGAGAAACACCTCGTCGCGCAGACCCTGCAAGGCCTCGCCGACCAAACGCTCGGTCGCGCCGTCGCCGTACATCTCCGCGGTGTCGATGAGCGTCATGCCGAGCGCCACGCCTTCGCGCAACGCGGCGATTTCCGCCGCGCGATGCGCGCTGCGCTCGCCCATTTCCCATGTGCCCTGCCCGAGCTTTGGAATGCGCTCGCCGTCCGGCAACGCGACGCTTGCGATATCGGTCGTCATGATCTCCCTTTGCGCACTGCAACGGCGCTGACTGGCAAAGAACGGCCAGTGTATCGCCTCGCGCGCAATGCGGTCATACACACTCTCGCAAGCCGTTCATTTCCGGGATCGCACGCCGATGACATAAAATTGCCGTTCGCCTTTCATGCCTGCCTCCCATGAACGCTCCCACGGAAGACCGCTGGCGCGACCTGCGCCCGGACCCGGACAACGACACGCCGCTTTATTTGCAGCTCGCACGCAAGCTGAGCGTCGCGATTCACGACAATCGCTGGAACGCGGGCGAAGCCCTGCCTTCGGAACGCGTACTCGCGGAGTCTCTCGGCGTTTCGCGCATCACGGCGCGCAAGGCGATCGCGCTGCTCGTCGAGCAGGGCCTGATTCGCCGCACGCAAGGCGCGGGCAGCTTCATCACGCCGCGTATCGAAGACCCGCTTTCGCGCCTCACGAGCTTCAGCGAGATGCTGCGCCAGCGCGGCTTCACGCCAAGCTCGCGCTGGCTGTCGCGCGAGATCCAGCCCGCGAGCCGCGACGAAGTGATCCAGCTCGGCCTCTCGCCGGCGGCCGCCGTCACGCGCCTGAAACGCCTGCGTCTCGCGGACGGCATCGTCATGGCCGTCGAGAACTCCACCTTCCCCGCTGCGCTGATCCCCGATCCGAATGCGATCGGCGACTCGCTCTACAGCTTTCTCGAACAGCGCGGACTTTCGATCGTGCGCGCGCTGCAGCACTTTCGCGCCGTGAACGCGAGCGAGGAAATCGCACGGCAGATGAGCATCGCGCCCAACGAGGCGCTGCTGCTCATCACGCGCGTGGGCTACACCGCCGATCAGCGCGCCATCGAACTCACCGATACATACTGCCGCAACGACTATTACGATTTCGTCGCGGAATTGCGCAAGTAGTCCGCTGAAGCGCGTGCAGGCGCCTGGTTTTCTACCGCGCGCTCCACACCGGCGCATCGCTGCCGATCGGCACCGGTGGCCGCGCGTGAAACGCGGGTGTGAGTTCGAGCCGCTCGGCGGGCGCCACCGCGCGCACGCGCCCGAACGGCGAATCCATTTCCTCCAGGCAATCGGCGAGATCGGCGGCGCCTACCTCGGGTGACTGCTGGCCGTCTTCGAGCGTGCCCATCGTCTGCAGCCAGCGGCCCGTTTGCGCGAGCGAAAGGCGCACGTGCCAGCTACCGCCTTCGCGTGCGCGCCGCGCGAGCGCGACCATCGCGCCAAACGCCGCGAGATAGCCCGTGGCGTGATCGAGCGCCTGACACGGCAGCGGACGGGCCGCGATGAACGGCGCCGCGGTTTCCCTGCCGCCGTTGCCCTGCTTTGCCGCGGCGACGCTCTCGGCCCACACGATCCCGCTCGCCGACTGCACGAGGCTGTCGAAGCCGCGCCGCTCGCGCCACGGCCCGCGATGCCCATACGCACTGATCGACACGCATACGATTCCGGGCCGCAACTGCGCGAGCGCTTCAGGCGCGAATCCGCGCGCGGCGAGCGCGCCTGGCCGGTAGCCTTGAACGAACACATCGGCGTCGCGCACGAGCGCGCGCAATTGCTCGCACGCGGCTTCGTCGCGCAGGTCGAGCGTAGCCGAGCGCTTGCTGCGGCCGTTGTCGATCACGAGCGGCGCGATGTTCGGCAGATGCGCCCCGTTGATGAGCAGCACGTCCGCGCCGTGTTGACCGAGCGTGCGCCCCGCCACCGGCCCCGCGATGATGCGCGTGAGGTCGAGCACGCGCACACCTTCCAGAGGACGCGCGCCGGCGCCCCCTCGCGGCGCCTCGGCGCTCGCGTCGCCAATGCGCTCGATCTCGAAGAGCGGCAGGCTCGCCACCGCCTTCGCCTGCTCGTGCGCGGCCCATTCGCGCGGCGCGCGCACGAGCGCGGCGCACAGGCCCGCTTGCGCGAGCGCGTCGTCGAGGGCCGCGCCCTCCCAGCCGAGGATCGCGCGCGCCACGGCTTCGCGGTCGTCCGCGCATTGGAGCACGCGCAGGATGCCCGCAAGGTGATGCGGGAAGTTCGCGTGGAGCTGGATCCAGCGGCCATCGCCGGTCGGGAAGTGGCCCGTCACGGGGTGACGCAGCTCCGTGGGCGGCTTGCCGTCCACGCTCAAATAACGTTCGCTGCGAAACGCGGCCAGCCCACGGCGCACGTCGATCGCTACGCGCTGCGCCCGGCCCGTGCGTAACGCGTGCAGTTGCGCCGCCGCGAGCCCCGCCGCGCCAATGCTCGCCGCCGCGAGCGTGCCCACGCGAAAGATCGAGGGCAGTCCCGGATCGCTGCCTTCCATGTCGAGCCAGCCGAGCGCGGACGGATCGCAGCCCGCCAGCATCCAGAGGTGTTCGAGCGCGTCGCGTGGCGTCATGGCGTGCAGTCCTTTTGCGAGGGAAGCGTGGAGAAAATGAGCCGAAGTGATGTCACGCATCGTCGCGCCGCTCGAATCCCGCATCAATCTTGATTATCATGATCAACATAGATTGATTTCTCCGGTTCCAGGAGGCGAGCCACCATGTCCAGCTATATGACCGCGCAAGAAGCTGCCGCCGAACTCGGCATCAGCCGGGCGACGCTCTACGCCTATGTGAGCCGCGGACTCATCGCTTCGGCGCCCTCGCCCAATGGCCGCCACAACCGCTACGACGCCGGCGAGGTGCGGCGCCTGGCGCGCCGCAAGGCCGACGGCAAGCGCGCGGGCAAGGTCGCGCAGAAGGTGCTCGACTGGGGCGTACCCGTGCTCGAATCGTCGATCACGCTGATCGCCGATGGCAAGCTCTTTTATCGCGGCGAGGACGCCATCGCGCTCGCGCGCCAGGCCTCGCTCGAAGAGGTCGCGGCGCTGCTCTGGCAATGCGCGCCGCGCCGCGTGCTGCAGGCGCCCGAGGCGCCCATCGCGGCCGCGCAATGGTCGGCGTGGCTGAAGATCTGGAGTGGGCACACGCCGCTCGAACGTGCGCTCGTGCTGTTACCCGCCGCCGCCGCGCAAATGCCGCGTATCTGGGCGCAGGGCCGCGACGCGCAAATCGACACTGGTGCGATGCTCATACGCCTGCTCGCGGCGGCGCTCGTTTCCGCCGCGCCGTCGAACGAACCGCTGCACCGCCAGCTAGGCGAGGCGTGGGGCGTGCGCTCGCGCGCGCAAACCGACCTGCTGCGCGCGGCGCTCGTGCTGTGCGCAGACCACGAACTGAATGCCTCGACGTTCACGGTGCGCTGCATCACGTCGACCGGCACGCATCTGTTCGGCGCGGCGACGGGCGGCCTTGCCGCGCTGGCCGGACCGCGCCACGGCGGCGAGACCACGCGCGTGGCCGCGCTCTTCGACGAAGCCGCGCGCGCGGACGATCTGCATCGCTATCTGGCCGACCGTCTCGCGCCCGACGAACTCGGCGCGGCTGTGCCGCTCTCCGGCTTCGGCCACCCGCTCTATCCCGATGGCGACCCGCGCGCGCGCCTGTTGCTGGACCTGCTCGCACAGCGTGCGCCGGCGCGCTCGCCCATGGACGAAGTCGACGCCCTCGCCCAGGCCGTGGCCGAGACGAGCGGCGCGCGCCCGACGCTCGACTACGCGCTCGCGGCCATCGAGCGCGTGCTGGGACTGCCGCGCGGCGCGGCGTTCACGTTGTTCGCCGCTGGCCGCGTGACGGGCTGGATCGCACATGCGCTCGAACAGACCGCCGATGGCCGGCTGATCCGCCCGCGCGCACGTTATGTGGGGGAAATGGCAGGCGATATCAGGCATGCCGTGAAGCACATCGCATAGCACGAGCGGCAAGCTCAACCCGCCGCCCGGACACCCCATTGCCCACGCTGCGCCCAGCCGCGCAGCGCCTCGCCGACGCGCGCTGCGACACCACTCGCGCCCGCCGCGCGTACGCGTTCCATGTCGACTGGCGCGACCGTGCGTGCCGGCGCTTCGGCGGTTGCGCCGCCCAGTGCGAGCACGAAACGCGCGCCCTCGCGGCCCGCGCTCACGTGTACGCGCACGCCCGCCGCGAGCCCGATCGACTCGCCCGCGCGCAGCCAGTAGTCGCCGGCGTCGCCCGCGATCGTGAGCCAGATTTCGCCTTCGCTCACATGCAATTGCATTGCCTCGGCAAGCCGCCAGGTTTCGACGGGCTCACCGTGTTCCAGTTCGAAGATTCGGATTTCGCGCATTGCCGTGCTCCTTGCAGACTGGCCGCCGAGCACCTTCGGACGGCCACCGGAAGGCTTGCAGACAAGGACTTGAAGCGCCTTCCCGGTAGGAGCATTATTGCGGTCAGTGATGGACAATCCCATGTACAGTTCTGAACAGTTCATCTGGAACTGTGCAGCGAAAAAACCGAACAGTCACTGCAGTTTCAATCCGCAGCCTGAAGCGGCATACCCAGCGAGACCCAGATGAAACTCGAACTCGACCGCGCGAGCGACGTGCCGCTCACCGACCAGATCGTCACCGGCGTACAGACGTGGATCCGTTCGCGCGCGGCGCACCCGGGCTCGCGCCTGCCGTCCATCCGCCAGTTCGCCGCCGACTACGCCATCAGCCGCTTTCCCGTGATCGAGGCCTACGACCGGCTCGTCTCGCTCGGCTATCTCGACTCGCGCCACGGCTCGGGCTTTTACGTGAGCGAGCACGCGCGCTCGGGACTTTCCGGCATGGGCACCTGCGACCTCACGAACGCCGCCGACGAGTCGGGCCATCTGCTCAGCCAGCTCGAACGCGCTGACGAATCGCTGCAGCTCGACAGCGGCTCGATCCCGCAGGCCTGGCGCGACGTCGACGCGCTCGGCCAGGCGATCCGCCATGTGTCGCGCAGCGACCCCGCAAGTCTCGTCGACTACGGCACGCCAACCGGCGACGCCACGCTGCGCGAGCATCTGCGCAACCGGCTCGCGCCGCTCGGCATCGTGGCCGACACCCAGCAGATCCTTATCACCGAAGGCGCGAGCGAGGGTCTTGACCTGCTCATGCGCTACATGCTCAAGCCCGGCGATACGGTTTTCGTCGAAGACCCCGGCTACTACAACCTGTACGGCCTGCTCAAGCTGCACGGCGTGCGCCTCGTGGGGATCCGCCGCACGGCGAGCGGGCCCGATCTCGACCATTTGCACGCGATGCTCGCCGAGCACCGCCCGCGCGCGTTCTTCGTCAATACGGTATTCCACAACCCGACCGGCTCGACGATCTCGCCGCCCGTCGCGTTCCGCTTGCTGCAACTCGGACGCGAGCACCGCTTCACGATCGTCGAGGACGACATCTACGCCGATTTCCAGGCCGATCCCACCGACCGCCTCGCGGCGCTCGACCAGTTCGAGCACGTCGTGTACGTGGGCGGGCTCTCGAAGACGCTCTCATCGGCGCTGCGCGTGGGCTACGTGGTGGCCAACCCTGCGATCGTGCGCGACCTCGCGGCCATCAAGGCGCTGACCACCATCAGCGGCTCGCGCTTCACGCAGGCCGTGGCCGCCACGCTGCTCGAGCGCGGCGCGTACCGCAAGTACCTCGAACGGCTGCGCCGGCGCATCTCCGAAGCGCAAGGGTCGGCCACGCGCACGCTCGAAGCGCATGGATGGGAGCTGTTCGGCGGCGCCGCGACGACGACAGCGTCGCTCGGGGCGCGCGGCTACGCGCAAACGGGCGGCAAGTTCGTCTGGGCGCGCGTGCCGCACGTGGAAGATTCGACGCGGCTCGCGGCCTGCGGCGAGCCGCTCGGCGTAGCGGTCTCGCCGGGCAGCCACTTCCGCCCGCATGGCGAGGCGAGCCCGTGGATTCGCATCAATGTTGCGCTCACGCTCGACCCGCGCGCCCAGGCGTTCTTCGCGGCGGCGGCGCGTCTCGGCGCATAACCACGCGGGCGCAGGGCGCACGGCACAGACGGCGGACACGGCACATGCGCGGCAGCGCGCCCTGCCGTCTGCGCTTGCACGCCGTTTTCCCTACAATGGCGCTTGCCTGCGCGCCCCACTCCTCGCCCATGTCCGAATCCACCGCTGCATCCAGTACCACGCCATCGCCCCGCTCGTTGTCCGTGATGCTGTGGCTCGTCGCCACCGGCTTCTTCATGCAGACCCTCGATTCGACCATCGTCAACACGGCCTTGCCGGCGATGGCAAAGAGTCTTGGCGAATTACCGTTGCGCATGCAATCAGTCGTGATCGCGTATTCGCTCACGATGGCGGTGATGATCCCCGTATCGGGCTGGCTCGCGGACAAGCTCGGCACACGGCGTGTGTTTCTCGGCGCGATTTTCGTGTTCGCGCTCGGCTCACTCCTGTGCGCAAGCGCGCATACGCTGAACCAGCTCGTGGTCTCGCGCGTCGCGCAGGGCGTGGGCGGCGCGATGCTGCTGCCGGTCGGGCGGCTTGCCGTATTGCGCACGTTTCCCGCCGAGCGCTATCTGCCTGCGCTCTCGTTCGTGGCGATTCCGGGGCTGATCGGCCCGCTCATCGGCCCGACGCTCGGCGGCTGGCTCGTGCAGATCGCCTCGTGGCACTGGATCTTTCTCATCAACGTGCCGGTGGGCGTGGTGGGGTGCGTCGCCACCTTCATCTTCATGCCCGACAGCCGCAACCCGGACACGCCGCGCTTCGATCTGCCGGGCTACCTGCTGCTCGTCATCGGCATGCTCGCGATTTCGTTCGCGCTCGACGGGCGCAGCGAGTTCGGCATCCAGCACGCCACCGTGCTCGTGCTGTTCATCCTCTCGCTCGCCGCGTTCGTGGCCTACGGTCTGCACGCGGTGCGCACGCCGCAGCCGATCTTTTCGCTCGATCTCTTCAAGATTCACACCTTCAGCGTGGGCCTGCTCGGCAATCTGTTCGCGCGCATCGGCAGCGGCGCGATGCCGTATCTGATTCCGCTGCTTTTGCAGGTGGCGCTCGGCTACACGGCCTTCCAGGCGGGTCTCATGATGCTGCCCACGGCCGCGGCGGGCATGTTCTCCAAGCGCCTCGTGACGTACCTCATCATGCGCTACGGCTACCGCAGCGTGCTGGTCTCGAACACCGTGCTCGTGGGCCTCATGATGGCGAGCTTCGCGCTGTCCACCCCCAACGAGCCGCTGTGGATGCGTATCGCGCAACTGGCGATATTCGGCGGCGTGAACTCGATGCAGTTCACGGCGATGAACACGCTCACGCTCAAGGATCTCGGCACAGGCGGCGCGAGCAGCGGCAACAGCCTCTTCTCGCTCGTGCAGATGCTCTCGATGAGCCTTGGCGTGACCGTCGCGGGCGCGCTGCTCACGACCTTCACGGGCATCATGGGCCACAAGACCGGCGAGAACGTGATTCCGGCGTTCCACGCGACGTTCATCTGCGTGGGCATCATCACCGCGGGTTCGTCGTGGATCTTCGCGCAGCTCTCGTCGGACCTGCGGCGCACCGCGAAGAAGACAGATCCGTCCGAGCGGGCCTGATAAGCCGGTGCCGCCGCGCGCACCGCAAAGGTGCGGCGCGCCTCGTGGCCGTGCGTCGCCAGCGTTCGCGCCGCGATCAGGCACCAACTCAGGAACACCGCCTGCACCGTCGCGTAACAGCGCGTGCACCAGCGCACGGGCAATGGCCACGAGGCGGCCCCGGGACCTGGGACTCGCATACTTTTTGCTGTCCTATCCTGTAAACTTGACGCTCACGCGTCCCGCCCGTCACGTCCGTCCCGCGCGCCATCGAAACGAAATGACCAGCATGATCGACATCGATCCCCCCGGCTTCCAGTCTCGCCCCATCGCCGGCGAAGAAGGCGCCCGCCGCACCGTGCTGTACGGCGGCTACACCGTCTTCAGCGTGTTTCAGCCCGTGTTTTCGGTCGCGCACCGGCGCGCGATCGGCTATCACGCGTCGCTGCGCGCGCACGACGAGCAGGGTCAGCAGGTGCCGTCGCAGGAGGTGTTCACGCAGGCGGCGCGGCGCGGCGACCTGCTTGAACTCGGCCGCCTCGCGGAATCGCTGCATCTGGGCAACTTCAACGCGTTCGATTCGCACGACGAATGGCTCTTCCTGAGCCTGCATCCGGCCGCGCTGATGGACACGAGCTACGGCGACGCCTTGCTCGCGGGTATCAAGGCACTCGGCCTGCAGCCGCAGCGGGTGGTGCTCGAAGTGTCGGAGCAGGCGGGCGGCGAGAATTCGCGCTTCGCGGAGATCATCGACGGATTGCGCAAGGCGGGCTTCGTGATCGCGCTGGATGGCTTCGGCGCGAAGCATTCGAACATCGACCGCGTGTGGCAGCTGCGGCCCGACATCGTCACGCTCGACCGCAGCCTGCTCGCCCAGGCGAGCCGCCACGCGCATATCGAGCGCGTGCTGCCGGGTCTCGTTTCGATGCTGCACGAGTCGGGTCAGCTCGTGCTCGTGGGCGGCCTCTCGACCGAGCGCGACGCGCTCATCGCGCTGGAGAGCAACGCCGACTTCGTGCAGGGCGCGTATTTCGCACGGCCGGACGTCGAGCCGGTGCCGCCTGCCAAGGCCGCGCAGCTCATGGACGATCTCTCGGCGCGGCTGCGCGAGCGCGTGGCCGCGCGCGAGCGCTCGCAGTCCGCGCGTCTCGCGCCGTACGTGAGCGCCATCGAAGCGGCGGCGAAACAGCTTGCCGAGGGCGTGGACATGAACGACGCCACGCTGCCGCTGCTAGGCCTCGACGACACGGCGCGCTGCTTCCTGCTCGACGCGTCGGGCCGCCAGATCGGCGACAACGTGCTGCCCGACGGGCGCACGTCGCAACGCGCCAAGCGTTTCCGGCCGCTGCTGCATTCGGAAGGCGCGAGCTGGGAGCGACGGCCATACTTCATCGGTGCGATGAAGGCGCCGGGCCGCGTGCAATTCACGCCCCCCTATCTGTCGATCAACGAGGCGCACCTGTGCGTCACGGCGTCGGTCGCCGCGCAGACGGAACACGGCGTGCAGGTGCTGTGCGTCGACATCAACTGGGACGCCGCCTTGCGCGGCTAACTTGCGTACAAGCCTCGGCTCAGGCCAGGGCGAGCGGCTGCGCGAGCATCGTTGCGCAGCCGTGTGTGGTGGACGCTTGCGCGGTGACGGTAAGCGTAGACACGCACGCCGCGCCATCGCTCGAGGCGAGCCAGGCGAGCAGCTTGCGCACCGCATCGCCGCCGAAAGCCCGGTTGGCCGTCTGGAGCGCGCTCCCCTCCTCCATCGCCGCGACACAAACGACCGGCTCGGGCACCCCGTAGCGGTCGTCGCGCACGTGCAGCCAAGCCGCAAGCGCGCCGTCCTGCGCGACGAGCGCCACGCCCGGCTCGCCGTCCAACGCAAGCGCCTCGGCACGCAGAACGTGCGCCAGTGGTGCTTCCTGCGTGCCGTGGCGGTGAGCCACTTCGGCCACGCTCGACGCGACTAGCGCGGTTGCGGTCACGCCCAGCAGATCCATCAATCCCACGCGATCCTGCGCATGCAGCACGTCACGCAATCGCTCAGCGGTGCGCGCGTGCTGCACTTTGTCGGCAGGAGCCGCTTGCGGCGCGGCCTCGCGGGCGAGCCGCACACGGGCACGCCGCACGATCTGCCGGCAATGCTCGTTCGTGCAGCCGGTGAGCGCGCCGATTTGCGCGTAGTCGCAATCGAAGGCCTCGCGCAACACGAACACCGCCTGCTCGAGCGGTCCTAGCCGTTCGAGCAGCAGCAGCAGCGCGTCCGAGAACCGCCGCGCACGCAATCCCGCCTCTTCCGCTGAGGGCGCCGCTTCGTCGAGCCACGCGGCCTCGTGTTCGCCCGCATTCTCCCGGCGCAAGCGGCGCAGCCGGTCGATCGCGAGGCGCACCGTGACCGTGGCGAGCCACGCCTGTGGAGTGCGCAAGGCTGGCGCGTCGGCGTCGCGCCAGCGGAACCATGCGTCCTGCACGACGTCCTCGGCCTCCGCGCGGCTGCCCAGCACGCGCGTTGCCAGCGCAATGAGCCGCCCGCGCGCCTCGCCGAAGGCGGCGGCGCGGCGCGCGTCAGTCCACGCTTCTTCGCGAGGGCCGCCTTCCTCGCTCACTGGGGTCGCAGCCTCATTGCGCCCAGCGCCCTCCAGACTCGTTCCGTCAATTGTGTCGATCGCCTGCGTCATTCGCTCCGCTCCTTCGCCTTGCGTGGTCGCTCCCGCCCGTTTCCCACATGACGTCCGGCGCGAGGCCAACGTGACAGCCCCCCGCAAAAATATTGTCGTCACGCGGCCGCCGCGCCGGGCGTCATGGCAGCAGCGTCGCAATCGCGCCGCCAACGTCAACAGCCGTCAACGGAAAAACGCGAGGCCACTCATGCCATCCTTTGCACTGAATCATGCAGCAATGCCGCCGAGCGCGCTCAATCTCGTCCCGACCGTGATCGAAACATCGGGGCGCGGCGAGCGCGCCTACGACATCTACTCTCGCCTCTTGCGCGAGCGTATCGTGTTCCTCGTCGGGCCAGTGACCGAGCAGAGCGCGAGCCTCGTGGTCGCGCAACTGCTCTTTCTCGAAGCGGAAAACGCGGACAAGGACATCCACCTCTATATCAACTCGCCGGGTGGTTCGGTCTACGACGGACTCGCCATCTACGACACGATGCAGTTCATCAAGCCCGATGTCTCGACGCTGTGCACGGGTTTCGCGGCCAGCATGGGGTCGTTCCTGCTCGCTGCAGGCGCCCAGGGAAAACGCTTCGCACTACCGAATGCACGCATCATGATCCATCAGCCTTCGGGTGGCGGCCAGGGCACCGCTGCCGATGTCGAGTTGCAGGCGCGCGAGATCCTTTACCTGCGCGAGCGCCTGAACGCGATGCTCGCCGCGCGCACCGGGCGCGGCATCGAGCAGATCGCGCACGACAGCGACCGCGACAATTTCATGTCGGCGCAAGCAGCCGCGGAGTATGGCCTGATCGACCGCGTGCTGACGTCGCGCGAAGAGCCGCTACAGCGCTAAGACGCGGTGCGGGTGTGGGCGGCTCGCGGGCTCACGCGAGTCGCACGGCGAGCCACGTCGCCAGCACGCCCTTGTACTCGGCGACGAGCAGCTTGCGCTCCTTCGGTTTCGCCGCGGCGTAGAGTGGATTGAGGCTCTTGATGACCTGCAGCATGACTTCGGCCACGCGATAGGCCTCGTCGGACGAAAGTGCCGGTTGATAGCGCAGGAAGAGCGCCGTGAAACGCTGACGCAGCAGATTGCGCACGGCCGCATCGCGCTTGAAGCCAAGCGGCACGGAAAGCAGCGGCAAATACGCGGGATAGTCGTGCATCAGGTCGACCATCAGGTCGAAAAGACGCTCGACCAGTTCTGCGAGTGGCAGTTTGCCGGCATCGTCGTGCGCGGCGATGAGCGCGCTCCAGCGCGCGTCCATCTCGTTGCCGTAACGCTGGCGCAGCGCGAGAGCCAGTGCTTCCTTGTTCGGAAAGTACTGGTACGCCGCGCCAACGGAAACGCCCGCCTGCTGCGCGATCTGCGTCATCGTCGCCGCTTCGAATCCGCGCTCGGCAAAGGCTTCGCCCGCCGCTTCGAGCAGCGCGTCCAACGTACGCGCCGCACGTTCCTGGCGCGGCACGCGCCGTGCGTTCTCAACTTGCGCCTCTTTACGCGCGAGCGGGTCAGCCGCCATATCTGAAGCCTCCTTCATATTCGTGTATGATTATGTGAAGCCATCCTCACATATAGGTGAACCATGACGCAAGCACTTTCACTGAACGCGCGCACCACGGCGCTCGTGATGATCGATCTCCAGCACGGCATCGTCGGCCGCCAGATCGCGCCCTATAGCGGCGCACAGGTCGTGGCCAACGCCAAACCGCTCGCCGACGCCTTGCGCGCCAAGGGCGGCACCGTCGTCTGGGTCCACGTGCTCCTGAACGAACTGCTCGCGCTGCCCGCCGACGCCCCCGGCCGCACGCCCGACACGCCGCCCGCACCGGCCGAGGCTTCCGAACTCGTGCCCGGCATCGGCGCTCAAGCCGGCGACGTGATCGTCGCCAAGCGCCAATGGGGCGCGTTCTACGGCACCAACCTCGAGCAGCAGCTGCGCCGCCGCGGCATCGACACCATCGTCATCGGCGGCATCGCCACGAACTTCGGCGTCGAATCCACCGCGCGCGCGGCGTTCGATCTCGGCTTCAAGCTCGTGTTCGTCGAAGACGCCACTTCGGGTCTGAACGAAGAGATGCATCACTTCTCGTTCGAAAAGCTGTTCCCGCACATGGGCCACGTGCGCTCGACGCAGGAAACCATCGCCGCTTTTGCGTAAAACACTTCACGCAAAACAAAAAAGCCCTCGATGCGAATCGAGGGCTTTTTGCATGTACCGCAGTCATTGCGGCACGTCGAACAGGACTTCGTACTACGCGAAACTCACGCGAAGTTTTGCGCTGCGAAGTTCCAGTTCACGATGTTCCAGAACGCTTCGACGAACTTCGGACGCGCGTTGCGGTAGTCGATGTAGTAAGCGTGTTCCCACACGTCGATCGTGAGGAGCGCCTTGGCGTCGGTCGTGAGCGGCGTGGCGGCATTGCTGGTCGACACGATGTCGAGCGAGCCGTCAGCCTTCTTCACGAGCCACGTCCAGCCCGAACCGAAGTTGCCCACTGCAGCCTTGGTGAAGGCTTCCTTGAACGCGTCGTAGGAGCCCCACTTCGCGTTGATCGCGTCGCCGAGTGCGCCCGACGGTGCGCCGCCGCCTTGCGGCGAGAGGCTGTTCCAGAAGAACGTGTGATTCCAGATCTGCGCCGAGTTGTTGAACACGCCACCCGACGACTTCTTGATGATCTCTTCAAGCGAGAGCTTTTCGAATTCCGTGCCCGGAACGAGATTGTTCAGATTCGTGACGTAAGCCTGGTGGTGCTTGCCGTAGTGGAACTCGAGCGTCTCTTCCGACATGTGCGGAGCGAGGGCGTTCTTCGCGAACGGCAGCGGCGGGAGCGTAAATGACATGATGCGGTTCCTTCGTCGTGTTATGGGGAGTTCTGCGTGATAACCGGCATGGAGCACTCGATTGTAGGCGAGTTGGAATAACCCCGCAAACGAGCGGCCTTTATGCCGGATATCGTTTGCGCGGGGCTTTTGCGGATGAACCGCTACGCGGTTTTTCGCCGATTCCCCGCTGCGTGGGTGCCATGCTGCACGGGTCGCACAGCGCGTGATGCTCGATGCAACGACGCTCGAACAGCGCTTGCGAAGCCATGCGATCCATACCGGGATCGCACGCAGGCAATACCGCTGCAATCGCGTTGCAATCTTCGCGCAACCGGCATGCAAACTTCCTGCAACGAGACTGCAACAATCGCTCGCCGTCACGATTTTTCGTCGTGTTCCAAACGATCGTGCGATCGCGCCGGTTCTTCCTTGCACAGCAAACAGCGAGCCTGGCCGTCTGACTACGTGCCAGTTTCAGAAACCGTCGGCGAGGCGCGGCTGGACATCGGCGAGCGCGACGTCGGCGCTGCCCTGTGCGAGATGCACTGTGAGCCGCTTGCCGGGCTTGAGCGTGGCGGGCGAACGCACGGCCGCGCCGCTTTGCGCGTCGAGCAGCGCCGCGTAGCCGCGCTCGAACGTGCGCTGCGGACTCAGCACTTCGAGCCGCGCCGTGAGTTCCGATACGCGCGCCGCTTCGCGCTCGCGCTGACGCGCGAAGGCGCCGTCCAGACGCCGGCCAAGCGACTCGAGTTGAGCGCGCTGCGCGGCGGCGTCGGGCCGCGCGCGCTGCCAGCGCATCTGCATGACGTTCAGGCGCGCACGCGCCTCGGCGCTGGCACGCGAGCCCGCCGATGCGAGCCGTATCGTCAATTGGCGCAAATGCGTGCGCTGCTGCGCAAGCCGCTCGACGGGAGAAACGAGCCGGCGCGCCAGCCAGTCGAGTTGCTGCGAGCGCCGCTCGAGCAGGCGGCCGAAATCGCGCGCGAGCGCGGCATGGCGCTGGTCGAGGTCGCGCAGCAGCAGCGTGCGCTGCGGGCTGACGAGTTCAGCCGCCCCAGTGGGGGTCGGCGCGCGCACGTCGGCCGCGAAGTCGGCGATCGTGAAATCGGTTTCGTGTCCTACGCCGCTCACCACGGGAATGGCGCTGGCCGCGATCGCGCGGGCAAGCGCCTCGTCGTTGAACGACCACAGGTCCTCGATCGAGCCGCCGCCGCGGCACAGCACGAGCACGTCCACTTCGTTGCGCGCGTTCGCGGTTTCCAGCATCGCCGTGAGCTTTTCGGCCGAGCCCGCGCCCTGCACCGGCGCGGGATAGACGATCACCGGCACGTGCGGCGCACGGCGGCACAGCGTGGTGAGCACGTCGCGCAGCGCAGCGGCCTGCATCGACGTAATCACGCCGATGGCGCGCGGATGCGAGGGCAGCGCGCGCTTGCGCCCGGCGTCGAAGAGCCCTTCGGCTTCGAGTTGCGCCTTCAGTCGCAGGAACGCTTCGTAGAGCCGGCCCTGGCCGGTGCGCCGCACGGCCTCGACGTTCAGCTGGAGTTCGCCGCGCGGCTCGTACATCGTGACGAGCGCACGCACTTCGATGCGGTCGCCTTCGCGCGGCGTGAATTCGGCGTACTGCGCGCGGCCGCGGAACATCACGCAGCGAATCTGCGCCTGGGCGTCCTTGATCGAGAAGTACCAGTGGCCACTCGCGGCGCGCGTAAAGTTGGAAACTTCGCCGGAAATCCATGCGAGCGGGAACGTGCGCTCGAGCATCGAGGCGATCGCCCGGTTGAGCGCCGAAACCGGCACGACGACGTCGCCCGAAGAAGCGGAAGAAGCGGAGAATCGGTCGGATAGCATGCGAAAGGGTGTGGAGAAGCGTCGGCCGGACAGACGATAGACCGTTCGGGGGGCGCCAGTCCAGCACGAAAGAGACCCGCCCCGCAAGCGCCGCGAAGTGTCCACATCGGCGCTGTCATGCGGCAAGTTGCCCGCACCCGCCCCGCAAACGCTGAAAAAATATCCCATCTTGTTGATTTTTATACGTTTTTTATCTCCATAATATCCTTACACGCCGATGGAGAGGCCGAAGAATGGGCCTTTGCGGCTTCCCGTAGCCTACTTCTCCACAAAGTTATCCACAGGCGGTGATTTTTTGGACGTTTCGCGCGCCTTGCACGCAGCCGACAATTGCGTGCGGCCAGCCAACTTGCCGCGTGGCGCCTACCCGCGCTAGAGTGCCGGGTTCACGACCGCCTGTGCCGCGCCGGGCGCTCGCAGATGCAGGTCATTCGTCTGCCGTCTTGTTTGTCGCTCACCTCGAACCGGAGAACCGACCCGATGCCCGCCCTGCCTGTCTGCTTCCCGCATGCCGCGTGCGGCGCTTCGCGCGCAAATTGCCGATGAGCGGCCCCGTCTCCCGTCTCAAGGAACGCCTCGAAGCGCAGTTTGCGCACGCCTGGCAACGCCGCGGCGCACTCGCGTGGGCGCTTACGCCGCTCGCCGCCGTGTTCGCCGCCGTGAGCGGCGCGCGCCGCGCCGCCTTCGCCGCGGGCTGGCTCAAAAGCATGCGCGTGGGCGTACCCGTGGTGGTGGTCGGTAACGTGACCGTGGGCGGCACGGGCAAGACGCCCACGGTGATCGCACTCGTCGAGGCGCTGCGCGCAGCGGGCTTCTCACCCGGCGTGGTCTCGCGCGGGTACGGCGCGAAAATCGCACGCCCGACACCCGTCACGGCGGATACGCCCGCGCGCCTTTGCGGCGACGAACCGTTGCTGATCGCCCGCCGCACGGGCGTGCCCGTGTGGGTCTCGCCCGACCGCGTCGCGGCGGCCACGTCTCTGTGCGGCGCCCACAGCGACGTC
Source organism: Paraburkholderia flagellata (assembly GCF_021390645.1). Classification (GTDB taxonomy): domain Bacteria; phylum Pseudomonadota; class Gammaproteobacteria; order Burkholderiales; family Burkholderiaceae; genus Paraburkholderia; species Paraburkholderia flagellata. The sequence continues at coordinate 2,475,360 of NZ_JAJEJT010000001.1, forward strand.
GACGTGATCGTGAGCGACGACGGCCTCCAGCATTACCGCCTCGTGCGCGACGTCGAGATCGTGGTGTTCGACCATCGCCTGGGCGGCAACGGCTTTCTGCTGCCCGCGGGCCCGCTGCGCGAGCCGCTCTCGCGCAGCCGTGACGCCACGCTCATCAACAATCCGTTTGCGCGCACGCTGCCGCCCTGGCCCAATACGTTCGCGCTCAAACTCGAACCCGGCGACGCCTGGCACCTCGCCAATCCGGCGCTGCGCCGTCCGCTCGCGCAGTTTGCCGCTGGCGCGGCCGCGCCGGGGCAAGGCACTGGCACACAAGGGTCGCAGCCCGCGCTGCGCATCGTGGCGGCGGCAGGCATCGGTTCGCCTGAGCGTTTTTTCGCGACGCTGCGCGCGGCCGGCCTTGCGCCGCAAACCCTGCCGCTGCCCGACCATTACGCCTACGCGACCAACCCGTTCGCCGACGTCGCCGCCGACGCGATCCTGGTCACCGAAAAGGATGCAGTAAAATTGGGGTCCTGGAACGATGCGCGCATCTGGGTCGTCCCCGTCGAAGCCGCGCTCGATCATCGCCTCATTACCCTGGTTGTGGAGAAACTCCGTGGACGCTCGTCTGCTTGAAATCCTGGTCTGCCCGATCTGCAAGGGCCCGCTCAGCTATGACCGCGCCGCGCAGGAGCTGATCTGCAATGCCGACAAGCTCGCCTATCCGATCCGCGACGGCATTCCGGTCATGCTCGTCGACGAAGCGCGTCAAACCGTGGAAGGCACGCCGGTCGATCCGCAAGGCCCAAGCGCCGCGTAAGGCGCGCGGGCGGCGCTTCGCGCGCCGCCAGGTGGCCGCAATCGCGCTCACTCCCCCGCTCACGCCATTCACTCCGCTCATTTCGTACTCCCGGCTGGAAGTCGAGTCGCACGCGCCGCCCCCGGCGCGCTGTCGGCTCCAAAGGCGGTTTCCAGAACCGGTTATCCCTAATCCCGTTTCCTGTCCTTGCCCGAACTGGCCATGACCGCTCCCGTGCAACCCTTCATCGCCGTCGTCCCGGCGCGCCTCGCGTCCACGCGGCTGCCCAACAAACCGCTCGCCGACATCGGCGGCAAGCCGATGGTGGTGCGTGTGGCCGAACGCGCGCGTGATTCGGGCGCGCAGAAGGTGCTGATCGCCTCCGATGCCCAAAGCGTGCTCGACGCCGCACGCGACCACGGTTTCGAGGCCATGCTCACGCGCGCCGATCACCCGTCGGGCACCGACCGCCTCGCTGAGGTCGCCGAACAATATGGCTGGAGCGACGAGACGATCGTGGTCAACGTCCAGGGCGACGAACCGCTGATCGACCCCGCGCTCGTGTGCGACGTTGCGTCGCACCTCGCTGTGCACCCCGAATGCGCCATCGCCACCGCGGCGCATCCCATCACGGCGCCCGAGGAGATCTTCAGCCCGAACGTCGTGAAGGTCGTGCTGGACGCGCGCGGTGTAGCGCTCTACTTCTCGCGCGCGCCCATTCCCTGGGCCCGCGACGCCTGGCAGCCGCACTGGTCGCCGGCGCGTCTCGATCTCGGCGCAATGCCCGCCCCGCCGGCTCCTGCGACCGTTTATCGGCATATCGGCCTGTACGCATACCGCGCGAAATTCCTGCGCAGCTACCCCTCGCTCGCGCAGTCACCGATCGAGCAGGTCGAGGCGCTCGAGCAACTTCGCGCAATGTGGCACGGCGAGCGCATCGCGGTGCTCGTGACGGCCGAAGCACCCGCGCCGGGCGTCGACACGCCCGCCGACCTCGCCCGTGTGCAAGCGTTATACCGGCCTTAATTCCGTCCGTGGGGCAAAAATCCCATGGCATAATCAATTGTTTGCGCGAGCCGTCTAAAGCCTTTGTGCGTCGGGGTTTCCCCGCTTTTCGGCACCGTCTTGCAGCGCCGCCCCGAGTCCTGTGCGAGTCATGGACACCGGGCGAAAGCCGCGCGGGACGGGCCGTTGCCCCCGCCAGCACTGCCTCGACGGCCGTGAGCGAATGGGCAAGGAGACGCACGACGCTGACGATGCTGTCCCACCACACGTGGTGCAGCCACCGCGCCGCAAGAATTCACACAGATCGGAGATTGTTCACATGCGTTTGATCCTGTTGGGCGCCCCGGGCGCGGGCAAGGGAACCCAGGCAAGCTTCATCAAGGAAAAGTTCGGCATTCCGCAAATCTCGACGGGCGACATGCTGCGCGCAGCCGTCAAGGCGGGCACGCCGCTTGGCCTCGAAGCGAAGCGATTCATGGACGCCGGCGAGCTCGTCACCGACGAACTCATCATCAATCTCGTGAAGGAACGCCTTCAGGAGCCCGACTGCAAGAACGGCTACCTGTTCGACGGCTTCCCGCGCACGCTGCCGCAAGCCGAAGCCATGAAGCAGGCGGGCGTCGCGATCGACTACGTGCTCGAGATCGACGTGCCGTTCGACGAGATCATCACGCGCATGAGCGGCCGCCGCATGCACCCGGCTTCGGGCCGCACGTATCACGTCAAGTTCAATCCGCCCAAGGTCGAGATGACGGACGACGTCACGGGCGAACCGCTCGTCCAGCGCGACGACGACAAGGAAGAAACGGTGCGCAAGCGTCTGGACGTGTACGTCGCCCAGACCAAGCCGCTCATCGCCTACTACAGCGAGTGGGCCAAACGCGGTGAGGAAAACGGCCTGCAGCCGCCGCAGTATCGCGCCATCTCGGGCCTCGGCAGCGTCGACGAGATTCGCGAGCGCGCATTCGAAGCGCTGAAGTAAGCGATTCAACGGCCGGTTAAAAGCACGATTCGAAGCCGGTTTCGGCTTTCATGCTGGTTTGCCTGCGGGCCGGCTGGCGCCGCACTCCCGATGTGACTCGGGGCGCGACGCCAGCCGGCCCGCTTTGTTTTTGCGTGGCCTTGCGTGGACTTCCGCTCCGCGCAAGACATAGCCCAACGACAGGAGACGAAACATGCAGATCCGCGGCAACGTATTTCTCATCACCGGCGGCGCGTCGGGGCTCGGCGCGGCAAGCGCACGTCTCATCGCGGCCGAGGGCGGCAAGGTCGTCATCGCCGACCTCAACGAGGACGCGGGCAACGCGCTCGCGAAGGAACTGAGCGGCGCGTTCGTGAAGTGCAACGTCGCGAGCGAAGACGACGGCGCGCGTGCCGTAGCCGCGGCAACCGCGCTCGGCACGCTGCGCGGCCTCGTGAACTGCGCGGGCATCGCGCCCGCCGTCAAGACCGTGGGCAAGGACGGCCCGCATCCGCTCGACACGTTCTCGAAAACCATCTCGGTCAATCTGATCGGCACTTTCAACATGATCCGCCTCGCGGCGGCCGCGATCGCCCAGACGTCACCCGCCGAGGGCGGCGAGCGCGGCGTCATCGTCAACACGGCTTCGGTGGCCGCGTATGACGGCCAGATCGGTCAGGCGGCCTACGCCGCGTCGAAAGGCGGCGTCGTCGCGATGACGCTGCCGATCGCGCGCGACCTTTCGCGCAGCGGCATCCGCGTCATGACGATCGCGCCCGGCCTCTTCGAAACGCCGATGCTGCTCGGCATGCCCAAAGAGGTCCAGGATGCGCTCGGCGCGATGGTCCCGTTCCCGCCGCGCCTCGGCAAGCCCGATGAATATGCGATGCTCGTCAAGCAGATCGTCGAGAATCCGATGCTCAACGGCGAGGTGATCCGTCTGGACGGCGCGATCCGCATGCAGCCGAAGTAACCGGGCGCCCTGCTACGCGCAATAAAAAAAGCCCGCGAGATTCGTCGCGGGCGTTTTTGTCTGCACTTTTCAGTCAAGCGCTTCAGTCGTTATCGAGCGTGCGCTGACGCAGTTCATGCAGCTGCGACTCGACCACGGTCGCGTCTTCCGCGTCGGGGCGCTCGTCGAGGTAGTGTTCGAGGTCTTCGAGTGCGGGGCGCAGATAGTCGAGCCGCGCATACGCGAAGCCGCGGTCGCGCACTTCCTCGATGTTCTCGGGCAGCAGGATCACGAGCCGCTGCTGGATGGCCAGCAGGCGCTGCCAGCGTTCAGTCTGCAGATATACCGACTTCAGGTTGCGCAGCATGCGCGCGACGATCTCGCGGCGCGTGGCCGGTTCGAGCAGCATGCGCAGCGCACGGGCCACGGAGTCGCCGGCGTTGGCCACGAACGGTTCGAGCATCTCCACCATGTCGGATTCGGTGAGCGTGCGGCCCGTGGTGGGATCGAGCATCTCGTCGCCTTCGGGCAGCGCGACGCGCAGCAGAAAATGTCCCGGAAACGATACGCCTTTCACCGGCAGCCCGAGCTGCGTCGCCATTTCCAGATACAGCACCGCCAGCGAAATGGGTATGCCGCGCCGGCGCTTGAGCACGACGTTCAGGTGGCTGTTTTCGGGGTCGAGAAAGTCGTTGAGGTTGGCCGCGAAGCCCATCTCGCGAAAAAAGCAGCGGTTGAGCACGGCGACCTGCTGGCGCACGTCCGCCCCTTCGGGCATGCGGCGGCGCACGCGCAGCGCGAGTTCGTCGATCTCGGCGAGCGTGCCTTGCAGATCGAGATCGGGATACGCGTCCTGCGCGATTGCGAGCGCCGCCTCGGTGAGCGGCAGGCTCTCGTCGTCGGCAACGAGCGCGCTGAAATAATCCAGTACCCGCGTAGTCATCGTGGTCACTTCGCCCGCCTCTTGAAGTACGCGTATTTGAAGCCCATGAGCCAAAGCATACCGAAATATAGCGCCGCGAACAGGACGAGGCACGCACCGAGCAAAGCGATGCGCTCAAGCGGTTCATGACGCAGCGCGATCCAGTCGTAGCTGATGGCGCACCAGTGCATCGCCCCCGCCAGCACGAGACATGCCCCGAGCAACTGCACGAAGAACGTCATCCAGCCCGCGGACGGCATGTAGATGCCGCGGCGGCGCAGCCCGATGAAAAGCAGTAGCGCGTTCATGCAGGCGCCAAGGCCGACCGAGAGCGTGAGGCCCGCGTGCGAGAAGATCGGCACGAAGATGTAGTTGCTGATCTGCGTGGCGATGAGCACGCCCACGCCGATCTTGACCGGCGTTTTGATGTCCTGGCGCGCGTAGAAGCCGGGCGCGAGGATCTTGATGAGGATGAGGCCGACGAGCCCCACCCCGTACGCCGCGAGCGCGCGGCCCGTCATGATGACGGACGTGGCGTCGAACTTGCCGTAGTGAAAGAGCGTGGCCGTGAGCGGCTCGGCGAAGAAGAAGAGCGCAACGGCCGAGGGCGCGGCAAGCAGGAACGTCACGCGCAGGCCCCAGTCGAGCAGCGCCGAGTACTCATGCGGATCGGCATCGACGTGCGCTTTCGAGAGGCTCGGCAGCAGGATCGTACCGAGCGCCACGCCGAGCAGCGCCGTGGGGAACTCCATCAGGCGGTCGGCGTAATTGATCCACGAGACCGCACCGGGCCCCAGACGCGAGGCAATATTGGTGTTGATGATGAGGCTGATCTGCGCGACCGAGACGGCGAACATGGCGGGCACCATCTTCGCGAGCACGCGCTTAACGCCCCGGTGCGCGAGCGCCTTGAGCGGATTCAGCCCGATGCGCGGCATCATGTCGATGCGCTTCAAGCCCGGCAATTGCACGATGAACTGCAGCACGCCGCCCACGATCACGGCCCATGCGAGCGCGTAGACGGGCTGCTTCATGTGCGGCGCGAAGGCCACGGCAGCCGTGATGAACGAAACGTTGAGCAGCACCGGCGCGAACGCGGGCAGCGAGAACTGCTTGTACGTGTTGAGCACGCCGGACGCGAGCGACGTCAGCGAGATGAACACGATATAGGGGAACATGATGCGCGTCATCGTGACGGCGAGCGGAAACGCCTGCCCGTCGCTCTTCAGGCCCGACGCGACCACAATCACGACGAACGACGCGCCGAAAATGCCAAGCAGCGAGAGGATCGCGAGCACCCAGGCGAGCACAGTCGACGTGGCGTCGACGAGCGCGCGCGTGGCGTCATGGCCCTTCTGGTTCTTGAACTCCGCGAGAATCGGCACGAACGCCTGCGAGAAGGCGCCTTCCGCCGAGATGCGGCGCAGCAGGTTGGGAATGCGAAACGCGACGTAGAAGGCGTCGGTGTACTGGCTCGCGCCAAATGCGCGCGCAATCAGCGTTTCTCGGGCCAGACCGGTCACGCGCGACAGCAGCGTGAAGCCGCTGACTGTCAGCAGGGCTCGGAATAGATTCATGGGGCGGCTATTATACGGGCGCCTTCCGCTCGATCGCGCAAGCGCAGCGCAATGGTCGACGCAAAACCCGCGCGACGGCGCAGGCAGACGGGAGGCAAAGACAAAACGCGCTGATTGTGACCGCGTCGCGTTAAAGGCGTTCACCTCCGGCGGCACTTGTCGTCGCTGAAGCGCAGTGCTTGCCTCGCATTGCCACCCTCATGATTCTGTTGCTATAATCGTCGATTCGGGTTCTCTCAGAGGGCTCGAAGCGCGTCTTGGAAAGGGGGCAGGAAGCTGCTCTGGCACAAAAGGCGCGGCCAGTTTAGAGCAAACCGAACTGGCAAATACCGTTTTGGACTTTCAGGCAACAGCAGGCAACGCTGCCGAAGGTTCAAATCCAGGCAAAGAGCGCCGGCCAGGTCCACGCTCCGCAATCACAAGGAATCGCAATGGCAAACTCCGCACAAGCACGCAAGCGCGCCCGTCAGGCCGCGAAGGCAAACTCGCACAACTCGGCACTGCGCTCGAAGTTCCGCACCGCCATCAAGGCTGTTCGCAAGGCAATCGACGCCGGCGACCAGGCAAAGGCTGCTGAAGTTCTGAAGGCAGCGGGCAAGACGCTCGACATCATCGCCGACAAGAAGATCGTTCACAAGAACAAGGCCGCTCGCAACAAGAGCCGCCTGGCTGCTGCCGTCAAGGCAATGCAAGCTGCGCAGTAAAGAGATTCGCACTGCCGGCCACGCTGGCAGCGCTCTCTTGAGCTGCACGACAAAAACCCGCTTTGGCGGGTTTTTTTGTTTTTGTCGGGCACAAAAAAAAACCCGCCGAAGCGGGTCCGTTCGTCGCTGCGGCTGTGCCGTTAGCGCACGGTGGCTTGCTGTGTGGCGTGATCGTGCGGCAATTCGCACGCCTCGGTCACGAGGAGGTCGTTGTCCTTCGCGAAGTTCATGACGAAATTGAAGGCCATCGGCTCGACGTCCTTCAGGCGCGAGTCCAGCACGACGACCTTGAGGTCGCCGATCATCGTCGGGCGCACGTAGAGCGAGTAACGCAGATAGGCGTTCGGGCCGCGAGCATTGGCCGACGCTTTCGGACCGAAGCTCGACATCACCCCGGCGAGGCGCTCCGACCAGTCGCTCGGACGAAACTTCTTCCCCGCGCTGGTGATGCCTTGAATGAAGTATTCGGTTGGAGCTTCGTCGGCCATGCAGGAGTACCTGTGTGTGTAGCTGCTGGGTGCGTTTGCAGCATGTAACGGCGGCACGAGCGCTGCGCCCGCGCGGATACCTCACGGGTACCGCGGAACGCCGGCCGCGGGGATCGCCCGCCACCACGCGCCTGGACAGTCCGATGGATAGGGAACGGCTGCCGCGCACCCCGCCTGGCGTCAAGTCTCGAAAATCGTCGCCGCCGCATGTCACAAGTAGGTCTTGCAACGGATCGACGGGACGATTTCGCGGCGCACTGCCAGTCAGCGCACAGGCCGCCCCGCGGGCTTGCCTGCCGTTGCCGCGAGGTGTCGCCACCTTGCCGCAGGTGTTGCCACCACACGCTCAGGGCCCGTTTGTCGTGCCTAAGAAATCTCTGGGATTATAGCGCACCGACCGTTTTGACGCAGTGCACACAAGGCATTTGAAAGGCTAAATCCGGGCCCTCGCGATGGCCGCGAAACAGCCGCGAAAGCCATCCCGAAAGCGCCGCCCACCCCGTGCCAGAACACCCTGCCCAAATTTAGGGCAACTCGTCAAAATGCGCAAAATCCTTTATGCTGCTTTGACTTACCACCAACCTCAGCGGCGTCGCCGGCCCAATCTTGCAGTTCGAGGCCGGATCGGGCGCCGTTTTCGTTTCATGACCTCCCGGACCATACGCCATTACCTGCAGTTCAAGGATTTCTCCCTTGACGAATATGATTATGTGCTGGAGCGCGCGCGCATCCTGAAGCGCAAGTTCAAGAACTACGAGACCTATCACCCGCTGCACGACCGCACGCTGGCGATGATCTTCGAGAAGAGCTCCACGCGCACGCGCCTCTCGTTCGAAGCGGGTATCTTCCAGCTGGGCGGCCATGCCGTGTTCATGAACACGCGCGACACGCAGCTCGGCCGCGGCGAGCCGATCGAAGATTCGGCGCAGGTCATCTCGCGCATGGTCGACATCATCATGATCCGCACGTTCGGCCAGGACATCCTCCAACGCTTTGCCGAAAGCTCGCGCGTGCCGGTCATCAACGGTCTAACGAACGAGTACCACCCCTGCCAGGTGCTGGCGGACATCTTCACGTACTACGAGCATCGCGGCCCGATCCGCGGCAAGACCGTGGCGTGGGTCGGCGACGCCAACAACATGCTCTACACGTGGATCGAAGCCGCGCAGATCCTCGAGTTCAAGCTGCGTATTTCCACGCCGCCGGGCTATCCGCTCGATCCGGCGCTGGTCGCGCCGGAAAGCAAGCCGTCCTACGAAGTGTTTGAAGACCCGCATGACGCCTGCGACGGCGCCGACCTCGTGACGACCGACGTCTGGACCAGCATGGGCTTCGAGGCCGAAAACGAAGCGCGCAAGACGGCGTTCGCAGACTGGTGCGTGGACGCGCCGATGATGGCCCGCGCCAACGCCGATGCACTCTTCATGCACTGCCTGCCCGCGCACCGCGGCGAGGAAGTGAGCGCCGAGGTGATCGACGGCCCGCAGAGCGTGGTTTGGGACGAGGCGGAAAACCGCCTGCACGTGCAGAAGGCGCTTATGGAGTTCCTGCTGCTCGGCCGGTTGAACCACTGAGCCTGGCCGTACGCCATCATGAAAAAGCCGACCTCCAGGTCGGCTTTTTTGTGTCCGCTGCGGCTCGCGCGTCAGACCGTTTCGCCAAGACGCCTCGCCAGCGACTTCAGGAGCGGCGCCACGCGCTCGCGAAACACCTCGGGCCCCATCGATGAAGCCGGCCCACTGCAGCTGAGCACGAGCCAGCGACGATCGCGCGGCTCGCGAAACGGCACCGCCACGGCGTTGACGTCTTCGTGCCAATCGCGAAACGAATAGCAGCACCCTTCCTTGCCGAATACCTCGATCTCGCGTTTCGCGGCCTCGACCAGCGCCGGCCCTTCGCTTCCCGCCGCCTTCTCCAGTTCCGCGAACAACGCCATGCGTACATCGATGGGCTGCACGGCCAGATACGCGCGGCCCATCGAGCTCGTGAGCATCGACAGCCGCGAGCCTGAGGCGAGGCCCAGCGTAAGCGCCGTCTCGCTGCGGATCGTCTCCAGATAGATCACGTCCAGACCGTCGCGGCAGCCCAGCGACACTGCAGCGCCCACCTCGCGCGCGAACGCGCGCAAATGCGGGCGGGCGAGTTCGAGCGTGTCAGTACCCGACAGCAGCGCGAAGCCGAGTGACAGCACACCGGCGTCGAGCGCATATTTGCCAAGCGATTCGTCAAAACGCAGATAGCCGAGCACGGTGAGCGTGTAGGCGAGCCGGTTCACGGTCGCCTTCGGCAAACCCGTGCGCTGCACGAAGTCGCGGTTGCCGAGCAGCGTCTCGCCTGGGCGGAACGCCCGCAGCAGATCGAGCCCGCGCGCGAGCGCCACGACGAACTTGCGCTCGTCGATCGGGCCCTCAGCCAGCGAAGAAGAAAAAGAGGAAGTTGTAGTCGTTCCGGATGCAGACATGGGCGCCCTGGTGCTACACTAAAGTCAATTTGCAAAACATTGTTCCGCATAGCGGAACTCAAGTCAAGCGCAAATTCGCCCATCTAAAGGATTTGAGGAAAGGAGAGACACCATGGCCGCACACGCCCAGTTCCATTGGGAAGACCCGCTTCTGCTCGACCAGCAGCTCACCGAAGAGGAGCGCATGGTGCGCGACGCCGCCGCCGCGTACGCCCAGGACAAGCTCGCGCCGCGCGTGCTGGAAGCGTTCCGCCACGAGAAAACGGACGCCTCGATCTTCCGCGAGATGGGCGAAGTCGGCCTGCTCGGCCCGACGATTCCCGAGCAATACGGCGGCCCCGGTCTCAACTATGTGGCCTATGGTCTGATCGCGCGCGAAGTGGAGCGTGTCGACTCGGGCTATCGCTCGATGATGTCGGTGCAGTCGTCGCTCGTGATGGTGCCGATCTTCGAATTCGGCTCGGAAGCGCAAAAGCAGAAGTACCTGCCCAAGCTCGCGAGCGGCGAGTGGATCGGCTGCTTCGGTCTCACGGAGCCGAACCACGGCTCGGACCCGGGCAGCATGGTCACGCGCGCGAAGAAGGTGAACGGCGGCTACTCGCTCTCGGGCGCGAAGATGTGGATCACGAACTCGCCAATCGCCGACGTGTTCGTCGTCTGGGCGAAGCTCGAGGAAGACGGCAAGGACGACATTCGCGGGTTCATTCTGGAGAAAGGCTGGAAGGGTCTCTCGGCGCCTGTGATCCACGGCAAGGTGGGCCTGCGCGCCTCGATCACCGGCGAAATCGTGCTCGACGAAGTGTTCGTGCCGGAAGAGAACCTCATGCCGGGCGTGAAGGGCCTGCGCGGTCCGTTCACCTGCCTGAATTCGGCGCGCTATGGCATCGCCTGGGGCGCGCTTGGCGCTGCGGAATCGTGCTGGCACACGGCGCGCCAGTACGTGCTCGACCGCAAGCAGTTCGGCCGCCCGCTCGCGGCGAACCAGCTGATCCAGAAGAAGCTCGCCGATATGCAAACCGAAATCACGCTCGGCCTGCAGGGTTGCCTGCGCCTCGGCCGCATGAAGGACGAAGGCACGGCGGCGGTCGAGATCACGTCGATCATGAAGCGCAATTCGTGCGGCAAGTCGCTCGATATCGCGCGTCTCGCCCGCGACATGCTTGGTGGTAACGGCATCTCCGACGAGTTCGGCGTGGCGCGTCACCTCGTGAACCTCGAAGTGGTGAACACGTACGAAGGCACGCACGATATTCACGCGCTGATCCTCGGCCGCGCACAGACGGGTATCCAGGCGTTCTTCTGATCGCCGCCCCGCTCTGCATCACCACCCATAAAAAAACGCCGCACGATGTGTTTCGTGCGGCGTTTTTGTTTTCGCGTTGGCCGAATGGCTTACTTGTTCGGCTGCGGCGTCATGCGCAGATACGGACGCAGCGCCTTGTAGCCCTTCGGGAACTTCTGCTTGATGACTTCTTCGTCCTTCAGCGACGGGACGATCACGACGTCGTCGCCCTGCTTCCAGTTGCCGGGCGTCGCGACCTGATAGTTGTCGGTGAGCTGCAGCGAGTCGATCACGCGCAGCACTTCGTCGAAGTTGCGGCCCGTACTCGCCGGATAGGTGATGATGAGGCGCACCTTCTTGTTCGGGTCGATCACGAAGAGCGAGCGAACCGTGAGCGTCTCGTTCGCGTTCGGATGGATCATGTCGTAGAGCGTAGACACCTTGCGGTCGCCGTCTGCGAGAATCGGGAAACCGACGTTCGCCGCCTGCGTCTCGTTGATGTCCTTGATCCACTCGTTGTGCGACTGGGCGTTATCCACCGAAAGCGCGATCGTCTTCACGTTGCGCTTCTCGAATTCGTCCTTGAGTTTGGCGGTCAGGCCAAGCTCGGTCGTGCAGACCGGTGTGAAGTCGGCCGGGTGCGAAAACAGCACGCCCCAGCTATTGCCGAGCCACTCGTGAAACTTGATGCGGCCAACGCTCGAATCCTGCTCGAAGTCGGGCGCGATATCGCCAAGACGTAGACTCATGGTGTGGTTCCTTTGAACGAGGTGAACGGAGTTCGATCGAAACGGCGCGCGCGGCCGTCGATCCAGTGGACGTTTACAACACTCGAGCATACCGGCCCTGGTTGCCCCCCGCGAACGAACATCGCCTCACACCGGTATGCGTTTTTGTAATTTTGAACCGGTTGAGGGAAACTTTAGGTGCCGGATCAAATCAATGACTCTCACCGGCGCATCTGTTGCGCGCGCAATCCCAAACCCCGTCCATATGCATTTGCGGGAACGGATCGTGCGAATTTCGAGGTCATGGCGGCGCGTCACGCTTGCCAGCGCCCGTATCTTTGTTACGATTCACGCGTGATGTGACACGATGGGAGCCAGTCAATGTCAGAAGTCAACAAGGAGAGGCTGATGTCCGATATCAAAACCGTCCTCGCGGATGCAGAGGACCTGCTCAAGCAGGCTGCGAGCGCTACGGGCGAGCGCGCTTCGGAACTGCGCGAAACGGCACTCTCGCGTCTGAAGCAGGCAAAAGAGAAGGCCGCCGACGTCCAGGTAGTCGTGGTCGAGAAAGGCAAGAAAGCGGCGCGCGCCACCGACGACTACGTCCACGAGCACCCGTGGGCGTCGATCGGCATCGCCGCCGGCGTGGGAGTGCTGGTCGGTCTGCTGATCAACCGCAAATAAGCGGCTCTCCCCGCGCCACGCGAGCGGTCTCAGGACCGCTCGCGTGACGCGGTCGAACAGCCGGCTGGCGGCGGGTGCCTGACGGCTTTTCACCGGCGCGCGCCGCCGCGCCGCTTGATCTCGCCGGGCGATCCCGCCCGCCGTTTTCTCTTGCGTTTTTTCCTGCGCATTGCCCGGGCACACGCCTGCGCCACCTGCCATCGCCATGACGACAGACACCCACTCGCAGCGACACGAACACGGGCCGTTGCGCCGACTGCTCGGCTCCGCGTCCGCGATGCTACAGACGCGGCTAGAATTGATCGGCATCGAACTCGCCGAGGAGAAGGACCGCCTCATCGGCGTGCTCTTCCTTGGCCTCGCGGGGATGATGTTCGCGATGCTTGCGCTGATCGCGCTCACGGCGCTCGTTGCCATCACCTTCTGGGACTCGTACCGCTGGGAGGCGCTCGCCGGTCTCACGATCGTCTATGCGATCGCGGCGATTTTCTGCGGCCTGAAGGCGCGCCGCGGCCTGCACACCGCGCCACTCGTATTCCAGGCAACGCTCGAGGAATTCGAGAAAGACCGAGATGCCCTGCGCAACCCCTAGCCGCGAGCCGACGCCATGAATCAATCCCGACCGGACACCGCTTTTCGCCCCCGCCGCGGCCGTGCTCACGACCTCTCGACGCCACAACTGCGCGCGCTGCGCAAGGAACTGCTGCTCGTGCGAGCGAGCATCGAGCGCGCCGAAATGGCCGAAGCGCTCGTGGACATCCGCTCGACGGTCACGAACTTCAGCTGGTTGCGCTTCGTGGTGCCCGGATTCGGTCGCTCTGGCTCTGGCTCTGGCGGCGGCGTGGCTTCCGGCCTCGGCAGCCTGCTCAAGGAATATCCGCTGGTCAGTTCGCTCGTCTCGCTCATCGTGGCGAAACCGCTGCGCACAAGCATCGTTTCCGTTGCGCGCCCCATCATCAAGTGGGGCGGCCTCGCCTTTACGGCGTGGGAGGCGTATCGCGTGTGGCAACAGGTGCGGCGCCAGCGCGGCGCCTCCCCGAACCCGAGCGCCCGCGACAGGTCCGACGAAGACGACCTCACCGGCTGATCGCCGGCCGTTTCGCGGCTCCCGGACATTCACCGGTCTCTCCAGCACGTTTGTATAGCAGCCGCGACAGCGCCGCCGCCTGCATCGCGGTTGCTGCGCGCGCCGGTTGCGTCGAGTACGAAAGCGCCGCAATCGTCGCCACGCATCGGCCCGGTTTCCACAGGGTCGGCCGCGATGGCGTAGCCGCCGTTGGACTCGTCGGCGGGCATCAGGCGCAAGCGGTAGACGGGCGTTCCCGTCGGCGGCGCCTGGTCGAATCCCGCGGGCAAAGACGCCAACGACGCGCTCTGCGTATCGACGAGTTGCGCGGCTCGATAGAGCGCGGCGATGGCGTCGATGCGATGTCCCCGCGCGATCTGCGCGCTCCATCCCGGCAATGCGAAGGCCGCGACGATCGCAGCCACCGCCAGCGCGATGACCAGTTCGAGCAGTGTGAACGCCTTGTAGCGATTGCTCTCCACCCTTTCCTCCCCTTGGCTAGTCAAAACGGCCTCGCGACGACGTGACGCCAGTGATGCTCGACGAGCATCGCGTCACCCGCGGTTTCGATGACCAACTGGTTCTGCAACCAGCTTTGTGTGTCTTCGGATGCGCCAAACCCTCGCGCCGTGACGAGATACGCGCGCGCCAGCGGACGGCGCTCGATGCGCCAGGCTTCGACGAAGCATTGCGGCGCTCGCCCGGACCCAGGCCACGCGGCAACGGGCACGATGGCCTGCCGCTCGAAGCTGTCCTGCCGCCGCCAGGCTTGCGGCTCGCCTGGCTGTGCGGCGTCCGCAGGCGCGGCCAGCGAGCCATTCGTCAGCGCACGCGAGCACAGCACGAGCGCGGCGTCGGCGGCATGGAAGGACTGCAGGTGATCGGCGACGGCATCTGCGTTGCGCCGCGCCAGCAACGCTGCCTCGAACCACGCCGCCGAAGTCACGAGCATCATCGCGACGATGAGCAGCACGACCGGCAGCGCGACGCCGCGACAAGCGCCGCATGGGCGGCGCTTCACACGAAGGCTCGTTCTCATGACGCGGCCGGCAGAACGTCACGCAGCGCGATGTGCCGCCAGAACGCTTGTCGCGCTCGCCCATCCGCGCCGACCGCCTGCACACCATCGCAATCGACGTAACGCACGCGCCGGGAAAGGGCCGCGCCGCGCACCAGCACGCACAGATCGACCGCGACGACCGCAGCCCACTGATCGCGCGCGAGCGCCGAAGCCTCGACCGCCTGCGCCGCGCCCGCCGTCCAGTAGCGCAAGCGCAAACGCTCGACGCCCTCGACGAGCGGCTGCGCCGTGCCGACCTTGCCGGAGCCCTCGCAGTAAAGCTCGGCCTCGCCGGTCGAGCCGCTCACCTTGGCGTGATAGCGGTTCACGATTTCGACGCCCGCCGCGCCAACCGCCTGCCCGAGGCAGTCGGTGACCTGGCCGTTCGCGGCGGGCCACGTCGATACACCGTCGCCTTGATAGCGCACCGCCACCCCGTCGGAGCGGCTCGACAGCGACTCGCAGACAAGCGCCGCATCGGCGCCGGTCGGCCGCCCGCCTACGCAGCCGAAAATTGCAGGGCCGGCAAGCAGCGAGCGCGCGTCCGCGGCAACAAAGCCGGCCATCTGGATCTGCTCGCCGATCAGCATCAACGCATTCATGCCGGCTTCGTGGATACGCGCGGTGTCGCTCGCCTGCGCGTAGGCCTGACGCTGCGTACGGTAGGCCGAGAGTGCGCCAAGCGTCACCACGAGGCCGAGCGCCACGGCGATCGTCAGTTCGAGCAGTGTGTGGCCTGCATGCTGGCATGCATGCGCGAAGCGCTTATTCATCGCAGAAATGCCAAGGCGACGCAGGCGCGCCCAGCAGGCGCCGTTGCGTCGATACACGGCGCGACCCGCGAGGCCGCCGCCGATCCTGGCGCTGTGCCAAACGGTGTAGCCGCCCAACTCACAGACGCGATCGAGACATCGCCGCCCGCACTCGACGTAGTCAGTCGCCCTTCGGGTACGATGCTCGCCGACAGCGCCTTCCATCGATCAGTCGCGGCGCCCGTTGCACCTGCCACGCGCGCGGCTTCGGCGATGGCGTCAGCGGCAAACGCTGCGCGCTCGCGCGCCGCGGCCAGTTGCGCGTGCCGGGCTAACCCGAGCTGCGTGCTCATCAGGCCGAGCCCGCACATCGCCATGACGCCAAGCGCGATGGCAACTTCGAGCAGCGTCGATCCGCGCACGCCACGCTTGCTCGCCCGGCTCATGACGCCCCCGTGCATGCGCCGTCGCTGACGCGTGCCCGGCCTCCCGCCGCAATGCGTATGCAGCGCCGCCAGCCCGCGCCGCGTTGTGCAGCCGACGTGGTCCGCGGGGCGATCTCGAAGTTGCGCAAGCTACCAATGGTCTGCCCCGCCGGCGGCGAAAACGTGATGGCGGTGAGCCCCGAAGCCACGGTGATCGAGTCGAGCGCCGGCTGGATGCGCAAAGGGATATACGCGCCTGCGCGCTCGATCATGACGGCCCAGCCGCAGGACCAGTCGGCAGTACCGGACGGACACGCTTTGGCCACCGCGAGGCAATTGCGCGCAGCATCGACGCGGCAAACGGTAATGCGCGCCTTGCGCCGTATTGCCTCGTTGCGCGCGTAGGCGAGCGTGCCGAGCATTGCGTTGGCGCGCGCGTCAACCTGATCGCGCACGCGCCATGCGGTGAAAACGGGCGTGGAAACCGTTGCGCAGATCGCCAGCAAGACGATGACGACCATCGTCTCAATGAGCGTGAATCCTCCGTGCTTCATCAGCAATCCTTAGTTTGAGCGGATTGCCATCAATCTACGGACGAACAAGAAGCGAAACAATTAGCCGAACGGCTAGCTGGTGCGCGCAGCGTCGGCTCGCGAGAATGCAAGCGTTACGGCAGCGGCAATGCAGGAGGGAAGAAAAGTGCGAATGCGCTCAGCGTTTTTTCGTGGGGTTGTTGGCAGCACCCGCACGGCGGAATTCCTCGATCACGTCTTCGAATTCGGAGACGTCCTCGAAGCGTCGGTACACCGAAGCAAACCGTACGAACGCGACCTTGTCGAGTTCGCGCAATTCGCCCATTACGAGCTCGCCAAGGCGCTCGCTGCGCACTTCGCGCTCGCCGCTGCCGAGCAGTTGATACTCGATACGGGCAACCGCCGCGTCGATCGCATCGGCCGCAACCGGGCGCTTGCGCAGCGCCAGTTGCATGCTCGCGACGATCTTGCGGCGGTCGAATTCCGTGCGGCTGCCGTCCTTCTTGACGATGGCCGGCATCGCCAGCTCGACCCGCTCGTACGTCGTGAAACGCTTGTCGCAGGCCGGGCAGCGGCGGCGGCGCCGGATCGCGGCGCCATCTTCGGACACGCGCGAGTCGACGACCTGCGTGTCTTCGTGCCGGCAAAAGGGGCAGCGCATAGGCTATCGCGTGGCTTAACGGTAAACCGGGAAGCGCTTCGTCAGCTCGGCGACCTGCGCCTTGACACGCTCGATCGTGGCGGCGTCTTCCGGATTGTCGAGCACGTCGGCAATCAGGTTGCCCACCTGCTCGGCTTCCTTCACACCAAAGCCGCGCGTCGTCATGGCGGGCGAACCAAGGCGGATACCGCTCGTCACGAACGGCTTTTCCGGGTCGTTCGGGATCGCGTTCTTGTTCACCGTGATGTGCGCTGCGCCCAGCACGGCTTCAGCCGCCTTGCCGGTGATGTTCTTCGCGCGCAGGTCCACGAGCATCACGTGGCTTTCCGTGCGGCCCGAAACAATGCGCAGACCGCGCTTGACCAGCGTTTCCGCCAGCACGCGAGCGTTCTCGACCACGTGCTGCTGGTAGGTCTTGAATTCCGGCGTGAGCGCTTCCTTGAACGCCACCGCCTTGCCGGCGATCACGTGCATGAGCGGACCGCCCTGAATGCCCGGGAAAATGGCCGAGTTGATCTGCTTCTCGAACTCAGCCTTCATCAGGATCACGCCACCGCGCGGGCCGCGCAGGCTCTTGTGGGTGGTCGTGGTGACGAAGTCGGCGTGCGGCACCGGGTTCGGGTAGACGCCCGCGGCGATCAGGCCCGCATAGTGCGCCATGTCGACCATGAAGTACGCGCCGACCGCCTTGGCAACCTTGGCGATGCGCTCGAAGTCGATACGCAGCGCGAATGCCGACGCGCCAGCGATGATCAGCTTCGGCTTCGTTTCGTGTGCGCGCTTTTCGAGCGCGTCGTAATCGATGTCTTCCTTGGCGTCGAGGCCGTAGCTCACGACGTTGAACCACTTGCCGCTCATGTTCAGCGCCATGCCGTGCGTGAGGTGGCCGCCTTCGGCGAGGCTCATGCCCATGATGGTGTCGCCCGGCTTGAGCACGGCGAAGAACACGCCCTGGTTGGCCTGCGAGCCCGAGTTCGGCTGAACGTTCGCGGCTTCGGCGCCGAACAGCTGCTTCACGCGGTCGATCGCGAGCTGCTCGACGATATCCACGTATTCGCAGCCGCCGTAATAGCGCTTACCGGGGTAGCCTTCGGCGTACTTGTTGGTGAGCTGCGAACCCTGCGCGGCCATGACCGCGGGCGAGGTGTAGTTTTCCGACGCGATGAGCTCGATATGCTCTTCCTGGCGGCGGTTCTCGAGTTCGATCGCCTTGAAGAGTTCGGGATCGACGTTGGCGATGGTGCTTTCGGCTCTGTCAAACATACGGATTCCGTTAAGTGTGTTCAGGTTGACCGGGTCTCGCGCGGAACGCGTAGCGGGTACGCGGCGCTGCTGGCGAAGAGGCCAGCCTTGACGTGGCGGAAGGAGGTGCCGCACACGCGAGGCAGGACAGCCCCCGCAGCGCTAACGAAAGCGCGCGAAATCAGGCTGCCCAGGCGAACGGCAAAACGGCACCCTGCGCTTCACGGTGGGTCGTTCCACCTTGAGTCCTTCAGAGCTGGCAGATCGCTGCCTCTACCGCCGCTATTTCGGGACCCTATCGCCAGTCACGCAGGGATTGAGCGCGTTAGTGTATTGGAACGGCAGGGAATAGGCAACCGCCCGCGCCCCGTGCGCTCGGGCGCCCCGCGCCTGCTGGCGCGACGGACGGTGGCCCCGCTGATGCGGCCCGCGCGGGGGCCTGCGCGCGTTCTGTCCCTTCCTTGCCGCAACGCGGCATTGGAAGTAGGCTTTCCCCTTTCCTCGCCTTCTACCGACCAGGGAGCCACCATGATCGTTTTCGTCACCGGCGCATCCGCAGGATTCGGCGCCGCCATTGCGCGCGCCTTCGTAAAGGGCGGACATCGCGTCGTCGCCACGGCCCGCCGCAAGGACCGTCTCGACGCGCTCGCCGCGGAACTCGGCGACGCCCTCCTGCCCATCGAGCTCGACGTACGCGACCGCGCTGCGGTCGAAGCCGCGCCCGGCGCGCTGCCGCCCGAGTTCGCCGGCGTCGACGTGCTGGTCAACAACGCCGGCCTCGCGCTCGGCGTGGAGCCGGCACAGAAGGCCGACCTCGACGAGTGGGAAACCATGATCGAGACCAACTGCACGGGCCTCGTGCAGGTCACCCACGCGTTTCTGCCCGGCATGGTCGCGCGCAACCGCGGCCACATCTTCAACCTCGGTTCGGTGGCGGGCAGTTGGCCGTATCCGGGCGGCAACGTCTACGGCGCGACCAAGGCCTTCGTGCGCCAGTTCAGCCTGAACCTGCGCGCGGACCTCGCGGGCACCGCGCTGCGCGTGACCGACATCGAGCCGGGCCTGTGCGGCGGCACCGAGTTCTCGAACGTGCGCTTTCGCGGCGACGACACCAAGGCGGCCAACGTCTACAAGGACGTGCAGCCGCTCACGGCCGAGGACATCGCCGACTCGATCTACTGGATCGCGACGCGCCCCGCGCACGTCAACATTAACACGATCGAACTGATGCCCGTTGCCCAGACGTTCGCCGGTCTCAGCATCCATCGCGGCTAAAATTACCTTACAAATTTTATACTTACGTCAGTCGTACGAAAGACGTTGGGGCCGCGCGTTCCGGTAGAATGCGCGGCATGGAAAATTCCACCAGCAAGCCGGACGCGGCGTCGTCACCGGCCGGGCGCGGTTTTACGTGGCCGGTACGCGTCTACTACGAGGACACCGACGCCGGTGGCATCGTGTTTTACGCGAATTACCTGAAGTTCTTCGAACGCGCGCGCACCGAATGGCTGCGCGCGTGCGGGGTCGATCAGCGTCGTCTCGCCGAGGAAACGGGCGTGCTTTTCGTCGTGCGCAGCACTGCGCTCGACTACCGCTCGCCCGCGCGCCTCGACGACGTCGTTACGACTGTCAGCCGCGTCGAGAAGCTTGGCCGCGCCTCGGTCGACTTCCTGCAGGAAGCGTGGCGCGATGACACGCTGCTTGCCACGGGCACCATTCGTGTCGCCTGCGTCGACAGCACAGCCATGCGGCCCGCGCCCATTCCGGCCCCCGTTCATGAAGCCTTGCAACGTGGACCCCAGAAAGACCTGTACGCCGTGTCAACGGCAGTGCAGTAATTACCGTTGATACGACGCCAGTGAACTCGCGCCGGTCAATGCAGGACCAAGCAGGGTTCGGCCGCGACGGCGTGACAGCTTCCCAACCGCCTACGGGAAGCCTTGCGTTGTCTTGCAGCCGCTCGCCCCTTTCGGGACGTCACAACGAACCTATATGAACACTACACAAGATCTGTCGATCATTTCTCTCGTTCTTAATGCGAGCATACTGGCACAGGCGGTGATGGGGCTTCTTCTGCTCATGTCGCTGATTTCCTGGACTTTCATCTTCCGCAAGTGGTTTGCGATCCGCCGGGCGCGGACCCAGACAGAGCGCTTCGAGCGCGACTTCTGGTCAGGCGGCGACCTGCAGGCGCTCTATCAGAGCGCAGCCAACAACCGTCACACGATCGGCGCGCTCGAGCGTATCTTTGAGTCGGGCATGCGCGAATTTCTGAAGGCGAAAGAGAAGCGCCTGAACGATCCGAGCCTCGTGCTCGACGGCGCCCGCCGCGCGATGCGCGCCGCCTTCCAGCGCGAAATGGACGCGCTCGAGGCGAATCTCTCGTTCCTCGCTTCGGTCGGCTCGGTCAGTCCGTACATCGGTCTTTTCGGCACGGTCTGGGGGATCATGAACGCGTTCCGCGGCCTCGCGAACGTGCAGCAGGCCACGCTCGCGAATGTCGCGCCCGGCATTGCCGAAGCGCTGACGGCGACCGCGATCGGTCTGTTCGCCGCCATTCCGGCGGTGGTTGCGTACAACAGCTACGCACACGACATCGACCGTCTGGCGATCCGCTTCGAAACCTTCATCGAAGAGTTTTCGAACATCCTGCAGCGTCAGGCCCACTAATCTTCAAAGGAGTCGAAGATGGCAGGCTCAATGCGTTCGAGCATGCGAGGCAACCGCTCGCGCCGTGCAATGGCCGACATCAACGTCGTGCCGTACATCGACGTGATGCTGGTGTTGCTCGTGATCTTCATGGTGACCGCGCCGCTCGTGGCGCCGTCCATCGTCAATCTGCCGACCGTCGGTGGCGCGTCGCAGCAGCAGCAGGTGCCACCCGTCGTGGTCAATATTCGCCCCGACGGCAATCTGAGCGTACGCTACAAGGATGACTCCGGCGCCACGCAGCAGGAAACCATGACGCGCGCCGATCTCAACGGCTTCGTCGCCGATCGCGAGCAGAGCCATCCCGACCAGCCCGTCGTGATCGCCGCCGACAAGTCCGTCAAATACGAGACGGTGATGAACGTGATGTCCGACCTGAAGTCGCATGGCGTCAAACGTGTCGGACTGCTCGTCAAATCGCAATGACCCGGAAGAACGATTCGTATCCGCTGCAGCCTCCGCGCGAGCGTGGCACGGGACGTGCTATCGCTCTCGCGGTGATCATGCACGTGCTGCTCGGTCTGTTCCTCTATCACGGCATCCACTGGCAGAACAGCACGCCGGCGGGTGAAGAGGCGGAACTGTGGACCGAAGTGCCGGACCTGTCGGCACCGAAACCGCTGCCGCCGCCCGCACCGGTTGCCCCTGCCCCGCCGCCGCCGCAAACCGAGGAAGCCGACATCGCGCTGCAACAGCAAAAGCGTAAGCAGCAGGAAGCGCAGCGCGAGGCGCAACTGGCCGAGCAGCAGCGTCTGAAAGCACAGCAGGAAGCCGACGCGAAACGCCAGCAGGAACTCGCGGCCCAGCAGGCTGCGCAGCAAAAGGCGCAGAAGCTTAAGCAGCAGCAGGAGCAGCAACAGGAGCAGCAACAGGCGGCGGCTGAGAAGCAGAAGCAGCAACAGCAGCAGGACGCGCTCAAGAAGCAGCAGCAGGAAGAAGAGCAGCAGAAGCAGGCGAAGCTCGACGCGCAGAAGAAGGCCGACGCCGAGAAGACCGCCAAGGCGAAGGCTCAGGCCGACGCCCAGGCGAAGAAGCTCGACGCAGACCGCCGCGCCCGCATCGCGCAGATGCAAGGCTCGATGGGCGGTGGCGAAGGCACGAGCGGCAATGGTCTCGCGAAGAGCGGCACGGGTAGCGGTTCGGGCGGCAATGCGACGTCGCCGGGCTATGCGGACAAGGTGCGCCGCCGCGTGCGCCCGAACATCGTGTGGGCGGGTGAAACGTCGGGTCTCGAAACGGAGATCGCGGTGCGATGCTCGCCGACTGGCACGCTGCTTTCGGCGACGATCTCGCGCTCCAGCGGCAACGCGTCGTGGGACGACGCCGCGTTGCGCGCGGTCCAGCGCTCGGATCCGATGCCAGTCGATACCGACGGCAAGGCGCCCTCGAGCTTCAAGATCACCTTGCGCCCGGCAGGCTAATGGCGAGCGCAAGACACAGAAAGGTTGAGGAAAGCCGGCGCGCGACAGTGGCGGATCAAGGAACGATTCGAACGTTTTCGGGTCAGTCTGCTGTTGCGCGTTATGACAAAATTGCTTTTTTCAGGAAATATCACAGCATGACATTGATGACGAAGCTTGGCCTGCGAACCCTCGTCGCGTCCTGCCTGATCACGGCGGGCGGCGCGGCGAACGCACAACTCAACGTCCTCGTCACCGGCGTGGGCTCCACTCAGTTCCCCATCGCCACGGCTAACTTTGCCGGTGAAGCGAATTCGCCCGAGCAGGTCGCGGCCATCGTGCGCGCAGACCTGCAACGCAGCGGGAAATTCACCAACATCGACGCCGGCGGCGCACCGATCTCGGAAAACGACTCCGTCGACCTCGGCAGCTGGAAGGCCAAGGGCGCCAATGCGTTCGTTGCGGGCAGCGTGAACAAGCTCGCCAACGGCCAGTACGAAGTGCGCTTCAAGCTCTACGACACCGTGAAGGGCGAAAGCCTCGGCGGCCTCGTGCTCACGAGCCCGGCAAGCGGCCTGCGCATGAGCGCGCACAAGGTTGCGGACTACATCTATCAGAAGCTGCTCGGCGACCGCGGCGTGTTCGCCACGCGTCTTTCGTACGTGATCAAGACTGGCGGCCGCTTCCAGTTGCAGGTTTCGGACTCCGATGGACAAGACGCGCACATCGCGCTCTCGAGCCCAGAACCGATCATCTCGCCGGCCTGGTCGCCCGACGGCACCAAGGTCGCTTACGTATCTTTCGAAAAGAAGAAGCCGATCGTCTACGTGCATGACCTGCCTACGGGTCGCCGCGTGATCATTTCGGACCAGAAGGGCAACAATTCGGCACCGTCCTGGTCGCCCGATGGCCGCACGCTCGCGGTAGCACTGTCGCGCACGGGCAACACGCAGATCTTCGCCGTCAATGCCGACGGCTCCGGCCTGCACCGCCTCACGCAAGGCACGACGATCGACACCGAACCCAACTACTCTCCTGACGGACGCTGGATTTTCTTCACGAGCGACCGCGGCGGCCAGCCTCAGATTTACAAGATGCCGGCCCAGGGCGAAAGCGCCGGAGCGGCACAGCGTGTGACGTTCACCGGCAACTACAATACGAGCCCGAAGGTCAGCCCGGACGGCAAGCAACTGGCGTACATCTCACGCACGGGCGGCGGATTTAAGCTGTACATTCAAGATCTGCAGTCCGGTGTCGCCACGGCGCTCACTGACACGACACATGACGAATCGCCCAGCTTCGCGGCGAACGGTCAGTACATTCTTTACGCCACACAGGTGAACGGCCGTGGCGTGCTGGCTGCTGTATCGACCGACGGTCGTACGCGGCAAATCCTGTCCGTTCAGGGCGGCAGCGTACGCGAGCCGTCCTGGGGTCCTTTCATGCAATAACACTTCAGGAGAGCAAAAATGATGTCGAAGAAAGTACGCCTGGCCTTGGCCGTTTTGATGATCGGTGCGCTGGCAGCGTGCAAGTCGGGTGTCAAGGAAACGAACCCGAACGCCGGCGCGATGAACACCCAGCCGAACCCGAACGCGGTCGCCCAGGTGAACGTCGATGAGCTGAACAACCCGAACAGCCCGCTCGCCAAACGCAGCGTGTACTTCGATTTCGACAGCTACGCCGTCAAGGACGACTACCAGTCGCTGCTGCAAGCTCACGCACAGTACCTCAAGACGCACCCGGAACGTCATGTCCTGATCCAGGGCAACACCGACGAGCGCGGCACGAGCGAGTACAACCTGGCGCTGGGTCAGAAGCGTGCTGAATCGGTCCGTCGCGCCCTCTCGCTGATGGGCGTGCCCGATTCGCAAATGGAAGCTGTCAGCCTCGGTAAGGAAAAGCCGGTCGCAACGGGCCACGACGAAGCATCGTGGGCGCAGAACCGCCGTGCTGACCTCGTGTATCAACAGTAATTGAGCATTGGATGAAGGGGCGTATGTCGCACCGTTTCTCCCCGCTGCGCGCAGCCGCAGCCGCCTGCGTGGCTGGCGTCGCCTTTGCGGCACTGCCGGCACACGCGGGCATCTTCGATGACGATCAGGCGCGCCAGGCGATTCTCGACCTGCGCGCGAAAACGGACAGCCTGTCTAGCCAGCTGTCCGCCGCTCAGCGCACGATTCTCGATCAGTCCAACCGGCTCGACCAGCTCAACCAGCAGGTCGCCACGTTGCGCGGACAGAACGAGGACATGGCGAATCAGTTGGCAACCCTGCAGAAGCAACAGAAGGACTACTACACGGATCTCGACACGCGACTCAAGAAGTTCGAGCCGCAGCAGGAGACCGTGGATGGCATGCAAGGCACGGTTCAGCCGGGTGAGATGGACGCGTTCAACGCCGCTTCGCAGCAGTTTCGCAACGGCGACTTCAAGAACGCGGCGACATCGTTCCGCAGCTTCATCGCGAAGTTCCCGCAGAGTCCTTATCAGCCGACCGCGCAGTACTGGCTCGGCAACGCGCTCTATGCGCTGAAGGACTACAAGGGGTCGACCGCGACGTGGCAGAACGTCGTCAACAAGTACCCGCAGCATCCGCGCGCCCCCGAGGCGCTGCTGGCCATTGCGAACAATCAGATCGAGCAGGGGCAAAAGGCTGCGGCCAAACGCACGCTCGAGCAGGTCGTTTCGCAATACGGCAACTCGGATGTCGCCCAGACGGCGCAGAGCAAGCTTTCACAGCTCAAATAAGC
Source organism: Paraburkholderia flagellata (assembly GCF_021390645.1). Taxonomy (GTDB): domain Bacteria; phylum Pseudomonadota; class Gammaproteobacteria; order Burkholderiales; family Burkholderiaceae; genus Paraburkholderia; species Paraburkholderia flagellata. The sequence goes on from NZ_JAJEJT010000001.1 coordinate 2,500,504, forward strand.
GCTGCTGGCTGGTTTTGGCGTGATGTGGCGCTGGTGTATTTCCAGCGCCGCGACATGCGCCTCTCGCGTACAAGGAAAGCCCGGAGCACAGCGTGCCCCGGGCTATTCCACCGGTTTTTTGGCGGCAAAGGTTGACGCATAGGCCTTACACCGCTATAATCCCGCTTCTCTTTTGGGTCGTTAGCTCAGCTGGTAGAGCAGCGGACTTTTAATCCGTTGGTCACAGGTTCGAATCCCGTACGGCCTACCAAAGAATCAAACGAAAAGCCCAGTCTCCGGACTGGGCTTTTTGCTTTGCAGCGTACGGCGCCTCGCCCACAACCGGTCCTGCAAAGCTCGGCACGCGAGCGTGCGTCGAGCATATATACTCCCTCCTCCCCCGCCGTCCCATCCCCGCCGCACAGGCCACGTCACCATGAAGTTCACGACCCTTGCCTGCGCTCTGCTCGCGCTTTTCTGGCTCAGTCTGCGCGTTCAGGCGCAAATCCAACCGCAACCCGAAGACTACGAATACCTGCGCCGCATTCGCGTGCCAGACGCCGTCGTCAATTGCGTTGCCGCGCTCGACCAGTGGGTGCACAAGGCGCAGCGCTACGATTCGCTGCTCGTGCCCGACCGCCGCGCGCTCTCGGCGAAAATCGAGCAGCCCGCGCCCATCAATGCCACGCCCGTGCCCGCCGCAAGCGACGCGCTCACGCCTGTCACATCCATCGACACGTTGATCCACCTGCACGCCTTCGCCAAGGTACGCGGCAAGTACGCCTGGGTTCCCGTGAAAGCCACCTGCGGTATCTGGCATTCGCACGTCGTCGATGTCGCGCTGTCGCCGCGCAGCACGCACGCAACGTCGCCGATCCACTGACGACGCTTCGTCCTCCTTATCGCTCGCCAGCAACAAAAAAGCCCGCGCGCCAAACGGCGCACGGGCTTCGCATCGAGCGCGGCGCGGCCCATGCCGCGCTCAAACTCAGTCTGCCTTGACGCCTTCCACCTGGATCTGCAGCGTCGTAGCCGTCTTGAAGCCATACGACTGCCCCCAGTTCACGCCGTAGTCCGCACGGTCGAATTGCGCCGACGCGTCCGCGCCGCACACTTCACGCTTGAGCATCGGGTTCTGGAAGCACTTGAACGAGTCGATCTTCAGGTTCAGCGGCTTCGTCACGCCATGCAGCGTGAACGTGCCGATCACTTCCACGGGCTTGTCGCCGTCGAAGCGGATCGACGTGCCCTTGTAGGTGGCCGTCGGGTACTTCGCGGTGTCGAGGAATTCGGCCGAGCTCACATGCTTGTCGAGCTTCGAGTTGCCCGTGTCGATCGACGACGCGTCAATCGTCACGTCCACCGTACCCGTCTTCGTCTCGCGGTCGAGCGTGACGGTGCCCGAGCTTTTCGTGAACTTGCCGCGCCACACCGAGACGCCGCCGAAGTGATCGGCTTCGAAGCTCGGATACGTATGCATCGGGTCGAGGTTGTAGGTCGTAGCGGCCGCGAGCGCGGGCGTGGCGACGAAGGCGGCGAGCGAGGCGGCAACGGCCGCGGCGAAAATCGTGGTCTTCATGAATCGATTCCTGGTGCGAAAGAAACTGGGTGAAAAAGTGATGCCGGTCGCGCGTCAGTGCGCGGCGGACACGATGTGAAACTTGATCTGCACGTCGTCGGCGACGATCGACGTGTCCTTCCACTCGCCCGAGCCAATGCCGTACGCGAGACGCTTGATGGGCAGCGTGCCGTCGAACACCTGGTTGGTGCCGTCCTTGCGGTATTGCACCGGCACGACGACGTCGGTCGTCTTGCCCTTGATGGTCAGCTTGCCGGCCACCGTGAACGCGCCGTTCGCGCCCGGCTTGATTTGCGTGGAGACGAAGGTCGCATGCGGGAAATGCGAGGCGTCGAACCACTCGTCGCCGGCGACCTCCGTGTTGTATTCCGGCGCGCCGATGTCGAAGCTCGCCACCTCGACGTCGAGCTTCGCGCTCGATGCCGCGACGTTCGCCGGATCGAAGCGCACGTCGGCTGTGAAGTGATTGAAGCGCCCTTCGACAGGTACGTTCATCTGCTTGAACACGGCGGTCACGGAGTTCTTCGCCGCTTCGGCCGCGGCGTTGGCGTTCGTGGCGAAAGTCGTGGCAAAGGCCGCGCCGGCGGCGAGCGCCGCGCCGAGCGCGACGACAGAAGCGGTATGGGCAAGACGCTGGATCATGGGCAGTCGGTCCAAGGTGGTAAGCATCGTGAAATGGATACGGCGCGTGCGCGCCGCAAAGTCAGTCGCGCGGCGCGCCGAACGGCAGCATGCGCGCGAGAATGTTCTGGCGATCGATCAACTGGTGCTTGATGACGGCGAGCACGTGCAGCACGACCACGGTGAGCAAGGTGTAGTTCAGCGCGATGTGCACGACGCGCAGCACGCCTTTGAGCGCGGTGTCGGGGCCGATCAGCACGGGCAGCGGCCAGATGCCGAGGTACACGACCTGAATGCCGGCCGCCGAACTGTACAGGTAACCCGTCACCGGAATCGCAACCATCAGCACGTAGAGCGCGGTGTGGCCCAAGTGCGCGGCGAGCCTTTCCCAACCATGCATGGAGGCGGGCAGCGCGGGCGCGGCGTGCGTGACGCGCCAGAGAATGCGCACGAGCACGAGCGCGAGCACGGTCACGCCAATCCATTTGTGCCACGAAAAGTAGCGCAGCTTGGTGGGCGTAATGCCGGGAATGTCGGTCATGACCCAGCCGAGCGCAAAGCCCCAGACGATCAACGCGGCGATCAGCCAGTGCAGCAGCATGGCAACGCCGTTATAGCGCCCGGGGGGCTTGACGGAAGGCTTCATCGGCACGACTCCAATATTCGAGGTGTGCACTTTACCCGGCCAAACCTATTCAAACAATCGTCTAAAATGGATGGTTATCATCCACTTTTTCGATAGATCGAAAAGGACTGCACCTCGTGGACCGCACCTCGGACCGCTCCCCTAGCCTCGAACAGCTGCGCGCGCTGATCGCCGTCGCCGAAACCGGCAGCTTCTCGGCGGCGGCGCGCCAGCTCGACCGCGCCCAGTCGGTGGTCAGCTATACGATCGCCAATCTCGAGGCGCTGCTGGGCGTCGCGCTGTTCGAGCGCGGCAAGCGCAAGCCGGAACTCACGGCCGCGGGCCGCGCGATCCTCGCCGACGCGCGCCGCCTCGATCTGCTCATGGGTCAGCTTAACGCCAAGGCGGCCGGTCTGCAGAGGGGGCTGGAAGGCGAGGTTTCGCTGGCCGTCGACGTGATGTTTCCGTCGCAGCGGCTCGTCGAGGCGCTGCAGGCGTTCGCGTTCACGTTTCCCACCGTCGCCCTGAATCTGACCATGGAAGCGCTTGGCGGAGTGCTCAAGCTCGTGCTCGACGGCGATTGCGCGGTGGGCATCAGCGGGCCGAACCATAACTGGCCGCATGTGATCGAGGCACAGTCCATCGGCACCGTGGAACTCGTGCTCGTGGCCGCCCCCTGCCATCCGCTCGCCAAGGCGGAGCATCCCGTGCGCATATCGGACGCGCGCGAGCACACGCAGCTGGTCCTCACCGACCGCAGCCGCCTGACCGAAGGCCAGAACTTCGGCGTATACAGCAATCGCGCGTGGAAGCTCGGCGATCTCGGCGCCAAGCACCGGCTACTGCTCGCGGGCTTGGGCTGGGGGTCGATGCCGAAGCATCTCGTGGAAGCCGATCTCGAAGCCGGGCGGCTCGTGCGCGTCGCGCTCGCGGACCGGCGCTCGGTGAGCTACAACATCTCGCTGATCCATCGCACCGACGCTGCGCGCGGCCCTGCCAGCGAGTGGCTCTGCCACTACCTGACGCAAGGCACGCCGCCGCAAGCGCCGCTGCCGGACGCGCGCTGAAGGCCGTAAGCGGGCCAGCGCCGGCTCGATGGCGCGTCAGCGATGCGCCTGCGAGTTGCACGAACGCAACCCCGCGCACGCCTGACAATGCTTCACAAACCCGCGCGAGCCGCGTCGCGCCGGGCTCGCACGGCGACGGGCGCTGACCGCGCGCACCGACCTTCGTCCGCCCGCATTTATCGAGATGGACCTCCGTGCCAGGATCGCGCCACCGCTCGCCGGGAGCGTGGGCATGCGCACCGCCGCGAGCCACGAACACCCAGCGCGAGCTTTGCGTCACGCGCCCGGTCACTTCGCATCATGGTCAACTTCATCTGCTTTCTACTCTGGAATCTCGCCTTGCTCTTCGCCGTGCGCGTGGGCTGCTGGCTCATTGTCTGCGCGCGGCCCGACCTCACGATCAATGGCACGCGCATCTTCGTCGGCTTGATGGCGATTGCACTCGCGTTCGACACGGCAGTCACCTTCCTCGTGTTCGCCAACGCCGGTGGGCCGTGGCAGGCGCACAAACCGAGCGAGACCTTCCCCGAGCGCGCCTTCGCCTACGCGCTCGCCGCGTTGATGGCGCTGCTGATCGCGCGGCACGCGCGCCGGCAGGATTCACGCGAGGCGCGCGATGGACCGGCTGGCGCGCAGGAAATCGAAACGTCTCCCTACAGCAAATCGACGCTGCCGATGTAAGGCACGACGCCCGCTTCAGCTCTTCTTGACCTTGGGAGCCTTGGCCGCCTTGCCAGGCGCGGCCGCCGGCACGCCAGCCGCCGCGGCTGGCACCACCCCCGACCAGCCCGGCAAATAACGCGCCTCGGGGTCGTGTGCGTGCGAAAGCGCATCGGTGAGCGCCGCGTCGAAGTCTTTGCGCAAGCGCGTTTCGGATACCTTACGACGCAGATAGTCGGCCCACAGGAATTCGCTGAACGGCGTGGTGTCCTTTGCGTAGCCGCCCGACGTGCGCAACTCGCCCGCGAGGCTGCGATACGGATCGTCCGCAAGCCCGAGAAGCTGCTTCGGCAGCTGGTCGAATTCGCAGCGCTCGCCTGCCGCATCGAACGGATGCACCCACTGGTTGTGCTCCATCATGCGCCAGAAGATGGTGGGCTCGAGCCACGAGAGATCCTTGAGCACGGTCACCCGCACGCTCTCCACCGATTCTTCGAGCCACGCGCGGCCAAGGTGGTGGTGATCGACCACGTAGTAGCGCGCCTTCGGCCCGAGCACGGCGGGAAACCAGTGCGAGTCGATTGCCGCCGTGCGGCCTTTCTTGTCGAGTGTTTGCCAGTGCGCGCGCTTGGCGTTGACCTCCCGAAAGCCCACCGTGATCTGCGTGGGGCGAAGCTCGTCGAGCTTTACGGTGATGAGATGAAGATCGGTGTTCTGAAGGTTCACGGCGGGCCTCCTTTTTCGTGTCGATAAGTGTCGGTTGGTGTCAGTGTCGATCGCGCAACGATACAGCCGAACAGCCATGCATGCCGCATCAATCGAACGCGCGCTTCGCACGCCGTGCGCCGGGTCAACACGGAGGCCGCTGGGCACGTTGGATGCGCGCTTTTTCCAGTTCGCATATAAATGCTCCGAGGGACAGACGACGCCAGCCACAACGCGCGCCGCAGTCCCCGCCAATGTCTGTTGCACGTCTTTTCCGGCTCGATCAACGGCAATTCCACGGCACAAGCGAGGGCATTTTGGATCTCGAAACCATCCGCGTATTCATCATGACCCGGGGCATCGACTTCGGGACCAAGGTCCTCGCGGCGATCGTCCTATGGATCATCGGACGCTGGGCCATCAATCTCGTCGCCGGTTTGCTGCGCAAGGTGCTCTCGCGCAACGAGCGTGTCGATCCGACGCTCGCGCATTACCTGGGCTCGATACTCGCCGCCGTCCTGAACCTGATGCTGATCCTCGCGATCCTCCAGGTGTTCGGCGTGCAGACCACCTCGTTCGCGGCGCTCCTCGCCGGTCTTGGCCTCGCCATCGGCACGGCGTGGGGCGGCCTGCTCGCGCATTTCGCTGCGGGCGTGTTCATGCAGGTGCTGCGGCCGTTCAAGGTGGGCGACTTCGTGACGGCCGGGGGCGTGACGGGCACCGTGAAGGAACTCGGCATCTTCGGTACGACCATCATCTCGCCGGACAACGTGGTCAACATCGTCGGCAACAACAAGATCTTCTCGGACACCATCTCGAACTACAGCGCGACACCCGTGCGCCGCGTCGAACTGACCGCGAAGATCGCCAATGGTGTCGATCCCGTCGATGCCGCCAACCGCCTGCGCGCGGCCATCGCGAAAATTCCGAACGTTTCGCAGGAACCGGCGCCCGACGTCGAGATCCTCTCGTTCACGCCCGAAGGCCCGTTGCTGGCCGTGCGGCCCTACACGAACAACGACACCTACTGGCAGGTCTACTTCGACACCAACCGCGCGATTGTCGAGACCTTCAAGGACGCGGGCTACCCGACGCCCGAAACGCCCTCGATCATTCGCCGCGTGGGCTCATAGCGCGCCTGACTCGACGCGCTCGCCAAAGCAAAACGGCATCGCCTTCACAGGCGATGCCGTTTTTTATTGCGTTGCGTCGTAGAGGTGACGCGTGCTCAACCGCCGTTGGGCTTGCGCACGGCGGCGGCGCGCGAGTCCTTGCGCAGCATCTTCCACACGCCGCCAATCAGGATCGGCACGATCGCAGCACCAATGCCGACCAGCACGATCACGTTGAGATACTGGCGAATGAACGGAATGTTGCCGAAGAAGTAGCCGAGCAGCACGAGCAGCAACACCCAGAACAGCGCGCCCGTGATGGTGAAGAATTGAAAACGTCGCATGCTCATTTGCGAGACGCCCGCCACGAACGGCGCGAACGTACGCACGACAGGAATGAAGCGCGCGAGCACGATCGTCTTGCCGCCGTGCCGCTCGTAGAATTCGTGCGTTTTCTGCAGCGCGGCGCGATCGAGGAAGCGTTCGAGCACGGGAATGTGCGTGTTGAACACCTTCGGCCCGATGGCGCGCCCAATCAGATAGTTGACCGTATTGCCGAGAACCGCCGCCACGAGCAGCAGTACGATCAGCAGGCCGAGATTCATTTCATGCGTGGCGGCAAACGCGCCGCCGATGAAGAGCAGCGAGTCGCCTGGCAGGAATGGCAGCACCACGAGCCCGGTTTCGCAGAACACGATCAGGAACAGCACCGCGTAGACCCAGCCGCCGTATTGCTGGATGAAGACACCGAGAAACTTGTCGATGTGCAAGACAAGATTGACGAACTGCAGAAGCGTATCCAAAAGTGTCCCTTATTGAACGTGGGCCGCGCCCCTGAAACAGCGCGTTCGCCCTGTGTTGCGCGAGAAGCAAAATTGACCGCGCCATGATACCGAAAGTGCCAGGCTGTCACGAAATATTCCCGCCAAGTTCGGTGAATTCGCGCACAAAGCGCTGCTAGATGGCGATTTAAGGGGCGCAGATGCGCGTCGGGTCGCGCCGCGCCGACTCGCTATAATTGCGCGCATGTCTTCGAATTTCGAACCCACCGGCGCCGTGCCGGATTCCGCCGACGCCGCCAGCACGGCCGGCGCCGCCGTCGCGTCGCGCGCCGCGCAGCCCGCGCGCGCGATCCAGGCACTGCCCGATCAGCTCATCAGCCAGATCGCCGCGGGCGAAGTGGTCGAGCGGCCCGCCTCCGTCGTCAAGGAACTGCTCGAAAACGCGCTCGACGCGGGCGCGAGCACGCTGCGCATCCTGCTCGACGAGGGCGGCGTGAAGCGCATCTCCATCGCCGACGACGGCTGCGGCATTCCCGAAGCCGAGCTGCCGCTCGCGCTCATGCGACACGCCACGAGCAAGATCCGCTCGCTCGCCGAACTGGAAAGCGTCGCGACGCTCGGGTTTCGCGGCGAAGCGCTGGCGTCGATCGCCTCGGTGGCCGAAATGTCGATCACGAGCCGCAGCGCCGATGCGCCTCACGCCGTGAAGATCGAGGGGCACACGGGAGCGATCTCGCCGGCTGCGGGCGGCCAGGGCACGACCATCGAAGTGCGCGAGCTGTACTTCAATACGCCCGCGCGCCGCAAGTTCCTGAAGAGCGAGCAGACCGAACTGGGCCATTGCCTCGAGATGATCCGCCGCAGCGCGCTCGCGCGCCCGGACGTCGCGATCTCGGTGCTGCACAACGGCCGCGCGGTCGAGCACTGGAACGCGAGCGATCCCGCCACGCGAGTTTCGAAAATTCTCGGCGAAGTCTTCGCCACGGCGCACCTGCCGCTCGACGAGCGCGCCGGGCCGCTCGCCGTGTACGGCTGCGCGGGTCTGCCCACGGCGAGCCGCAACCGCGCCGATCAGCAGTACTTCTTCGTGAACGGCCGCTTCGTGCGCGACAAGCTGCTCACGCACGCAGTGCGCTCGGCCTATGAGGACGTGCTGCACGGCGAGCGCTATCCGTCGTATGTGCTATTCCTCGACCTGCCGCCCGAAGCCGTCGACGTGAACGTGCATCCCTCGAAGATCGAGGTGCGTTTTCGCGACTCGCGCTCGATTCACCAGTTCGTGTTCCATGCCGTGCAGCGCGCGCTCGCGCGCCACGCGGGCGCCTCGCCCGAGACGACCTCGGGCGGCCACGCGGCCGCGCTCATCGAGCCACGCGCGTTGCCGGGCGCCGGCGTGCTCGGTGGTTCGGTCGGGTTGGCTTCGGGCGCGGCCGACTACCCGCGCGCAGGCACTCCGCCCAGCGCAGCGGGCGGCTTTGGCACGGACGGCAAGTTCGGCACCGCAAGCGTGGCGAGCAGCTTCGGCGGCGGCACGGGTGGCGCCCTCTCGCGCGCTTCCGGCTTTGGCCCTGCAAACGCAGGCGGCGCCAACGCGAGCAGCGGCAACACCTGGCTGCGCCAGTCGCGCATGACGCAAGGCAGCCTGCCTGTCGCGCAGCCGCTCGCGCTGTATGACGCGTTGTTCGGCCGCAAGGACGTCGGCGCGGGCACCGCGCACGGCTCGACCGTGCCGCAGGCGCAAGACGGCGCAGCCGGCGCATTCGCCGCCAGCGTGCCGCACGCCGCCTTCGAAGCGGGTGAGGACCATCCGCTCGGCTTCGCGCTCGGCCAGGTGCACGGCATCTACGTGCTCGCGCAAAACGCGCGCGGCCTCGTGATCGTCGACATGCACGCCGCACACGAGCGCATTCTCTACGAGCAGTTCAAGCAGGCTCTCGCCGAGCGCTCGCTCGCCGTGCAGCCCTTGCTGATCCCGATCTCGATGACGGCCGACCCCGTCGAAACGGGCACCGTCGAGGAAGAAAAAGCGACGCTCGAAGCGCTAGGCTTCGACCTCGCCGTGCTTTCGCCCACGTCGATTGCGATCCGCGCGGTGCCCGCGCTCCTCAAGGACGCCGATCTCCAGGCGCTCGCGCGCGCCGTGCTCGCCGATCTGCACGAGTACGGCGGCTCGCGCGTGCTCACCGAGCGCCAGCACGAGATGCTCGGCACGCTCGCCTGCCATCATGCAGTGCGCGCGAACCGGCGTCTCACGCTTGACGAGATGAACGCGCTCCTGCGCCAGATGGAAGCGACCGAGCGCGCCGACCAGTGCAACCACGGCCGGCCGACCTGGTACCAGCTCACGCTCGCCGATCTCGATCGGCTATTCATGCGCGGTCAATGACGCAGTCCACGAAACAAACAGGTGATGCGTTGCCCGTCGCGTGCCTGCTCGGCCCCACGGCCTCGGGCAAGACGGCGGCTGCGCTCGCGTATGCCGCGCAGTCGGCAGCGCGCGCTCGCGCGGTGGAGATCGTGAGCGTCGATTCGGCGCTCGTGTACCGCGAGATGGACATCGGCACCGCGAAGCCGAGCGCCGCGGAGCGCGCTGCCGCCGCGCATCATCTGATCGATATCGTCGATCCTCTGGATGCATATTCCGCCGCCGACTTTCGCGCCGACGCGCTGCGCGTGACGGGCGAGATCGTCGCGCGCGGGAACGTGCCGCTGCTCGTGGGCGGGACGATGCTGTACTACAAGGCGCTCACGCAAGGCCTGAACGACCTGCCCTCGGCCGATCCCGCCGTGCGCGCACAACTCGATGCCGAAGCCGCACGCGACGGCTGGCCCGCCATGCATGCCCGCCTCGCGCAGGTCGATCCGGCCACGGCTGCGCGCCTCGCTCCGAACGACTCGCAGCGCATTCAACGGGCGCTCGAAATTTTCATGCTGAGCGGGCAGCCGATGTCGGTGCTGCTCGCCACGCCGTCCACGCGCGAGGATGAAGCCGCGCGCTATCGCTTCGTGCCGGTCGCGCTCGAGCCGTCCGATCGCGGCGTGCTGCACACGCGCATCGAAGCGCGTTTCGACGCGATGCTCGCGGGCGGTCTCATCGACGAGGTGAAGGCGCTGCGCGCGCGCGGCGACCTGAATCCCAACCTGCCGTCCATGCGCTGCGTCGGCTACCGCCAGGTGTGGGAATACCTCGATGGCGAGGTGGACTACGACACCATGCGCGACAAGGGCGTGTTCGCCACGCGCCAGCTCTGCAAGCGCCAGCTCACGTGGCTGCGTGCGATGCCGGAGCGCATCGTCGTGGATTGCTGCGCGCAAGATGCGACCGCGCAGGCAGTCGCGGCAGTGGAGCAGATTGGCGGCTGAAACCGCCTGCCCCTTTTTCCCTGCCGTCTACCCCCGGGCGCTTTGTGCGCCACAACATCCCCAGCAACGTTTGCTCGACGCGCGTTCGACGATCGCACGCGCGCCATCCCCCGCCGCAGCGCGCCACCGAAAACCGCCCTCGCCGCTTGACTTTCGATCGACCGGATACGATCATTCGTTCATCACTAGAGCAATTGCTCAGACTCGAGCCGCCAGGCCGCTTTGAGTTAGGAGACACCGAATGAACACCGAACGCAGCAATGCGAACGTGATCCTGCACATCGGCGCCGGGTCGTTTCACCGGGCGCATCAGGCATGGTATCTGCATCGCGTGAACCTCATGCGCAAGCCCGACGAGGCCACCTGGTCGCTCACCGTCGGCAACATCCGCTCCGACATGAATGCCGTGATGGATGCGCTGGCCGCGCAGAACGGCGCGTACACGCTCGAAACGGTCACGCCGCAGGGCGAGCGCGCCTACGAAACGATCCGCTCGATCACGCGCGTGCTGCCGTGGTCCGCCGATCTCGCGAGCCTGATCGATGCAGGCGCCGACTCGAACTGCAAGATCATTGCGTTCACGGTGACCGAAGGCGGCTATTACCTCGACGAACACGACCGCCTCGACACCGCGAACCCGGACCTCGCCGCCGACCTCAACGGCGCTCGCACGACGATTTACGGTGCGCTCGCCGCGATCCTCGAAGCGCGCATGGCGCGCGACGGCGGCCCCGTGACGCTGCAGACCTGCGACAACCTGCGCAGCAACGGCAAGCGCTTTCACGCGGGCATGCGCGAGTTCCTCGCGCTGCGCGGTGCGACGGATCTGCGCGACTGGTTCGACGCGAACACGGCGTGCCCCGACTCCATGGTCGACCGCATCACGCCGCGCCCCACGCCCGACGTGCGCGAGCGCGTGAAGGCCGCAACCGGCGTGGACGACGCCTGCCCCGTAATGGGCGAGGCGTTCATCCAGTGGGTGATCGAGGATCACTTCTGCGCGGGGCGACCCGCCTGGGAGCGCGCGGGCGCGGAGATGGTCGAATCGGTGATGCCTTACGAGGAAGCGAAGATCCGCATCCTCAACGCCACGCATAGCTGCATTGCCTGGGCGGGCACGCTCGTCGGGCTCGACTTCATCCACGAAGGCACCCAGGACGCCGACATCCGCACCTTCGCGCGCGAGTACGTGAGCGAGGACGTGATTCCCTGCCTCACGCCCAGCCCGCTCGATCTCGCAAAGTATCGCGACGTCGTGCTCGAACGCTTCAGCAATCCGTACATCCAGGACACGAACCAGCGCGTGGCCGCCGACGGCTATTCGAAGATCCCCGGCTTCATTGCGCCCACGCTCGCGCAACGCGTCGCCAGCGGCGCGACGCCTGCCGCCACGGCCATGCTGCCCGCACTCTTCCTGCGCTTTCTGGAGCGCTGGCACAGGGGCACGCTGCCCTACCGCTACCAGGACGGCGTGATGGACGAAGCGGCCGTGCACCGCATGTTCGATAGCGGCGAGCCCGTCTCGACGTTTCTCGGCGACAAGCTGCTGTGGGGCGGCCTCGCCGGCAACCCGACGCTGGGCGGCGCCGTACGCGGCGCGCTCACGCGCGTCGACCAGTGGCTCGCCTCACGGGGTTGCAGCGTTTGAAGCCATACCGCGGCGTAATCCATCACCTGCGCCGTCAAACCCGCGCCACGCGCGCCCTGAGGGTCGGCGCGCATGGCGTCGCGCCCGGCGCGCGGCTAAAGTAGCGCAACTCTCATCACGACTTCAGCGCGCCTATGTATCTCGGCATCGACCTCGGCACCTCCGAAGTGAAAGTCCTGCTGCTCGCGCCCGACGGCCGCGTGATCGGCACTGCCGGCACGCCCTTCGTCGTCTCGCGAGCGCACCCGCGCTGGTCCGAGCAGAATCCCGCCGACTGGTGGGACGGCACCCGCCGCGCGCTCGCCGCGCTGCGCGAGGCGCATCCGGATGAATTCACACAGGTACGCGGCATCGGCCTTTCCGGACAGATGCACGGCGCCGTGCTGCTCGACGCGCACGACACCGTATTGCGCCCCGCGATCCTCTGGAACGACATGCGCGCGGTAGACGAATGCGCCGAACTCACCGCGCGCGCGCCGCAGCTGCATCGCATAGCGGGCAATCTTGCCATGCCGGGCTTCACCGCGCCGAAGCTGCTATGGGTCGCGCGCCACGAGCCGCAGATCTTCCGCGAAACGGCCTGCGTGCTGCTGCCAAAGGACTATTTGCGCCTGCAACTCACGGGCGGCAAGGTCTCCGATCCATCGGACGCCGCGGGCACGCTCTGGCTCGATGTGGCCAAACGCGACTGGTCCGACGCGCTGCTCGACGCCTGCAACATGACGCGCGCGCAAATGCCCGCGCTCGCCGAAGGCAGCGCGCCCTCCGGCACGCTCCTGCCCGCGCTCGCGCGCGAATTTGGCCTGCGCGAGGACGTAGTCGTCGCAGCGGGCGGCGGTGACAACGCAACGAGCGCCATCGGCATCGGCGCGACGCAGCCCGGCGACGGCTTCGTCTCGCTCGGCACCTCGGGCGTGCTCTGCGTGGTGGGCGACCGCTTCCGGCCCAATCCGGCTTCCGCCGTGCACGCGTTCTGTCACGCGATTCCGGACCGCTGGCACCAGATGAGCGTCGTGCTTTCGGCGGCGAGCTGCCTGCGCTGGGTCTGCAAGCTCACGGGCACGAACGAGCCCACGTTGCTCGCCGAAGTCGAACAGCTCAGCGCGCAAACGCTCGCCGAAGCCCCGCTCTTCCTGCCGTATCTTTCGGGCGAGCGCACGCCGCACAACGACCCGTATGCGCAGGGCGTGTTCTTCGGCATGACGCACGCGACCGACCGCGCACTGCTCGGCTACGCCGTGCTCGAAGGCGTGACGCTCGCGCTCACCGACGGTCTCGACGCCCTCGCGGCCGCAGGCACCGAAGTGGGTGCGCTGTCGATGCTGGGCGGCGGCGCGCGCAGTGGCTACTGGGCGCAACTGGTTGCGGATGCATTCAACACGCCCACGCGCCAGCACGGCGGCGGCGAGACGGGCGCGGCACTCGGCGCGGCGCGCCTTGGCTGGCTCGCGGCCGGTGGCGACGCGCGCGAGGTGCTGACGAAGCCGCCCGTGGTGGCCGAGTACACGCCGAACGCCTCGCGCCACGCGGCGCTGCGCGAGCGTCTCACCGCGTACCGCGCGCTATATCGCCACGTGCGCCCGCTCTTCGAGCCCTCGCGCGAACGCCTCGCGTAAGCCACGCAATATCGTGCCGTACACTTCGGCCCCGATCCCGCTCCGACCAACACCGTGCCCAAGTCCACCGAAAAACTCGATCTCGCGACCCGCGCCGCCTGGCTCTACTACGTGGCCGGCAACACCCAGAACGAAATCGCCGAGAAGCTGCAGGTGTCGCGCCCAGTCGCACAACGCCTCGTCGCGTTCGCGGTCGAGAAGAACCTCATTCGCGTGCGCGTCGATCACCGTCTCGCCGATTGTCTCGCGCTCGCCGATGCGCTTTCGAAGCGCTATGGCCTTTCGGTCTGCGAAGTGGTGCCCGTGGACAACGACACGCCCGAAGAAATCGACCGCAAGCTCGCGGTAGCGGGCGCGCAGGTGATGGAGCGCTACCTGACCGAAGAGCGGCCGATGGTGGTGGCCGTGAGCAGCGGGCGTACGCTCAAGGCAGCCGTCGATCAGATCGCGCAACTGGAGCGGCCGCAGCATCGGCTCGTTTCGATGGTGGGCGCGATCGCCCAGGACGGCTCGTCGAACCGCTACGACGTCGCGCTGCATATCTCCGAGAAAACGGGCGGCAAGCACTTCCTGCTGCCCGCGCCGCTCATCGCCGACAACGAGGCCGAGCGCGCGCAATGGTGCAATCACCGGCTCTATCGCATCGTCGAATCGCTTTCGGGCGAGGCCGATGTTGCGTTCGTGGGCATCGGCAACATCGGCGAGCATTGCCCGCTGCACGAGGACGGCTTCATCACCTCGGAAGAAGTGCGCGAACTGATGGGCCAGGGCGCCGTGGCCGAGATGCTCGGCCTGCCGATCGACGCGGCCGGCAAGCGCGTCGATTCACCCACGGGCCGCCGCGTGACGAGCGTGTACCTCGATTCGCCGCCGCGCCGCCCGACCATCGGTTTCGCAGGCGGCGCGCGCAAGCGCGAAGCCGTGATCGCGGCGCTCAACGGCGGCTGGCTCTCCGGGCTCGTCACCGACGAGTTGTGTGCGCGCGCAGCGATCGAACGCTAAAACCTCGCAGGGCGAAAAAAAGCCCGCTCTAAAAGCGGGCTAACAAAGGCAACCTCAGGTACCTCGCCATACGAACACCGCCTCACGCTTCGAGGCGGTGCGTGCAGCAAGCCAGTGAAATCACGCAGCCAGTTGCTGCGCGAAGCGACGCTCGAACGCGAGGCCCTCCGCGTTGAAGAGATGGCAATGATCGGGCGTCGAGCCCACCTTGAACGCCTCGCCGCGCTCGTGGCGCTCCAGCGGCGGAATGCGCGCGATCAGGCCATCGGGCGCAACCGGGCATTCGGCATAGAGATAAGCCGCGTCGCCAAGCGACTCGACCGTCATCGCCTTCGCGCTCACGCCTTCTGCGCCCGTCATGATGTGCAGATGCTCGGGGCGGATGCCCACCGTCACCTTGTCGCCTTCGCGCGCAGTGCCCGGCTCGACCGCCACCTTCTGCGTATCGCCCGTTTCGTAGCGCACGACGATGCCGTCGCTCTCGATTCTCTGCACCGTGCCGTCGAGGAAGTTCATCTTCGGCGAGCCGATGAAACCCGCCACGAAGCGATTCGCAGGCGCGTGGTACAGACGGTTCGGACTGCCGACCTGTTCGACGTTGCCCGCGGAGAGCACGACGATCTTGTCGGCGAGCGTCATCGCTTCGACCTGATCGTGCGTCACGTAGATCATCGTCGTCTTGAGTTCGTCGTGCAGACGCGCGAATTCGAGGCGCATCTTCACGCGCAGCGCGGCGTCGAGGTTCGAGAGCGGCTCGTCGAACAGGAACACCTTGGGCTTGCGCGTGATCGCGCGTCCGATCGCCACGCGCTGGCGCTGGCCGCCCGAAAGCTGCTTGGGCTTGCGGTCGAGCAGATGATCGATATGCAGGATCTTCGCGGCGTTCTTCACGGCCGCGTCGATCTCGGGCTTCTTCGCGCCCGCGAGCTTCAGGCCAAACGCCATGTTGTCGTAGAGCGTCATGTGCGGATAGAGCGCGTACGACTGAAACACCATCGCAATGCCGCGCTTGGCCGGGGGCACGTCGTTCATGCGCGTGCCGTCGATCATCAGGTCGCCGCCGCTGATGTCCTCCAGCCCCGCGATCATGCGCATGAGCGTGGTCTTGCCGCAGCCGCTCGGGCCCACGAACACGACGAACTCGCCGTCGCCGATATCGAGGTTCACGTCGCGCAGGACCTCGTTTTCGTCGTAGCGCTTCAGTACGTCTCTGAGAATCACGCTTGCCATGATATGTCTCCGTATCTGTCTAAATCTGCCTAAGTCGGTTCAGTTTGAACGCGTTTGCGCCTTGTTCATCCATTGCGCCACCCGTGCAGGCAGCGTGGTCATGTCGTCGAAGATTTCGATTGCACCCGCTTCGCGCAACTCGTGCGCGTGCGCGTCGCCGCCCACGTGCGTGCCACCCACGAAGCCGAGCACCGTCATGCCGGCCGCGCGCGCCGCACTCACACCCGTCACGCTGTCCTCGACCACGAGGCACGCGGCGGGCGAGACGTCCATGCCCTGCGCCGCCGCGAGGTACACATCGGGCGCGGGCTTCGGTCTGGCGACGATATCCGCGCAGTACACACGCCCGCCAAAGAAGCGATCGAGCCCGTTGCGCGCCAGCACTTCACGCACCACCGCCGTATAGCTGTTGCTCGCGCAGGCCTTGGTGAGCGCCACGGCTTCCAGCGCGGCGACGACGCCCGGGAACAGCGGTGCCTCACGCGCCTCCGCCTCCGCGACCACGCGAATCACATCGACGTCTGCTGCGCTCAGGCTGCGCCCGAGTGCCTCGCCCGCGCCGCCCAGCACGCGCTCGATTCGTTGGCCGAGCAGCGGCATCACGACCGGCGCCGCGTCCACACCGGGCCAGCGCGCTTCGAGTTCGCGCACCAGCACGCGGGCCGCCACGGCTTCGCTGTCGATAAGCACGCCGTCGCAGTCGCAGATCAGGGCTTGAATGGGCATCGCGTGGTCCATTTACTTGACTGCACCGAAAGTAAGGCCGCGTACCAGCTGCTTCTGCGAAAGCCAGCCGACGATCAGCACCGGCGCAACCGCCAGCAACGACGCCGCGGAAAGCTTCGCCCAGAAAAGGCCCTCGGGACTCGAGTACGAGGCGATGAACACGGTAAGCGGCGCGGCGTTCGAACTGGAGAGGTTGATGCTCCAGAACGCTTCGTTCCACGAAAGAATGATCAGGAGCAGTGCGGTGGAAGCGAGGCCCGGCACCGCCATCGGCATGAGCAGATAGACGATTTCCTGCCAGGTGGCCGCGCCGTCCATGCGTCCGGCTTCGAGAATGTCGCGTGGAATCTCGTTGAAGTACGTGTAGGCCATCCACACCGCGATCGGCAGGTTGATGAGCGTATAGACGATCACGAGCCCGGACACGGTGTCGAGCAGCCCCGAGTTCTTCCACAGCAGATAGATCGGCACGAGAACGCCCACCGAAGGCATCATCTTCGTGGAGAGCATCCACAGCAGGACCTTCTGCGTGCGCTGGTTCGGGAAGAACGCCATCGAGTAGGCCGCGGGCACGGCGAGGATCAGGCAGGCGATCGTCACGCCCGCCGAAATCAGCACCGAATTCCAGGCGAACGCGAAGTAGTTGCTGCGCGCGAACACTTCGCGGAAGCTGTCAAGGGTCGGCAGGAAGAAGATCGTCGGGACATAGGCCTGCTGCTCGGTCTTGAATGCCGTGATCGTCATCCAGAAGATCGGGAAGAACAGCGCGATCGCGATCAGCCATGCGAGCAGCCCCGGCACGACGCGCCCGAGGAACTCCAGCGGAGACGAACGGTTGACCGCGTGGGGCGATTGCGCGGGCGTAGCAGTAATCTGGCTCATTTTTCGTACTCCCCTTTGAGGTTGCGCGCGAGCATGCGCACGAGGAAGAACGACACGATGTTCGCAAGCACGACGGCGAGAATGCCGCCAGCAGAAGCGATGCCCACGTCAAATTGCTGCAGGCCCATCGAGTAGATCAGGTAAGTGAGGTTGGTGGTCGCGTTGCCGGGACCGCCGCCTGTGGTCGTGTAGATCTCGGCGAAGATCGAGAGCAGAAAGATGGATTCCATCATCACGACAACGGCAATCGCGCGCCGCAGGTGCGGCAGCGTGATGTAGAAGAACAAGGCGATGGGGCCCGCGCCGTCGATCTTCGCGGCTTCCTTCTGCTCCTGGTCGAGCGACTGGATCGCCGTGAAGAGAATGAGGAACGCGAACGGCAGCCATTGCCAGGCCACGATCATGATGACTGCGGTGAGCGGATAGACGGCGAACCAGTCGATCGGCGTCATGCCCATGGCGCGCATCGCAATCGCCACGAGACCGTACACCGGATGCAGGATCATGTTCTTCCAGATCAGCGCGCTCACCGTGGGCATCACGAAGAACGGCGCGATGGCAAAGAGGCGCGCCACGCCCTGGCCAATGAACTTGCGATCGAACAGCACCGCCATCAGCACGCCGCCGACCACGGTGATCACGAGCACCGCCACGATCAACTCGATGGTGTGCACGATCGACGGCACGAACGAGGGATCTGTGGCGAGGAACCTGTAGTTGTCGAAGCCCGCGAATCCCTTGAGGTCGGGGTTCAGCAGGTTGTATCGCGTGAACGAATACCAGATCGTCATCGCGAGCGGGATCGTCATCCACAGGAGCAGCACCGCGACGGACGGCGACACGAGCCAGCGCGACGCCGAGCGGCGCGATTCGACGTGCTGCGGTTTCTGTGGCGTGCGCGCTCGATTGAATATAGGCATGGGGAGATGGAGATGACGCATGAGGACCACCCTTCTCGGTTGCGCGCCTGCTCAGGCGCAGGCGCGGCATCGGCTTCGCGAGGGTGCGCGCCGCGCCGGGTGGCCCGGCGCGCGCTCGCGCTGCTACGCTGGCTGCTCGAACATCGCAGCCTTACTTCTTGCGCTTACTTCTGATACCCGGCTTGCGCCACGGCGCGGTTGGCAGCGGCGTTACCCGCAGTGAGAGCCTGATCGACGCTCATCTGCCCGGCCACCGCGCCCGCAATGCTCTGGCCCACGACAGTACCGAACGACTGGAACTCAGGAATCCCGACGAACTGGATACCCGTGTAGGGCACCGGCTTCGCGGTCGGATGGGTCGGATCGGCGGTCTGGATCGCCTTCAGCACGAAGTCCGAGAACGGCGCGGCCTTCTTGTACTCGGGATTCTGGTACGTCGAAATCCGCGTACCCGACGGCACCGAAGCCCAGCCCTCGTCCTGCGCGACCATCTGCACATACTCTTTCGAAGTGGCCCATTCGATGAACTTCTTCGCGGCGTCCTGCGACTTCGACGACTTCGGCACCGCCAGCGCCCACGACCACAGCCAGTGCGCGCCATTGGGCGTAGCTTCGGTCGGCGCGGCCGCGAAGCCGATCTTGTCGGCCACCTGCGACTGCTGCTTGTTGTAGAGAATGCCCGCGGCCACCGTGGCGTCGATCCACATTGCGCACTTGCCCGAGGACATCAGCGTGAGGTTCTCGTTGAAACCGTTCGAACTCGCTCCCGGAGGGCCGTCCTTCTTCAGCATGTCCACGTAGAAGTTCACGGCCTTCTTCCAC
This sequence comes from Paraburkholderia flagellata, assembly GCF_021390645.1. Classification (GTDB taxonomy): domain Bacteria; phylum Pseudomonadota; class Gammaproteobacteria; order Burkholderiales; family Burkholderiaceae; genus Paraburkholderia; species Paraburkholderia flagellata. The sequence goes on from NZ_JAJEJT010000001.1 coordinate 2,519,843, forward strand.
TCGGGCGAGGTCAGCTGCGCCTGCCACTTCTCGTCGAACCAGCGGCCACCGAAGGTGTTCGCGACCGTCGTCACGTACGCCATGTTCTCGCCCCAGCCGGCCTTGCCGCGCAGGCAGATGCCATACGTGCCGGCCGACTTGTCGGTGAGCTTGTCCGCAAAGTCGCGGATCTGGTCATAAGTCGGCTGCTCGGGCATCTTGAGGCCCTTCTTGTCGAACAGGTCCTTGCGGTAATACGTCATCGAGCTTTCGACGTAGAACGGCAGCGCGTAGAGCGTGCCGTTGTACGAGAGGCCGTCGCGCGCGGTCTTCACCACGTCGTCGAGATCGTAGCTCGCGGGCAGGTTCGTCATTGGCACGATCCAGCCGCGCTTGCCCCATTGCGGCGCCTCGTAGGTGCCGATCATCATCACGTCGAACTGGCCGCTGTTGGTCGTGATGTCGGTGGTCGCGCGCTGGCGCAGCACGTTTTCTTCGAGAATCACCCAGTTCAGCTTGATGCCCGGATTGGCCTTTTCGAACGCCGGCGAGAGCTTCTTCAGCTCGATCATGTCCGGGTTGTTCAACATGGCGATCGTGACGGTCTGCGCGTGAGCGGCGCTGGCCGCGGCGACGAGTGCACCCGCACTCACCGCTCGACTTAGGCACTTTGCGGCGGTCTTCATTGCTGGCTTCATGACGTTGTCTCCTTGTTCGTTGCGTTATGTCTTGCTGCAGCCATGCTGCTGTCGTGATGCGTTGTGCAAAGGTTGCGGGAAAGGTCAGCTCATCCAGTTTCCGCCGTCGACGTTGAGCGTCTGCGCAGTGATGTAGTCGGCGTCGGCAGAAGCGAGAAAGAGCGCTGCGCCCGTGAGATCCTCGGGCAAGCCCATGCGCCCGAGCGGCACGGCCTCGCCCACGAGGCGCTTCTTTTCGCCGGGCTGGCGATGCTCGTAGCGCGCGAAGAGCGCGTCGACCTGCTCCCACATCGGCGTGTCGACCACGCCCGGCGCGATGCCGTTCACGTTGATGCGATGCGGCGCCAGCGCGAGCGCCGCCGACTGCGTGTAGCTCAGCACGGCGGCCTTGGTTGCGCAGTAGTGCGAAACGAGCGCTTCGCCACGGCGGCCCGCCTGCGAGGACATGTTGATGATCTTGCCGCCCTGGCCCTGCTCGACCATGCGGCGCGCCACGGCCTGCATGAGGAAGAACATGCCCTTCACGTTCACCGCGAAGAGGCGGTCATACACGTCCCAGGATTCGTCGAGGAGCGGGCGCATGTCGAAGAGCGCCGCGTTATTGAAGAGGATGTCGATGCGGCCAAACCGCTCGACCGCGCTGAGCACGATGCGCTCGATGTCCTCGCGGCGGGTGACGTCAGCGGAAATCGCGAGCACGCGCTCGGGGTACGCAGCGGCGAGCGTTGGAGCGACGGACTCGGCGGGCTTCACGTCGACGAGCACGCAGCGCGCGCCTTCGTCCAGGTAGCGCTGCGCGACCGCCTCGCCAATGCCGCTCGCCGCGCCGGTCAGCACGGCTACCTTGTCCTGCAAACGTCCTGCCGCTGGGGTCGCGGTGTGTGCCACAGGTTGTCTCCAATTTTCGTTCGTGCGGGGCGCGCCCGGCAGGCACTCCGAGGGAGCATCTGAGCGATCGCCCGACATGTGAGCATTTGCTCTGTCGTTGATCGAATGATCGGATACGAGTCGGAGACTGTCAAGGCGAACAAACGCGATCGGACGACATTTCGATGGTGCGACGCGCAAGCCTCGGCTGGCTGCGGCCCGCGGATCCGGCCCCTTGACCGGATGGCGAGCTGACTCGCCAAGTGAAGTGATACGTTATATCATCTCGCCTTCGCGAGACTGACGCTCCCGCTTCCGCTTTCAGGCTCCCTTATCAACAAGGATAGAACCATGATCACGTTGACCCACGCGACCAGCACGCCACGCCCTGCTATTGCAGGTACGCGCCGGGGCTTCGCGCTCGCGCGCTTCGCGGCCGGGCTCGCGCTCGCGCTGGGCACCGCGTTCGGCGGCGCGAGCGCGGCCATGGCGGCGCAGCAGGCTGGCAGTGCCGCCATTGCTGTCGTTGCTGCGGAAAACTTCTACGGCGACGTCGTCAAGCAGATCGGCGGCAATTACGTGGATGTGACGAGCATCCTGAGCAACCCCGACCAGGACCCGCACCTCTTCGAAGCGAGCCCGAAGACCGCCCGCGCGCTCCAGAATGCGCGCGTAGTTGTCTATAACGGCGCCGACTACGACCCGTGGATGACGAAGCTGCTCGGCGCGACGGGCGGTGGGAAGAGCGCAAACAACCGCACGACGATCATCGCTGCAGACCTCGTCGGCAAGAAAGCGGGCGACAATCCGCACCTCTGGTACGACCCGAAGACCATGCCCGCAGTGGCGCGCGCCGTGAGCGCCGCGCTCGGCGCAGCGGACCCCGCGCACAAGAGCGTGTACGATGCCAACCTGGCAACGTTCCTCGCCTCGCTGCAACCGGTCGACGCCAAGGTCGCGGCGCTGCGCGCGCGCTACCTGGGGCAGCCCGTCACGGCGACGGAGCCGGTGTTCGGCTATATGTCGGATGCGATCGGCCTCGACATGCGCAACCTGCGCTTCCAGCTCGCGACGATGAACGACACCGAGGCAAGCGCGTCGGACATCGCCGCGTTCGAGCGCGACCTGCGCGAGCGCCGCGTGCGTGTGCTGATCTACAACAGCCAGGCGACTGAGGCGCTCACGCGGCGCATGCTGGCGCTGGCGAAGCAGTCGAAGGTGCCGTCCGTGAGCGTGACCGAGACACAGCCGGCTGGCGTGAACTTCCAGCAATGGATGCTCGTGCAGCTCGACTCGCTCGACAAGGCGCTCGCAGCGGGGACACCCGGGCAACACTAACCGTATTCAGCAAGGACAGATGTCATGACCGGGGCCGGCCCTTCGCCCACCGATATCGCTTCACAACACCATGCACAGCACAACGGCGCGCACCGCGCGCCCACGCCTGTGCTCACACTCGCGGGCGTGACGCTCTCGCTTGGCGACCGCACGATCCTGCGCGACGCGAACTTCGCGGTGAACCAGGGTGAATTCATCGGTGTGCTCGGGCCGAACGGCGCGGGCAAGACCACGCTCATGCGAGCCATCCTCGGCCTCGTGCCGGCCTCGCACGGCGCGATTCGCGTGCTGGGCGAGCCGGTCGCGCGCGGCAACGCGAAGATCGGCTACATGCCGCAAACGCGCACGGCGCTCGCGAGCCGCCGCGTGCGCGGCCGCGACTTCGTGGCGATGGCCGCCGACGGCCACCGCTGGGGCCTGCCGCGCTCCGACGCCGCAACGCGCGCCGACGTCGCACGCGTGCTCGATCTCGTGGGTGCGACCGCGCTTGCGGATCGCCCGCTTTCGGAGCTATCGGGCGGCGAGCGCCAGCGCCTGCTGCTCGCGCAATGCCTGCTCGGCGACCCGAAGCTGCTGCTGCTCGACGAGCCGCTCATCAGCCTCGATCCGCACCATCAGCGCGGCGTGGTCGAACTCGTGCGCCGCGTGCAGCGCGAGCTTGGCATTGCGGTGCTGTTCTCCGCACACGAACTCAATCCGCTGCTCAACGCGCTCGATCGCGTGCTCTATCTCGGCAACGGCGTGGCCGCGCTCGGCAGCGTGGATGAAGTCATCACCGCGCCCGTGCTCTCCCGTCTCTACGGCTCGCCTATCGACGTGATCCGCATGAAGGGCCGCATCTTCGTGATGTCGGGCGACGTGGAGGTCGAAAAGCACGACCACGAGCATGAGCACGACCATGGCCATGACCACGGCGGCCACGGCCACGCGCACGGCCATGGTCACGGCAGCAACAACGACAACACACACGGCCACACGCACGATGCTTGAATACGATTTCATGGTGAACGCCTTCGCGGCGTCGGGCATCGTCGCGGTGCTCGCGGGCGTGGTGGGCTATTTCCTCGTGATGCGCGGCCAGACCTTCGCGGGCCACGCGCTTTCGCACGTGGGCTTCACGGGCGCCACGGGTGCCGTGCTGCTGGGTGTTTCGCCGATGTGGGGCATGGTGGGCTTCACGCTCGCCGCGGGTGTTTCGATGGGTGCGCTCGGCGAAAAGCTCGCGGGCCGCGATGTGGCCATCGGCGTGATTCTTTCGCTCGCGCTCGGCTTCGGCCTGCTGTTTCTGCACTTTTTCACGTCGTATGCGACGCAGGTCACGGCGCTGCTGTTCGGCAACGTGCTGGGCGTGAACCGCGAGACGCTCGGCGTGCTCGCCGCGCTCGCCGTGGCGAGCCTCGCGGCGCTGGCCGCCATCATGCGGCCGCTGCTGTTCGCCTCGCTGCAGCCCGAACTCGCCGAAGCGAAGGGCGTGTCGCTGCGCGCGGTTTCGATGCTGTTCCTCGCCATCGCCGCGCTCGCGGTGGCCGCGTGCACGCAAATCGTCGGCGTGCTGCTCGTCTTTACGCTGATGGTCGGTCCGGCCGCCGCCGCGCAAAATCTCACCACGCGCCTTTCCACCGGCCTCGTTCTGGCCGCGCTGCTCGCGCTCGTGCAAGCGTGGCTCGGCGTCACGCTCGCGTTCTACACCGACTGGCCCACCAGCTTCTGGATCACCGCGCTCGCCGCGCTCGTCTACGGCGCGAGTCTGATCGGGCGTCGCTAGAACGTTGTGCGCGCATAAAAAAGGCGTTGCCCTTCGCGGGACAACGCCTTTTTGCTTTTACGCCTCGCGATGATGTCGATACGCCTCATCACGATGCCGGTGGGAACCAGGTTCGAACGCGGCCATACAGATCGATGAAGCGCGCATAGCGCTGCGTGAGCGCGGCGTCCTCACGCGGCGACGCCACTTGCGTCGCGGCCGGCGCGAGCGCCGCGAGGTCGCTCATGCGCCAGTGCCCGCACGCGAGGCCGCCGAGCATCGCCGCTCCGCGCGCCGCTGCGTTCGGGCAGTCGATCGCGTAGAGGTCCGCGTCGAGCGTGTCGGCGAGCATCTGACGCCAGCGCGCGTCCACCGAGCCGCCGCCCGCGAGCTTGAGCGTGCGCACACTGCGCGCATCTCGCGTGGCTTCATTGGCAACTGCGTCGGCAACTGCGTGTGTGCTGCGCACGGCGTCGAGACCCGCACGCAATGCGAATGCCACGCCCTCGAACGCCGCGCGCATGAGCGTGCCGCGCGAGTCGCCAAGAGAAGCGCCCAGCCAGCCGCCGCGCGCCGCAGGGTCGAGCCACGGCGAGCGTTCTCCGCTCAGGTAAGGCAGGAATGCAAGCGTCGCCGAAGGCGACACGGCGAACGCGTCCGCATAAGCCGAAGCCCAGTCGTAGGCCAGCCAGCCGCGTGCTGCTTCGAGGGCCACGCCCACGTTCTGCATGGCGGCCATGGTGTACCAGCCGCCCGTGGCCGAGCGGTAGCGATGCAGCCCGCGCCGCGTGGGTGGCTCGCTGCGCGCGGTCACGACGATCTGGCCGCCGGTGCCCGTGGTGAGGAGCGCGTCGCCTTCGTCGGCCAGACCGCTGCCGAACGCGGCGCAAGGCGTGTCGCCCGCGCCCGTCGCGAGCACGATGCCGGCGGGCAGCCCGAGCGCTTGCGCGGCGGCTGCGCTTAGCGCACCGCTTGCTTCATGCGATGCGGCCAGCGGCGCAAACCAGCGCGCCGGCAATCCCAGCCGCTCGATCAGCGCGAAATCCCACGCGCCATCGGGCGCGGCAAGCGCGGTCGCGCACGCGTCCGAGGGATCGGCCTTGAGCGCGCCACCCAGCGCCACGCGCAGCCAGTCTTTCGGCTGCAGCGCCCAGCGCGCGGCTTGTGCGACTTGCGGCTCGTGCTGCAGGACCCAACGCAGCAGCGGCCCCGCCATGCCGGGCGCAACGGGATTGGGCTGCGGATGCTCTGGGTCGTCGGGCCACGCATCGAGCAGCGCATGCGCACGCGTGTCGGGCCAGAGCATCGCGGGGCGCAGCGCGCGGCCCGCTTCGTCGGTGAGCACGACGCCATGCATCTGCCCGGAGAAGCCGATGGCACGCACTGCGGCGCGCTCGCTCTCAGGCAGTCGCGCGCAGGCCGTGACGAGCGCGTCCCACCAGCGATCCACGGCGATCTCGGCCCAGCCGGGCTGCGGCGTTTCGAGCGCGTACGCCACGCTCGCGGCGGCACGCTCGACGCCGTCGCCATCGATGATGCCTAGCTTGAGGGAACCGGTGCCGAGGTCGATGCCAAGAAAACGCGTCTGCGATGGGCTCATGGGAAACGGTGTGCGAGGTGTGCGAGGAAGGGAAAAGCCATCATACCGGCGCAACGCGCGGCGAGAAGCACGGTGCGGAATGCACGTTAAGCAGGGTTTTCAAACGTGCCTCGAACCCGCGCGCAACACCGCCGATTTCGATGCAAAAACCACACATTCGCGGGTTAACCCGGCGGGCGTGCGCGCGATGCAAAATGGCTCACATGCCGCATTCGAAATAGAGTTCATAACGACGCAGCCATATGTGACATAGCCCGCTGGTCTTGGCCGGTCTGCGCTCGATGCGCCCACACACGTTCGTTATGGGCGTCGTGCCGCCACGCCCGCGCCTCAGCGTCCACCGCGCGAGAGCGTTCAACCGCCGCAAACAGGGGCGTACGCGCCTTGCGTCGCCGCAAGCAGGGTTCGAAGCGGCGCTCGCCGAAGCCGCCATCAAGCTGCCGCGCGCGGCCCATGCACGCTGATCGCGCCCTTATGTCGTCTCTCTATCGCTACCGGCGCATATCGCCCCCGGAAAGCACGGAATAGTCCCCAGCGGTCTTGTTGCATATTTTCTTACCGCATACCTTGGAGGCCATATTCTTAAACGAAGAGACGGAGACAGACGACATGCAAGCCAAGGGCATTGAGGACCAGGCCGCCCAGCGGTCTGGCCAGAAGCAGGTGCACCCCTGCGACGAGCGCCTGCCGTTCAGCCAGTTGCTGACACTCGGCATCCAGCACGTGCTCGTGATGTACGCAGGCGCGGTCGCCGTGCCGCTCATCGTCGGTGGCGCAATCGGGCTGCCCAAGGACCAGGTCGCCTTCCTCATCAGCGCCGACCTGTTCGCCTGCGGCATCGCCACGCTGATCCAGACGCTCGGCCTGTGGATCTTCGGCATTCGCCTGCCCGTGATCATGGGCTGCACGTTCGCCTCGGTCGGCCCGATGATCGCCATCGGCACCAATCCGTCGCTCGGTCTGCTCGACATCTTCGGCTCGACGATCGCGGCGGGTGCGATCGGCATCGTGATCGCACCGATGATCGGCAAGCTGTTGCGCTTCTTCCCGCCAGTGGTGGTGGGCACCGTGATCGCGGTGATCGGCCTCTCGCTCATGGAAGTGGGCATCAACTGGGCCGCCGGCGGCGTGGGCAACCCCGACTACGGTAACCCCATCTACCTCGGCCTCTCGCTGCTCGTGCTGATGCTGATCCTGCTCATCAACAAGTTCGGGCGCGGCTTCATCGCCAATATCTCGGTGTTGCTCGGCATCGTCGCGGGCTTTGCCATCGCGCTTGCGCTTGGCCGCGTGAATCTCGAAGGGATGGCCAGCGCGCCGTGGGTCGGCATCGTCATGCCGTTTCACTTCGGCATGCCGAAGTTCCACATCCTGCCGATCGCGACGATGGTGATCGTGATGTTCGTGACCTTCATCGAATCGACGGGCATGTTCCTCGCCGTGGGCGACATGGTCGAGCGCCCCGTCGATCAGGCCACACTCGTGCGCGGTCTGCGCGTGGACGGTCTTGGCACGTTGATCGGCGGAATTTTCAACTCGTTCCCGCATACGTCGTTCTCGCAGAACGTCGGCCTCATTGGCGTGACGGGCGTGAAAAGCCGCTATGTGTGCGCGATGGGCGGCGTGATTCTCGTGCTGCTCGGCCTCTTTCCGAAGATGGCGCAGATGGTTGCCTCGGTGCCCGCCTTCGTGCTGGGCGGTGCGGGCATCGTGATGTTCGGCATGGTGGCGGCGAACGGCATCAAGGTGCTCTCGCGTGTGGACTTCGTGAAGAACCAGCACAACCTCTTCATCGTCGCCGTGAGCGTGGGCTTCGGCCTCGTGCCGGTGGTGTCGCCGCACTTTTTCGCCAAGCTGCCGCCCGCGCTCTCGCCGCTGCTCCATAGCGGCATCCTGCTCGCTTCGGTTTCGGCGGTGGTGCTGAACCTGATCTTCAACGGCGCGAAGAGCGAGAAAGCCGCCGAGCGCGCCATCCGCCGCGCTGGGCACGATCTCGAAGGCCGTCCCGCGGAACAAGCGCCGGATGCGGGCCATGAAATGCCGCGCTCGGCCGCGCATTGAGCTCATCGAATTGAATTGAACGTATTGAGTTGACGCGAGAGGTGCCCCGCTCGCAGGTGTCCATCTACACACACATGCGGGAGGGGTCTTTTGCTGGTTCGGCGCCATGGGCAACCATGGCGCTTTTTTTTGCCCGGCTTTTCGCCCCGCTTTTCGCCCCGCTTCTTGCCCCGCTTCTTGCCCTTCTAACGCTCAAAAAAAAACGCCACGGTCTCCCGTGGCGTTCTCGCTTCTGATCCAGAAGCCTGGCGCGTTACCCGGCCGTCGCAGCCGAAGCCGCCACCGGCGCGCTGGCCGCGCCGTAGTCGACCGGTGCATCGGGCTCACGCGGCGTCTCGCCCGCGTGCTCGATCCAGCCGCCACCCAACGCGCGATACAGATCGACGAGGTTGGTCAGCCGCGCGAGGCGCGCCGTGACGAGCGACTGCTGCGCGGTGTAGAGGCTCGTCTGCGCGGCGAGCACCGGCAGATAGCTGTCCACACCGTTCCTGTAGCGCAGCTCGGAAAGCGTGAGCGAGCGCTGGTTCGCGAAGGTGCTGCGCTCGAGCGCCGCGATCTCCTCGTCGTAGGTGCCGCGTGCAGCCAGGCCGTCGGCCACTTCGCGGAACGCTGACTGGATCGACTTCTCGTAGCTCGCGATCTCAATGCGCTTCTCGACATTCGCGAGTTGCAGGTTCGCAACGTTCGAGCCGCCTTCGAAGATCGGCAGCGTGATCTGCGGCACGAAACTCCACGCCGCCGTGCCCGCCTTGAAGAGCCCGCCGAGCGAGAGGCTTTCAGTGCCAAACGCCGCCGTGAGCGAGATCTTCGGGAAGAACGCCGCACGCGCCGCGCCAATGTTGGCGTTTGCCGCGAGGAGCGATTCCTCGGCCTGCATGATGTCCGGACGCCGCGTGAGCAGGTCCGACGGCAGTCCTGCCGGAATGTCGTTGAGCAGGGTCTGGCCGTCGAGCGGCAAGCCTTGCGGCAGATCCGCCGGCAGCGGCTCGCCAATCAGCAGCACGAGCGCGTTCTCGGCCTGGGCACGGGCACGCAGTTGCGCCTGCAAATTGGCCTGTGCGTTCTCGACCACCGTTTGCGCCTGGCGCAAGTCAAGCTCGGTGCCGGTGCCCGTTTCGAACTGCGCCTTCGCGATGGCGTACGAGTCCTGCGCCGTCTTGAGCGTTTCCTGCGTGACCTTGAGCAGGTCGTCGTCGGAGAGCATGGTCAGGTACTGGTCCGCGACTTCCGACACCAGCGTGATCTCCGCCGCCTTGCGTGCATACGCCGTCGAGAGGTACTGCGCCAACGCCTGGTCCTTCAAGCTGCGGATGCGCCCCCAGAAGTCGAGTTCCCACGACGCTTGCACGCCCACGTTGTAGACGCTGTACGGATTGTTCGGTGTGGTCTGGAGGTCACGGGGCACGCGCGTGCGCGTGTCCGTGGCCACACCGTTGATCGCCGGGAACAGCTCGGCGCGCGCGATCTGATACTGCGCGCGCGCCGCCTCGACGTTGAGCACCGAGACGCGCAGGTCGCGGTTGTTCTTCAGCGCGATGTCGACGAGCTGCTGCAGGCGCGGATCGACGAAGAACTCGCGCCAGCCGATGTCGGTCGCCGGCGCGCCGTTGGCGCTCGGGGCAGCCTGGCCGTTCTGACCATTCGCGCCCGCAGCGACCGGCTGCGTCGCGTAGACGCCGCCCTGCGGGAAGCTCTGCGACACCGGCGCTTCGGGCCGGTGGTACCACGGCTCCATCGTGCAACCCGCGAGGACGGTGGCGGCCACTGCAATTACGGATAGTTTATGCATCTCAATGTCCTTCCTTGCCCGGGCCGTCGCCGTTGCCACCACCTTCGTTGCCGCCCGTGCCGCCCTGACCGCCAGCGTTGCCGCCGTTGTCCTGGTCATGGTCGTGCGCGTGGTGCTCTTCGTAGTGCTGGAGCGCGACGTCCGCATCTTCCTTCTCGCCGGCGAACTTCGCGCGAATCACGACGAAGAACATCGGGATCATGAAGATCGCGAGGAACGTTGCCGTGATCATCCCGCCGATCACGCCCGTGCCGATGGCGTGCTGCGAAGCCGAACCCGCGCCGTTACTGATCGCGAGCGGCAGCACGCCGAGAATGAACGCCATCGACGTCATGAGAATCGGCCGCAGACGCAGTCGCGATGCTTCGAGCGCTGCCTCGATCGGTCCCATCTTCCCTTCGGCCTGCAGGTCTCGCGCGAACTCCACGATCAGAATCGCGTTCTTCGCCGATAGACCCACGGTGGTCAACAGACCCACCTGGAAGAACACGTCGTTCTCGAGGCCGCGCAAGGTCACCGCCAGGAGCGCGCCGAGCACGCCGAGCGGCACCACCATGATGACCGCGAACGGAATCGACCAGCTTTCATACAGCGCCGCGAGACACAGGAACACGACGAGGATCGAGATGCCGTACAGAATCGGCGCCTGCGAACCGGACTGGCGTTCCTGATACGACAGACCCGTCCATTCGTAGCCGATACCCGCGGGCAGCTTCGTCGCGATCTGCTCCATGGCCGTCATGGCCTGGCCGGTCGACTTACCCTGCCCCGCCTGACCCTGGATTTCCACGGCCGAGATACCGTTGTAGCGCTCGAGCTTCGGCGACCCGAAGGTCCAGCGGCCGTTCGCGACCGAGCCCAACGGCGCCATCCCACCCGCACTGTTGCGCACATACCATTGGTTCAAGTCTTCCGGCGTCATGCGGAACGGCGCATCGGCCATCACGTACACCTTCTTGATACGGCCGTCCGTATCGAGGAAGTTGTTCACGTAAGCCGACGCCCAGGCGATCGAGAAGGTCTGGTCGACCGCCGCCGACGTTACGCCGAGCGCATTGGCCTTTTCACGGTCGATGTCGATCGTGAACTGCGGCGTGTCGTTCAGGCCGTTCGGGCGCACGAGTGCGAGCGTCGGGTCCTTCGCCGCCATGCCGAGCAGCATGTTGCGCGCTTCCATCAGCTTCTCGTGACCGAGACCTCCACGGTCCTGCAGTTCGAAGTCGAAGCCCGACGCGGTGCCGAGTTCAGGAATCGAAGGCGGATTCACCGGGAACACCATCGCGTCCTTGTAGCCCGCGTAGTGCATGAACATGCGCCGCACCAGCGCCTGGACCTTCTGGTCCGCGTGCTGACGCTGCTTGTAGTCCTTCATCCGCACGAACACGAGACCCGAGTTCTGGCCGCGGCCCGCGAAGCTGAAGCCGTTCACAGTGAACACCGACTCGACGATGCTGCCTTCGTCCTTGAGCAGCCAGTTCTGGATGTTGGCGAGCGTGCGCGCCGTCGTTTCCTGGGTCGAGCCCACGGGCGTCTGCACGATCACGAACATCGTGCCCTGGTCTTCATCGGGCAGGAACGACTTCGGCAGGCGCACGAACAGCAGGCCAACCGCGACGATCACCGCGAGGTAGATGATGAGCCAGCGGCCCGAGCGCTTGATCACGTGGTGAACGCCCGAGTGATACTTGTCGCGGCTTGTCTCGAACGTGCGGTTGAACCAGCCGAAGAAGCCCTTCTTCTCTTCGTGATGGCCCTTCGGGATCGGCTTGAGGATGGTCGCGCACAACGCCGGCGTAAGAATCAGCGCGACGAGCACGGACAGCACCATCGCCGCCACGATCGTGAGCGAGAACTGCCGGTAGATGGCGCCCACCGAGCCGCCCGAGAACGCCACCGGCACGAACACCGCGGAGAGCACAAGCGCCACGCCCACCAGTGCGCCGGTGATCTGGCCCATGGCCTTGCGTGTGGCTTCCTTTGGCCCCAGGCCCTCTTCTACCATCACCCGCTCGACGTTCTCCACGACCACGATCGCGTCGTCCACCAGCAGGCCAATGGCGAGCACGAGGCCGAACATCGACAGCGTGTTGATGGAGAAGCCCACCGCCGCCATGATCGCGAACGTGCCCAGCAGCACCACCGGCACCGCGATCGTCGGGATGAGCGTCGCGCGCAGGTTCTGCAGGAACAGGTACATCACGAGGAACACCAGCACGATGCCTTCCAGCAGCGTCTTGATCACTTCCTCGATCGACAGGCGCACGAACGGCGTCGTGTCATACGGGTACTTCACGACGAGGCCGTGCGGGAAGTACTTCGAGAGATCGTCGATCTTCTGGCGCACGAGCTTCGCGGTCTGCAGCGCGTTGGCGCCCGTCGCGAGCTGAATACCGAGGCCGGCCGTCGGCGAACCGTTGTACTTCGTGTCGAAGTTGTAGTTTTCGCCGCCGAGACCAATACGCGCCACGTCCTTCAGCCGGACCTGCGAACCGTCCTGATTCACCTTCAGCAGGATGTTGCCGAACTGCTCAGGCGTCTGCAGCAGCGTCGATTCGGTGATGGTGGCCTGGAACGACTGCCCCGCCACCGCCGGCGTGCCGCCGAGCTGACCGCCCGCGATCTGCACGTTCTGTGCGGTGATCGCGGCCGTGACGTCCGTTGGCGTTAGCTGGAAGTTCGTGAGCTTGTTTGGATCGAGCCACACGCGCATCGCGTACTGCGAGCCGAAGAGCGTGACCGTACCCACGCCGTCGATACGGCTGATCGGGTCCTTCACGTTCGACGCCACGTAGTTCGCGAGGTCGTACTTGGTCATGCTGCCGTCTTCGGACACGAACGCGAGCACCAGCAGGAAGCTGCTGCTCGACTTCGTGACGCTGATGCCGAGCTGCTGCACCACCTGCGGCAGAATCGGCGTGGCGAGCTGCAGCTTGTTCTGCACCTGCACCTGCGCGATGTCCGGGTTGGTGCCCGCGGCGAACGTCAGCGTGATGGTGGCCGTGCCCGAGTCATCGGAAGTCGACGAGATGTACAGCAGGTGGTCGAGACCGCTCATCTGCTGCTCGATCACCTGCGTGACCGTGTTTTCCACCGTCTTGGCCGACGCACCCGGATAGTTCGCACTGATCTGGATGGAAGGCGGCGCGATGGTCGGATACTGCGCGACCGGCAGCGTGAACACCGAAGCCACGCCCGCCAGCATCAGAATGATGGCGATCACCCATGCAAAAATTGGGCGATCAATAAAGAACTTTGCCATGAAACAGGCTCCCGGTTATTGCGCTGCGGAGGCGGCAGGCGCAGCCGAGGCACCGCTTGCACCCGCTGCGGGCCCGGATGCGGCGCTGGCAGCGTTCGCATTGCCCGAAGCGGTTGCCATGTCGGCCGAAGGCGCGCCCGGCGGCGGCGGCGGCGGCAGTTGTGCCGCTACGGGCTTGACCTGCGCACCCGGCTTGACCTTGTCGGTGCCTTGCACGATCACGCGGTCGCCTGCCTGCAGGCCGCTCTCCACGACCCAGTCCTGGCCCTGCGTGCCCGACGTGACGATCGGATGCGGCACGACCTTGTTGTCCTTGTCGACGACGAGCACCGACGGCTGACCCTTCTGGTCGTGCTGCACGCCCACCTGCGGCACGAGGAACGCGTTGTTGTTGATGCCTTCTTCGATGCGCGCGCGCACGAACATGCCCGGCAGCAGCACGCGGTCGGCGTTCGGGAAGAGCGCGCGAACCGTCACCGAGCCGGTGGTCTGATCGACCGTGACGTCGCTGAACTGGAGCTTGCCCTTCTGCGCGTACACACGGCCGTCTTCGAGCACGACCGAAACCTTCGCGGCATTCGGGCCGTTGGTCGACAGGCGGCCTTCCTGAATCGCGCGGCGCAGCTTCAGACCATCGAGGCTCGACTGCGTCACGTCCACGTACATCGGGTCGAGTTGCTGCACCGTCGACATGAGCGTCGCGGCGCTCGCCTGCACGTAGGCGCCCGGCGTGACCTGCGAGATGCCGACCTGGCCCGTGACCGGCGAAACGACGTCGGTGTAGCCGAGGTTGATCTGCGCCGTATCGACGGCGGCCTTGCCGGAAGCGACGTCCGCTGCCGCCTGGCCCTGCGCGGAAACGGCGTTGTCGTAGTCCTGCTTGCTCACGGCGTTGGCCTGCACCAGCACCTTGTAGCGCGCGACCAGCGCGTTCTGCGTGACGAGGTTGGCCTGCGCCTTTGCGAGCGTGGCCTTGGCGGTGTTGAGCGCAGCGATGTACGGCGCAGGGTCGATCTTGTATAGCCGCTGACCGGCCTTCACGATCGCGCCTTCAGTGAACTCGCGGCGCAGGACGATGCCATCGACCCGCGCGCGCACTTGCGCGACGAGGAAGGCGCTGGTGCGGCCGGGAAGTTCGGAGACGACCGGCACGGAGGTCGGCTGGACGGTAATGACACCCACTTCGGGGGTTTGCGGCGGCGGCGCCGACTGCTTTTGCCCGCAGGCTGCAAGCACGATGGCAGCCGTCGCGACACTGATTAGGCGGAATGGAACCCGTTCGACGCGCATGGAGCGACCTCTGTCTATAACTGACAATAAAAGCGTGCGGCGTCCTGCAACGAGGAGGACGACTACGCACGCCAGCATCTGGCAAATACCTGACGGATAAACCCGGTACTTCTTTTAGAAAGGCGCGTGCCGGTCTGCACATCCGTCCGGGTGATACTGCTGCGCGCCACCCGCAGGGCGTCGCGCATTGGGGTTTCTACGACCACTTGGCCAGTGACGGATATTAACCGGACATCACCACTTGAGGCACCCAAGTGGTGGGGTGCTATTATAGATACATTCGCGAACGAATGTAAAAGGACGTTACGTAACCGTTGAGTGATGCTGCAGGTGCGATCTGCGCCTGTCGTCCATATTACAAATCAATACATTACGGTTCGCACCCCAAATACATTTTTTCATCCGCAACCCACAGCAACACACTGACTTCAAAACATGGTCCGCCGAACGAAAGAGGAAGCGCTGGAGACGCGCAACCGGATCCTCGACGCCGCCGAACACGTCTTTTACGAAAAGGGCGTGTCGCGCACTTCGCTGGCCGACATCGCCCAGACCGCGGGCGTGACGCGCGGCGCGATTTATTGGCATTTCGAGAATAAGGGCGACCTGTTCACGGCCATGTTCGACCGGGTGGTCCTGCCGCTAGACGAACTGAAGGTCGCATCGACGGATCCGGGTGAGCCCGACCCGCTCGGACGCATGCGCGACCTCTGCATTCTGTGTCTGCGCAATACGGCAACCGACGTGCGCCGCCGCCGCGTGTTCGAAATCCTGTTCCTGAAGTGTGAGTTCGTCGAGGAGATGGGGCCGGTGATGGCGCGCCATCAGACCGACATGCGCGAGGGCCTGGCGAGCATCGAGCAAGGGCTGCGCAATGCGATGTCGAAGGGCCAGTTGCCCACCGACCTCGACCCCAAGCGCGCCTCGCGCGTGCTCCATTCGTTCATTGGCGGCGCGCTGCGCGACATGGCGATCCTGCCTGACGTGTTCGACGTGGCGAGCAACGCCGAACGGCACGTCGACGCGATGCTCGACGCGCTGCGCTACAGCCCTTCGCTGCGCATGGGCGCGAGCGAGTCGGGCGCCTGAGTGCTGCGCGCGCAGCGCCCGGATCGATGAAGGCGGCCTGTGCTGACGAGGCCGCCTTTTTCTGGCCCTCTCAGGCCGGCACGCGGTTCGCGCGGGCCCGCTGATTCGACGCGTAGATGTTGTCGCGCGCGAGCGGCACGCCTGCCTTGACGGCGGCAAGCCAGGCATCGGTAGTCACGACCGCCGCGAAGCGCGTGTGCATCACCACGCTGAACGCGCGGTGGATGTCCTCGGCGCTAGCCGTTCCCGCCTCGTTCGTATACGGCACCGAACCCGTCGCGTCGGCGAGAAACTCCACGGTGAGGCCTGCGTGGGTCGCCTCGAACACCGTCGAAGCGTCGCAGTTGTGCGTCATGTAGCCGGCCACCGTGAGTGTGTCAACGCCGCGTTCGGCCAGCCAGGCTTTCAGATCGGTGCCCGCGAACGCGCTTGGCAACGATTTTTCGACGTAGTGATCGCGCTCGCGCGAGGCCACGACCGGATGCAACTCTGCGCCCACGCTGCCGCGCGCGAAGAGCGGCGAGTCCGCCGGCGCGAAGTTCTGCACCACCACGACCGGCACGCCGGCCGCGCGCGCGGCGTCCATCGCGCGGCCGATGTTGGCGAGCGACGTCTCGATGGGGGGAAATTCGATCGGCAGATCGCCGCTGACATACTCGTTCTGCACGTCGATGACGACGAGCGCCCGGCGCGGATTCGCGGACATGGCCATGCCTCCTGGGGTTGAAAGAAACCGACCGGTCCGAAGACGCAAAGTCGATGGCGGGATTGTGGCGCTGAGCCCGCACCCGCGACAGTGGCCCGAATGACAACTTTCGCTAGAATCGGGCCATTCCTCCTCGGCACCCGTCATGGCCACTCCTTCTCGTCAGACTCCTTCGCCCGCCCCACTGCGCGTCGCCGTGATCGCCTTCGATCGCATCAGTCCGTTCCATCTTTCCGTGCCTTGCGTCGTGTTCGGCGAGGACCGCAGCGAAGGCGGCGTGCCGCCGTTCGAACTCGCCGTCTGCGCGGCGGAGCCCGGCACGCTCACGACCACGGCAGGCTTTACGATCGGCACGCCGCAAGGTCTCGAAGGGCTGCGCGGCGCGGACGTGATCGTCGTGCCGAGTTGGCGCGACACCCACGAAGCGCCGAGCGCCGCGCTTTGCGAGGCGCTGCGCGAAGCGCACGCGAGCGGCGCGATCCTCGTCGGGCTATGCCTCGGCGCCTATGTGCTCGCGCATGCGGGCCTGCTGGATGGCCGCCCGGGCACCACACACTGGGCCGCCGCCGACGATTTCGCGCAGCGCTTTCCTGCCGTGCGCTTCGATCCCGGCGTGCTCTATATCGACGACGGCGACCTGCTAACTTCGGCGGGCACGGCGGCGGGCCTCGACTGCTGCCTGCATCTCATGCGGCGCCTGTGCGGCTCGAACGCCGCGAACTATGTGGCCCGCCGGCTCGTCGTGCCGCCGCATCGCCAGGGCAACCAGGCGCAGTACGTGCAGCAGCCGCTCGCGGCAGCCGGGCGCGGCGACCGTCTGCTGGGCCTGCTCGACTGGATTCGGGCCCACCTCGACGCGCCCCACACGCTCGACTCGCTCGCGCAGCGTGCGCTAATGAGCCGGCGCACCTTCACGCGCCAGTTCCGTTTGACGACGGGGTCGACAGTGAGCGCCTGGCTGCTTGGCGAGCGCCTGTCACGCGCGCAGCAATTGCTCGAAAGCACCGATCATCCGATCGACGCGATCGCCCAGCGCGCGGGCTTTGGCTCGGCCGCATCGCTGCGTCAGCATTTCGTGGAGGCGTTCAGGATTTCGCCGTCGGCGTGGCGGCGGGAGTTTCGGGGGGCTTGAGGGGTTCGATGGGCGGCGCAACTCGCACGCGCCGCCCGCCGCCGAATTCAGGTCGCGGTAAACCAGCGCGCCGCATAAAGCAGCAACGCGACGAAAAAGATCATCGCAGCCCACGCCCAGTACGGCATGGCGTGCTGCGGCGGCTCGTGATGCAGCGTGCTTGCCGCGCGGCCGGAGAGCGTCCCGCCCGCATGGTGCTGCGGCAGGATATGCGCGCGCCGGGCGAAACCGGCGAGGTTGATCGGCCGCAGGAATACGTGTTGCCGGCGCGGCTGGTCGCCCGCCACGCGGTTGGGCGCCTGGCCGTGCTTGGCCGCGACCACGGCGCAGAACTCCGTGAAGAAGTCGTCGGCGAGTTCGTGGAGGGCGTTTTCGATCTGGCGCGGCGGCAACTCGGACAGCGGCCCCGTAAGCGTGGCCCACACCGAGTAGTCGATACGCGTGTTCACGTCCTTGCCCGTACCCGGCTCCTTCACCAGGGCGCGATCTTCCGGGCGCAATGCGACGTCGATCTGTCCGCGCAGCGAGCCGATGCCGTCCGCGCGGGCGCGAAAGCTCAGCACACGACGTGACGTGAGCGGCACTTGCGCCGTGTCATTGGCAATGTGAGCACGCACTTCGTAGCGTGCGCGCAACGGCCCAAGCGGCACCGTGAGCGTGATCGCGTATTCACCGGGGCCGAGCCGCCTGAACGACTCGCAATGCTCCATGCTCGCGCGCACGAGCGCCACGTCCTGCAACGCCGCCCAGACGGCGTCGGGTTCGAGCGGAATTCTCAGCGCATCTTTCAGTTCCATGGCGGCTCCCCCTTTGCAAGCTACCGCGCCAATTCAAGAGGTCTGGTCGATCCGGTCCACGCGGGTCGCGTAGAACGCCAGATAGCCCTTGATGCTACTTGCGTCATCCAGCGGCGCTTCGTAGCTCCAGGCCGCGTCTTCGACGCGCCCGTCTTCGGTACGCAAATGGAAATACGTCGCCTCGCCCTTGAACGGGCAATGCGAGGTGCGCCCGGAGCGTTCGAGTCGCGCCATGTTCACGTCGGCGCGCGGAAAGTAGTAGACGTCGGGGTAGCCGGTTTCGCAAAGGGTGATGGCATGCAGCGTGTCGGCAATGGTGATGCCGCCATGAATCACGCGCACGCGGTGACGGTTCGCGACGAGGTCGATGCGATGGGCCGCATCCGGTTCGACCGCCATGTTCGGCTCCCCTGATGGTAGGCGGCGCCCGTGTGGCGCCCTGCCCTTGCCGGGCGGCAGGCCGCACCGGTTCACGTGGCACTCAGCCATGATGGCGCGTGCCGTGCAATTCCACGGGTGGCCACTCCACGGTCGCGGCGCCGATCGCTGAATCGACGACAAGCGCACACGCTCGCGCAACGCCTGAGCGCTCGCGGCCCCCCTTCGGCTTCATTATCGGCCAAACTTGGCCAGGCTGCGTGAATCTTATGTGCGGCGCGCGTGCGGCAGCGCCCCAACGTGCGCCTGCCCCGCTGTGCGGCTTACCAGATGAACGCCGCCCGGGCGCTGCCGTTCGAGCCCACCGTCACGGCGCTCGTCTTGTCGACGCCTGCGTGGCTCACATGCACGCTGTAGCGGCCCGGGCGCACCCTGACGAGCATGTAAGGCCCGCGGGAAGTCGTATCGAGCACGCTCGCGCCATGCGAGTCGGTGATCTGCACGCGCACGTCCGCGACGTACTCGCCGCTGCGCTGGGTGAACCGCAGCGCCAGTGGCCACTGGCGCTCCGCGCTAAGCAGCGCCTTGGATTCGTCAAGACCCACGCCGCCGGAGACGTACGATACGTCGCCCTGCTGCTGGACTTGCGGCATGCCGCCGCCGTTGGTGTTGCCGGCGCTGGTGTTGTCGGTGGTCGTGCCACCGACCGTGCCCGAGGCATCGGCTTGCTGCGCCGCTGCGCCGCCTGCGTAGCCGAACGCAAGGGTGGCGGCGAGGATCGTCGCGTAAGCGGTGGTATGGACGGGGCGCGAATTGCGGAAACTCTTCATCGATCGCTCCTTTCAGTTTGTCCGATGTAGTGCTTGAGCAAGCCGCATGCCCGAGCAGCGGGCGCGGACGGTTTTGTGCGCCCAAAAACGCCGCTGCCGCCGAGGCCAAAGGCCAACGGCGGCAGCGCAGGAACAACGTAATGAAACCTGCTCTCGCCGCGAATCCGGCGCACGGAGCCGGATTCGCGGCAGCAGGGATCAGCCGAGATCGACGGGCACGAAAATCTGTGCGTCGTCTCGCTGGATCAGGAGCGCAATGCTGTTGCCAGCCTTCGAAATCATCTGCTTGAGTTGGTCGGCGCTCGTAACCGGCCGGCCATTCACGGCGAGAATCACGTCGCCGGGCTGGACGCCCGCATTTTCGGCGGCGCCGCCCGCCTGCTCGACGAGCAGACCGTGATCGAGCGAGCCGTTGCTCTTCTCTTCCGGCGTGAGTTGGCGCACCGCGACGCCGAGACGTCCCTGCAACTGCGCTTGCGGTGCGTCGTTCGACGCGACCTTCGCGTCGCCCAGCGCGCCGATGGTCGCAGTGAGGTTCTTCGTGCTCTTGTCGCGCCACACCTGAACATCGGCCTTCGTGCCCGGCTTCATGCCCGCGATGAGCGAGGGCAGATCCGACGATTCGTCCACCGCCTGGCCGTTCACGGACAGGATCACGTCGCCGGGCTTCAAGCCCGCCTTCGCGGCCGGACCGCTCGCGTCCACCGAACTCACCAGCGCGCCGCGCGGCTTGTCCATGCCGAACGAGTTGGCGAGCGTCTGGTTCATCGACTGCACTGCGACGCCGAGACGCCCACGGCTCACGTGACCGGTCTTGACGAGCTCGTCCTTGACCTTGATCGCCTCATTGATCGGGATTGCGAACGAAAGGCCCTGGAAGCCGCCCGTCTGCGAATAGATCATCGAGTTGATGCCGATCACTTCGCCCTGCAGATTAAAGAGCGGGCCGCCCGAATTGCCGGGGTTGACCGGCACATCGGTCTGGATGAACGGCGTGTAGTTCTCGTCAGGCAGCGAGCGCGACTTCGCGCTGATGATGCCCGATGTCACGGTGTTGTCGAAGCCGTACGGCGAGCCGATCGCCACCACCCACTGGCCGACCTTGCTCTGGCGCGGGTCGCCGATCTTCACGGTCGGCAGATCCTTCGCGTCGATCTTGAGCACGGCGACGTCCGACTGCTTGTCCGCGCCCACGACCTTCGCCTTGTATTCGCGCTTGTCGGTGAGCTTGACCGTCACGACGTTGGCGCCGTCCACGACGTGCGCGTTCGTGAGGATGTAGCCGTCCGCGCTGACGATGAAGCCCGAGCCGAGGCTCGCGCTCGGCTGGTCCGCCTGCGGGCCGTTATCGCCGCCGCCCATGCCGGGCGCACCGCCGTAGAAGTGCTTGAAGAACTGGTAGAACGGATCGCTCGGATCGATCGGCAGTTGCTGCGCGCCGCTGCCGCCACTGCGCATCGCCGTCTGCTTCACGACGTGCTTCGCGCTGATGTTGACCACCGCGGGCCCGTAGGTTTCCACGAGACCCGAGAAGTCGGGAATGCCCGTCTTGGCTGCGGCTTCGGCGGGCATCATCGCCGCGGCCTGTGCCTGCGAGATAACCTGCGGGGCTGGCAGATCACGATGCCCTGCTACGTAGCCCGCCGACAACGCGACGACCACGGCGGCTGCCACGGTACTGCGGGAAAGAACTTTTGTATTCATTGCGGACTCCTTGCGCGGGGTACTCATCACGACGTACCGAAGAGTAAGCCGTGTCGCTTAAAGGAGTCTTAATTACGCAGAAATAGCAAAAATCGCGCAAACGCCCGCGCGGCGGGCATTTTCGGGCGATGATGGCTCAGAACCGCACGTCCACGAGCAGCCCGCCGGCGGGCGAATCGCCCAGCGTGATGGTCGCGTCGTGCTGATCCGCAATTCGCCGCACGATAGCGAGTCCCAGGCCCGTGCCAGCGATATCGGTGCGCGCGCGATTCACGCCCGCGCCCACGCGATAAAAGCGATCGAACACGCGCGCGCGTTCGCCTTCCGGGATGCCCGGTCCGCTGTCCGCGATGCGCACGCGCGGATGACCGTCCACGACGGCGAGGCTCACGTCCACCCTGCCACCTGCGGGCGTGTATTTGGTGGCGTTGTCGAGCAGGTTGTTGAGCATCACGCGTAGCGCATCGGCGTCGCCATGCACGCTCGCCGCGGCGCTTTCCTCGATACCGAGATCGACGCCGCGCTGCTGCGCGAGCGGCGCATAGTTGAGCACGCAATCATCGAGCAGTGCATGCAGGTCGACGTTCTGCGCGCGCGCATGGCCATCAGGTTCGGAGCGCGCAAGCGCGAGCAGTTGCTCGGCAAGACGCGTGGCGCGCGTCACACCTGCCTGAAGATCGCCGAGCGCTTCGCGGCGCGTTTCATCATCCTTTGCGCGCGCAACGAGTTGCGCCTGGATCTGCACGGCCGCCAGCGGCGTGCGCAACTCGTGCGCGGCGTCCGCGACGAAGGCCTTTTGCGTGTCGATTGCCTGCGCGAGGCGTTCGAGCAATGCGTTCAGCGCGTGCACGAGCGGCGTGACTTCGCGCGGCAGACGCTCTTCGGGCAGCGGGTCGAGCGCTTCGGGATGACGCGTGTCGAGCGCGCGCGCCACGCGCGAGAGCGGCCTGAGCCCGCGCCCCACCATGATCCAGACGGCGATGCCGAGAAACGGCAGCACCACGATGAGCGGCCAGAGCGTGCGCAATGCGACGTTCGCGGCGAGCCGGTTGCGCACGGAAACGGGCTGCGCGAGTTGCACGACATTGTCGCCGACGATTGCACCGTACACGCGCCAGTCGCCACGATCTGTTCGCTCTGTCGAAAAGCCCAGTTCCGCGCGCGGCGCGAGCGGCGCGCGCGGATGCGAGTAGTACATGAGCACGCCGTTGCGATTCCAGATCTGCAGCACGATGCCTTCGTCGCCGGTATCGCGCGAACTGAGGATCTCGTTGAACGGCTCGGAGGGCAGCGCCTCGGCGATTTCCTGCAACTGGTAGTCGAACAGTTCGTTGGCCTCGGCGAGCGCCTGGCGATAGATAAGCCAGCCCGCGAGCCCCACGCCCGCGACGACAATCGCGAGCAGCCACAACAGCAGTTGTCGTCGGATGGAACTCATCGGCTAAGCAGGTCTCCTTGTCGATCCGGAGTTAGCGCTTTAGCGCTTACTCCGGTCCCATGCAAGGCCGCGCCTTGCTTCTCGCGTCATGCGTCTTTGGCGATCATGTAGCCGAGGCCGCGCACGTTGCGGATCAGATCGGCCCCGAGCTTCTTGCGCAGCGCGTGAATATAGACCTCGACGGTATTGCTGCCGATCTCCTCGCCCCAGCCGTACATCTTCTCTTCGAGCTGGGTTTTCGAGAGCACCGCGCCCGGACGCGCGAGCAGCGCTTCGAGCAGCGCGAATTCGCGGGCCGAGAGCGCAACGGGCGAGCCGTCTTGCGTAACCTGATGCGAGGCCGGATCGAGCGTGAGCGCGCCGTGGCGGATGGTCGAATCACTGCGGCCCGACTGGCGGCGGATCAGCGCGCGCATGCGTGCGCCCAGTTCGTCGAGATCGAAGGGCTTGATGAGGTAGTCGTCCGCGCCGGCGTCGAGACCCTTCACACGGTCGGCTACGGCGTCGCGCGCGGTCAGGATCAGCACGGGCAGCGCCGCGCCGCGTGCGCGCAGTGTGCGCAGCACGTCGAGGCCGTCACGGCGCGGCAAACCCAGATCGAGCAGCATGAGATCGTAAGAATCCGCGCTCGCGGCCGAGAGCGCGGCGTCGCCGTCTTCGACCCAGTCGACCGCAAAGCCCTCGCCGCGCAGCGCCTTGCGCACGCCCTCGGCGATCATGCGGTCATCTTCGACTAGCAGTATGCGCATCGTAATGTTGGCCGGGCGGCGACGCTGCGCCGCGCCGCGGGAATGAATGATGATGCGTGCATTCTAGCGCCTGAACAGCGGCGCGGCGCCGTTGACGCGCTTGTCCGGTCGCGCTGCAATGGCTCGTGTCGCGGGCCGTAATTGAGCCACGCCACGCCATGTGCAACGTTTTCTCGCCTGTA